>NZ_QGHD01000001.1:0-350079 GCF_003148885.1 Hallerella porci | reverse complement strand
CAACGTTCGAATCGCGCGTGTTCACAAGGGCGATCTTCGAATGCGCGCCGTCCATGTCCGTGAGGGTCGCCACGGCGAAGTCCTTTTTGCCATGCACCCATTCCGAATGGTCGAAGGCATAGCCCGAAGGGGCCGGAACCGTGCGCAAGAGAGAACCGGCTGTGTCCGCAACCAAAATGCGCTCGTGCACGTCGTAGGAAGAGCCGACGAATTCCGCGCCGATGGCGCCGCCGAAATCAAGGAAGAGCGTTTCGCCCGTCGAATCCGAAAGCGAGACGTTGCGGGCCTGCCCCCCGCCGTACCAGAGCCGCTGTTCGCCGTCCACATTCGCCCGGAAAAGGCGCGCGCCCGAAACTGCGAGACGCCCGTCCGAGGAGACGCCGCCGTTGTACGTGCCGTCGAAAAGCTTGCGGGGTGTGCCGAATTTTCCGCCCGCAAAGGGGACGCTCCACGTCGATTCCGTTTTCCATGCAGCTTCGTCCGCATTGTTCGCCGCACTCGTCACATAGACGATTTCCGTGTCCGCGCCCACGACACGCCAGCGCGGAATCGCTGCGCTTTCCACATCCAGAACGGCATCGTCCAAAACGCCCGCCTGCAAGCTGCGGACGTGCAGTTCCGAATTGCCCGATACGCCTTCGGGCCGCGTACAGTAGGCCACGCGCTTTCCGTCCGGGGATATGGCCGGGTGGTAGCCGTCGCTTTCGGTCAATTCAACAACTTGCGGCTGCGAAGCGTAAAAATTTACAAAAGCGATATTTCTTGTTTCATCGTCCCGGAAAGCGAGGATTGCGCGGGAGGAGCCCAGCAGTTCTTGCAAACGTTTGTACGTTGCCATGAGTTCGACGGAAGATTCTTCCGCGCGGTCTCCGGAGTCAAGCCATGTCGCGTTCGGGATTTTTCCAAACGCCAAGCGGAATCCGACGTAAAACGCACGAGTCGCAGAGGTTACCGTATAGACATCGCCACGTGCATGCAACGACATGTTCGATGCCGCATTGCGGAAACTACCGCCCTTGACGACTCGCTCGCCAAGAGTGCCTGCGGATTTCTGCCCGAGGAAGTTCGAAACTGTCGTATCCCGAAATCGACCAAGATAGTCATTCGACCATTCCATTGCGTTGCCAGCCATGTCGCAGACGGAATTCGAAGCATCCTTTACGTCCGAAACCGAACATGGGACGTGCAATTCATAATTTGAATTGCCCGAATTCCAGCTAGCAAACGGATTCCAGTCTTGCGCCGCGACAAGTATCCATTCCGCTTCGGTCGGAAGCCTGTAGGCATCGGCTTCTGGCAAAAATTCCAGGGTTTCGAGATTCGTGCAGTGTCCTTCAGAATCGTAAGCGGCGGACGTATAAATGTAGGCCGTGTCGAAGCCTTCGGACTTGCTGCGGGCATTCGCATAGAGTACCGCATCATACCAGGTAACGTTCGTGATCGGAAGTGTCGAATCGCAATCGAAATTTTGGAGTTCGTGCAAAAATTCAGCACAAGTGACTTCGCGCTTGCCAATCGAAAAGTCGTAGGAGAATTTAGAGGTCATCGCAGGACGTTCATTCGCCATTGCACCCGCGGCATCTGTGCCAAGTTTCACCAAGGCCCCCGTAGCAAAGACTTTGAGCATGCCCGCATGAGCGGAGTCGAGTTCAATCGCAACGTCGGAAGCATAATCGGCGGGCCGCGAGGAGGAGGAACTATCCGTACAGGAGGTCAGGCCTAAGGCTATCATGAAAGCTATTGAAGCTGTGAGAATCGTTTTCATTTTTGATAAAGGAGTTGAGTGAGAGAATCCAATCGAGACATGAATTGCCGCGCTCCAGCCGAAGCTAAATGATCCGTATTCGCAGCGGTAGAGTCCGCATAGTCATGATAGCCCATTTTATTTTCGTCCATCAGGCTAAAATTTAAAAACTGCTTTTCACAAGCGCGCAAAGAATCGATGATATTTTTTGCCGCAGAACGGCTAGGGCCGTAACGCCCCCACGAATCCGTTTCTTTATACCTGGGATTCTGCGGAAAAAGAACACCGATTACACGAATTTCTTTCGATTCGGCAAGTGCCAAAAAATTTCGAAGAGCTTTTAATTGAATTTCCACCTTTTCAGGATTTTTTTCGGCCCACTGGTAATCGGATTCAATAATAGGATCTCCCCAGCCCGATCCAGGAAGCTCCGCAAAACCTTTGGTTTCCCGCAAATTTTGATACCCTTGAGAAGCCGGATAAGAGCTTTGCACAAGACTAACAAAATCTTTCGGAAGTCCCTCTTTCCAAAATCCATGGTTTGCATCATAAAGATAACCGGGAGCCGCAGCCAACATCTGGTCACGATAGACTTCTATGGTCTGCCAATTGTCTATGTCCACAGAAATCACTAGCGTTTTCAGCCGAGGAAGATGGTTCCAAGCATAATTCTCGGCGATGTAATAAATAAGCGACATATCATTGCTCGAATGTCCCATATTGATGCTTTTTGCATCGGGAATAAATCCGTGCAAAATTCGAGAAGAACCCAGAGCCAAAACTTCAATGGAATCTTTATTGCACCAAAATAATTCCATTTTAACGCGCATCTGATTTTGCGGCTCCGTTCCATTCGGCAACAAATACACCCCCGCGCTGTCCAAGTCCAGTTCAAAGTCCGAGACATTCAGCCCATCCACCCACAGGTCCGGATGCCAGAGTTCCGCGCCGGCTGCGAGATCCGTCACGTTCGAATCGCGCGTGTTCACAAGGGCGATCTTCGAATGCGCGCCGTCCATGTCCGTGAGGGTCGCCACGGCGAAGTCCTTTTTGCCATGCACCCATTCCGAATGGTCGAAGGCATAGCCCGAAGGGGCCGGAACCGTGCGCAAGAGAGAACCGGCTGTGTCCGCAACCAAAATGCGCTCGTGCACGTCGTAGGAAGAGCCGACGAATTCCGCGCCGATGGCGCCGCCGAAATCAAGGAAGAGCGTTTCGCTCGTCGAATCCGAAAGCGAGACGTTGCAGGCCTGCTCCCCGCCGTACCAGAGCCGCTGTTCGCCGTCCACATTTGCCCGGAGAAGGCGCGCGCCCGAAACCGCGAGACGCCCGTCCGAGGAGACGCCGCCGTTGTACGTGCCGTCGAAAAGCTTGCGGGGAGTGCCGAATTTTCCGCCCGAAAATTTTACCGACCAAGTCGATTCTTTTTTCCAATCCGTTTCGTTCGCATTATTTCCGGTACTCGAAACGTAAACGATTTCCGTATCGCCTGCGACAATTCGCCAACGCGGAATGGCAGCGCTTTCGACATCGAGCTTTACCAAATTCGAACCGTCCGAATTCAAATCGCGGACGTATAACGCCGACTTTCCCGAAATGCCTTCGGGCTTGGTGCAAAATGCGACGCGCTTTCCGTCCGGAGAAATCGCTGGATGATACGCGTCGAGAGTATCTTTGATTTCAATCGCCCGCGGCGAAGAACTGAGAAAATCGACGAAGCCGATGCGCTGCGTTTCATCATCGCGGAAAGCGAGCTTTGCACGATACGTTCCTAAAACAGTTCGCAATTTTTTGTAATCGGTTAGCATCGAAATATGATAATCCGCTTTGATTTCGGAAGCGGGCGCAAAACTCGTCTGCAAAAGCGCACCGCGCGCCACGCGAAAGCCGACATAATTAGCGTACATCGCCGGCGTCACCGTATAAATATCTCCGCGCGATTTCAAATTGATATTTGCCGCAGCATTCCGAAAACTGCCGCCTTTCAAAACAATTTCGTTGAGCGAATTCGGCGAGCCCGCGCCCGCAAAATTGACAACCGTCGTATCGTTCCATTCGGCGAGCCAATCATTCGTCCACTCCGCTACATTTCCCGCCATATCGCAAATTCCCGCAGCGTTTTTCCCCGCAGAACAAACCGCGTGCGATTCGTAATTTGAATTTTCCGAAGTCCACGCATTTTTCTTCGGATTCCAACCTTGACTCGCTGCAAAAATCCATTCCGCTTCCGTCGGGAGACGATAACCATCATTCGTAAAATCGCGGCGCAAATCTTCTAAATAAACCGCGTGATTTTCGTCATCGCGAAGCACCGTGCGATACGCATAAAATGTGTCCAATTTTACTTTTTTAGAAAGTTCATTCGCGTACAAAACCGCATCGTAAAAAGTCACATCGACAACAGGCTTATTCGAATCCGCTGCCGAAAATTTTTCGCCCATGAGTTCCGCATATTCGCGCTCTGTAACTTCGTGTTCGCCGACATAAAAATCGTAAGTAAATTTCGCCGTTAAATGCATTGATTCGAGTTGAACCGAATCGCCCGTCGCTTTTAATCGCGCAAGCCCTTCAAACGCATCCGAAATGTCATCGGCATCCGAAGCTTCATTCGCACAAGAAATGAGAAAAAAGAAAATCGAAAGAAGTAAAAAACGCATAAAGAAAATTTAGAAAATTCGCTCTGCAAATTCTTCTTTATTTTGCCGAAATTGTCTTATCCCAAATCGTGTAAGCGTCGTCACGATAAACGTTTTTCCAATCAGATTTTTTTTGCATCGCCGAATCTAAATTTTTCCAGAGAGAAATATAACGAGTCGGCATCAACGCTCGATAAATTTGCAAAGAATCTGCTGCGACAAAAAATGCCTCTGGATTTTTTGCAAAGTTCAAATAATTCGCCATAAACGTGGAATCTTTTAAAATAAATCTTCCGTCGGCAAATGTTTTTTGTGCGGGAATTTTCCACGAAATATAACCGCCCGAACGATCGTCATTGAATAAATTTTGATTCGGTAAAAGCGGATGATTTTGCAAATAAATTACCGCATTCATCGGAACGCGTTCTTGTGAAATCGCTTGGAAATTTTTTCCTTCAAAATAAGCGGGAAGACTGCGCAAAAAACTGCCCGCAGAAAAAGACAAAATTAAAATGGCAAAAATAAAAATGACATTTCCAAATTCCGCTTTTTTCTGCGGAAAAATCTTCAAAAAAATTTTTCGCAAAAGCAAAATGAACGAAGGATTCCAAAGAATAAGAAGAACAAATGGGAAAAAGAAAATTGTCAAATTGCGTTCCGCAAAAACCGCGAGAAATGCTGCGATAAGAAGCCAAGCGATTCGCCAAATTTCCATCGAACATTTTTTTTTCAAAATAAAAAACGCAGCAATTCCCACGAGCAAAAGAAGTGTCGCCATCGAAGCGGTATTTTCATGCAACAAAAGAAGAGTTGAAGGCGCACGATTTTCCGCAATTTCAAGCGCAAAAATTTGCGATGCCGCAGAACCTCCCATCAAACGATCGAGAAGTCCGAACGGATAAGCGAACAAATAATTCCCTTGAAAATGCCACAGCGGAACGGAGAAAAGAATGACTAAAAAACAGGATGAAAAAATTTTCGATTTCTTCGTCATTCGATTCCAACTTAAAAATATCGCCATCGCCGAAAGCCCACAACTCAAAGGGAAAAGTCCTTGCGTCCGAATCCAAATCCATTGTGTAAAAAGTAAAATCGCCGCAGACAAAAAATATTTTTTAGAAATCGGCGGCAAAAGTTGCGGAAGCAAATTCCAAAAAATGCCGAGGAATAAAAGCGAAAGAAAAATCGGGCGACATTCCAACGCATAACGAAAAATAAATGCGCACAAAACAGCGAGCGAAAATTCAAAAAGTCGAATTTTTCTTTTGCACGGAAGCACCCAAAGAAAAGCGACAATTCCCCAAGCAACTGATTTCAAAAGAACTAATCCAAAAGCCCCCGCCACCGAATGAACCGCATAAACAATCCACTGAAAAAAGAGATGCACATTGATCCACGGCGTCCGCGAAGGCGTCCAACAAAACGGATCTTTTTCGGCTAAGCCGTTTTCGAAAAAATCGCGGGCACTCGCCAAATGCCACCAAATATCGGAATCTGTCAGCGGAAAAAACGCAAACGCAGCGACGAAAAAAGCAAATAAAATTTTAAACGGAAAATGCACCGCAGTTCATTCCGCAATTATTTGCGCTCGTCCAATTTGCGCAGAGCAATGCGACGATTATCGCGGATTTTCGGATACGCAGGGAAAAATTCAGCCGCGACTTTATACCAAGCGAGAGCCGCTTGCGGATCCGATTCCAATTTGGCGTTACCTAAATTGAACGCGACAATTCCCAAGAATTGATTGCGATATAATGCTTTTTGCATTGCGGCATCCCAACTGCCCGCGGCATATTTTTTTCGATATTCTTCGTGCGAATAATTAAAGCCTTCGCGATTGGGCTCGAAATTTCTGCCGTTCACCGAAAAATACATATGCCCCGGAATGAGATACGCTTGCGCCTGAATACCGCGCACTTCGGCGAGCATTAGCGCTAACCACGAAACGCCCACGCAGCCTGTATTTTTTTCTTCTAAAATTTTCGTTGGCAAAATGAGTTCGGGAGTTTGCGCGTGATCTGCGCCCGCAAACTTTAATTGCCAATGCTCCCAGAAAAGCGATTTCACTGCAGAAATCGTATCGTGAGAAATCGCAAGAACGCTGTCGTAATAAGCGAGTCCTTCTTTCCACGTTTCATTGGATTCGAAACATTGCGGTTCTAAATTTGCAAAGGTGCAAGCCGCTTCGACGAGAGATTTTTCTTTTTTGCTCGGCGTTAACGCTTGAAACGCAATAATAATCGACATCAAGCAGGCCGAAAAAAGTAAAATCGGTTTAACAAGAGATCTAGAAAACATCCCACTCCAATGGCGATTGCCAGAAGTCGCGTAAAGTCATCATATAGATAACAAGACATTTTGATTGTAACGATTTTTTGTCCTTCACCATTCGGTGACGAACTCCGGGTCCTCCGCCCCAACTTGTCATCACTTGCACATCCAAACCCAACGCAAAAGCGAGAAGCGATCCGGGACCGCCTGATTTTCCATCGACGGATTCAAAGACACCGGTGAACGAATCGCCCATCAAAAGAATCGGACTATTTTTTCCGCCCGAATACGGTTTTGCGTCTCGGTAAATTTTTTTCACTTCTAAAGTTTCGGGAGAAAATGCGGACTGTTCCGCCGTCGG
Source organism: Hallerella porci (assembly GCF_003148885.1). Lineage (NCBI taxonomy): Bacteria > Pseudomonadati > Fibrobacterota > Fibrobacteria > Fibrobacterales > Fibrobacteraceae > Hallerella > Hallerella porci. The sequence continues at coordinate 343,067 of NZ_QGHD01000001.1, read as the reverse complement.
TAATTGCTGAATCAAATCGCCTTCGCGAAGAATTGTCGTATCGCGCATTTCGAGAACGCCAGGAGTTGCGCCGCTTTCTGCATACCACGCATACGAAGCAATTTTTTGCGCGAGTTCTTCGAGGGCGGCAAGTTCTGCAGCGAGAGCCCAATGCGTATCAAATTTTTGGAAGGAATAATGCGCTTCATCATCGCCCGCTTTTGCAGAACGAAGCGCCGGATAAATATCGAGCACATCAATTCCTGCGGCGAGTAATTGGCGAATAAAATCTCGGCCAGCGACATCGACGCAAAGTTCCGGAGAAGTTCCCGCAATTAAACGTTCCGCATAAATCGATTCTTTCGTCGGAACAGGAACAACGAGGAATTGAATTTCTAAAGAATCCAAGAACTGCTTCAATTCAAGCAATCGCGGAAGCGGATTATGAAGCGAATCTTGCGCCGAAAAATCTTTTGCTAAAAGCGAATTCGCATCGCGGCGAAACCAAAGCATTCCGTTTGCGTTCCACGCATTTTGTTCGGGCGGAAGCGAATCCAAAACCGCAGACAATTTCTGCTTAAAGTTTTCGGTTTCTGCATTTTCCGGGCAAACGTCTTCGAGAGATTCTAACGCTTGATTTCTCCACGAAGAATCGAGGTCGCGTTTCCGAATCCATTCTTTTTCGACGCTTTCATTGGCTGCCGATTCTGAAACAGCATTTCGGAATGCGGGCACATCAAAAGCGACCCACATCGGCGTTCCCATCGGATTTCCGCGCATCACCGAAAACGGCGGCGTTCCATTCCAAATTTTTCCAGGAGTATGCACTTCTAAATCGGTATTATAAGTCGGATACAAATACGCAGCGAGAGTTTTCGCCCAATCCAAAGCCGCTTCTAAATTCAAAGTTTCAGCGGTATAAGTTTGATAAATTTGCACTTCTTTTGCAGACGGTTTCTGCTTTAACTCGGCCCAAAACGGAGAAATTCCCGTCCACGGACGCGGTTCAATTTTTAACCACCAACTGCCATTTTCTGCATTTTTCGCCCAGTATAATTTTTCCACTTTCTGAAAATCTGCGAAAACATTTTGCTGATTCCATTTTTCGCTTTCAATTTTTCGGATGATAATCGCGAGAGAATCCCCCGCTCCTTTGGCGTAAAGATATTTGGTAAACGGTTCCCAAGCGAGCGGTTCTAAATTTTTCAAAAATTCCGGTTCGGTTTCCGAAAAATTTTCGAGCATCGAAAACGGATATTCCGAAATTCTCACCGTTAATTTTTTCGCATTTTCGGGCAATTCCATTTTCCCGGCATCGCGAATCGGATTTTTATAATAAGCAGCAAAATCGAGAGCCGATAAAGTCGGAAGCGCTGCGGAATCTTTCACCGCCACATGGCGCACTTCACTAGACGGCGCAACAGAATCGACGGAAAAAGGAATCGTATTCGTATTTGTATTCGACGCGACAATTTGTGGCGTTTCCGCATTTTGTGACTTCGAAACGACCGTTGAAGAGGACTGCGAAGCGCAGCCGATAAAAAGCAGAAAAAGGGCGATAAAGCTAAGAAATTTCACTCTCTAAATTTAGAAAGTTTTGCACTATTTTTTGCAAGATTCCGCGAGAATTTGTTTCTCTTCTTCGGCCCACTTTTCAAAGTCATTACTTAAAAGTTTCGCACGCACTTCTTGCATTAAATGCAAATAAAAATGCAAATTATGAATCGCCGAAAGAGTCCAACCGAGAGGCTCTTTCGTTTTGAAAAGATGGCGCAGATACGCGCGGCTGTAATTTTTGCAACAATAACAATCGCAATCGGGATCGAGCGGCAAATCAAAATCCGAAGCAAAACATTCATTTTTATACCGCAACACGCCGCGACTCGTATAAGCCAAACCATCTTGAGCGTGCTTCGCCGGCAAAATACAATCGCACATATCGACGCCGCGAGAAATGAGCTCGAGCAAATTCCACGGCGTCCCCACTCCCATCACATAACGGGCGCGATTTTTCGGCAAATAATCCGTGCAAAAGTCCGCGATGCGATACATAAGTTCTGCGGGTTCACCGACAGAAAGCCCGCCCATCGCATAGCCGTCGGGCGCAATTTTTATCAATGCTTCAATCGATTTTTTGCGCAGTTCCAAATGCATGCCGCCTTGAACAATCCCGAAAAAATATTGCGGATAACCGAGAATCGGCGGATTTTCATCAAGCCATTTTTTAGCGCGACGCGTCCAATTTAATGTATAACGCAGCGAAGTTTCCGCTTCTTCAAAAGTGCTCGGATACGGCGTACATTCGTCAAAAGCCATGATGATGTCGGCTCCGATTTCGCGTTCAGCAAGCATGACGCTTTCGGGGGTAAAAAGATGCCGCGATCCATCGAGATGACTTTGAAAATGCACGCCTTCGTCGGAAATTTTTCGAAATTGCTTTAAGCTCCAAACTTGAAATCCGCCGCTATCCGTAAGCATCGGACCATTCCAGCCCATAAATTTTTGAACGCCGCCCGCCGAAAATATCTGCTTCGTCCCCGGCCGCAAATAAAGATGATAAGTATTCGCCAAAATAATTTCGGCCGACATTTCCCGCAAATCGCGGACAGAAATTCCTTTCACCGTCGCATTCGTCCCCACCGGCATAAAAACGGGAGTGTGCACATCGCCATGCGCCGTATGAATGCAACCAAGCCGCGCTTTTGACCTTTCCGAAGTTTGAATCAATTCAAAAAACACGAGAGTAAATTAGAAATTAGGGATGAGCTCAAAGATCTCATTTTTTTCCCGTGTAACGCTGCATGGACATCTCAAAAGGGTTTTGAACATCTCGCGCAACGCTGCATGGACACTTCAAAAGGGTTTTGAACATCTCGTGCAACGCTGCAAGAACCCTTCAAAAGGGGTTTGAACATTTCGTGCAACACTGCATGGACACTTCAAATGGGTTTTGATGATTCCGTGCAACACTGCATGGGCACTTCAAAAGGGTTTTGAACATTCCTGCAACACTGCATAGACACTTCAAAAGGATTTTGAGCCATTCGCATCGACTCGATGAGGCTTTTTCATGCGCTGATGACGGAGCACCGCGAAGCGGTGCCATTCCTCATTTAAAACAGGTTGGGCGCTTGCCTTTTGGCTTCTTCCAAAGAAACCGTTGCAACCGTGGCTTTGTTTTGCGAATTATCATGCCGCAGAGATTCTTGCGCCGCATAAAGTTCATTCAAAAAGTCTTTGCGCTTTTTCGGATTCATCCAACGTTCCATTAAACTAGCGCTCGATCCCGCATCGCGAGAATAGATGACAGGGGCATCGGATTCCGGAGCGATTTTAACGGCGGTGTGAATTGCCGAAGCGGCTGCCCCGCCGACCATTAACGGTGTTTTCAATCCTTCGGCTTTGAATGTTTTCGCGACATTGACCATTTCATCGAGACTCGGCGTAATCAGTCCCGAAAGTCCCACCATATCGGGCTTATACTTTCTCACCGCTTCGACGATTTTTTCACACGGAACCATCACGCCTAAATCGATCACTTCGTAATTGTTACAGGCGAGAACAACGCCGACGATATTTTTTCCGATATCGTGCACATCGCCTTTCACCGTCGCCATCACAATTTTTCCGGCGCTTGCGCTTTCGCCTTCTTTTTTGCTCGCTTGAATATACGGCATCAAATGCGCAACAGCGCGCTTCATCACGCGTGCGCTTTTCACCACCTGCGGCAAGAACATTTTTCCTTCGCCAAAAAGAGTTCCGACTTCGTTCATCCCGGCCATCAAAGGACCTTCGATGATTTGCACCGGTTCTGCGATTTGCGTGCGCAATTCTTCGACATCGGCTTCGATAAATTCTTCGATGCCTTTGACCATTGCGTGCTTAATGCGATTTTCAACGGAATCATTACGCCAAGCGAGAATGTCTGCGTTCGCATTTCCGGCGAGTTTACGATTTTTCACCGTTTCTGCATACGCGAGAAGTTTATCGGTCGCGTCTTCGTTGCGATTAAAAATCAAATCTTCGATTAAATGCCGTTCTTCTTCGGGAATATCTTCGTAAACAGGAAGAACGCCCGCGTTGACAATGCCAAAATCCATTCCCGCTTTGCCTGCATGATAAAGGAAGCAAGAATGCATACTTTCGCGGATAGAATTATTTCCTTTAAATGCGAAACTCAAATTGCTCACGCCGCCGACAAGATGGGCTAGCGGTAAATTTTCTTTCACATAGCGACAAGTTTCAATGTAATCCTTCGCATAATCGGCGTGCTCTGCCATGCCCGTTCCGATGGTCAAAATATTCGGGTCAAATAAAATATCTTCGGTCGGGAAATCGAGTTTATCGACGAGCAAACGATACATCCGCGTACACACTTCGCGCTTGCGTTCAAAACTCGTCGCTTGTCCTTTTTCGTCAAAAGCCATGCAGACAACGGCAAAGCCGTGACGGCGAATTTGTTCTGCTCGATAGAGGAATTTTTCTTCGCCCTCTTTTAAGCTAATCGAATTGACAATGCCTTTGCCTTGGACACATTCCATGCCCGCGACCAAAACATTCCAACGCGAGCTGTCAATCATAATCGGGCAACGCGCCACGTTCGGTTCCGACATCAAAAGATTCAAAAAATGAATCATCGTTTTTTCGGAATCGATCATGCCATCGTCCAAGTTGACGTCGATGACTTGTGCGCCGCTTTCCGCTTGCATCACACCGATGTTCACGGCTTCTGTGAAATTTCCTTCGCGGATTAAATTCGCAAATTTCCGCGAGCCCGCGATATTCAAACGTTCGCCGATGTTGACGAAACGGCTGTCCGGAGCGACTTCCAAACTTTCCAAGCCCGAAAGCAGAATGTGACCGGATTTCTTAGGAATTTTCCGCGGCGGTTTTCCTTTTAAGATTTCTGCAAAATGCCGAATGTGATCCGGAGTCGTTCCGCAGCAACCGCCGACGATATTCACCAGGCCTTCTTCGGCGTAGCGCAAAACCCATTCGCCCATCATCTCGGGAGTATCATCGTAACCGCCGAATTGATTCGGAAGTCCAGCATTCGGGTGCACCGAAACGCGGAAGGGTGCGTTTCCCACATCGCGCAAATGCGGAATCATATCTTTTGCACCGAGAGCGCAGTTAAAGCCAATGCTAAAAAGCGGATAACTTGAAAGCGAATTCAAAAATGCCTTCGCCGTTTGCCCCGAAAGAATACGTCCCGACGCATCGGTAATCGTTCCCGAGACCATAATCGGATACATTTCGTGGCGTTCATCGCAGATTTCTTGAATCGCATACAATGCCGCTTTCGCATTTAATGTATCGAAAACCGTTTCGACGAGAAGAATATCGGCACCACCGTCCAAAAGTCCGTTCGCCGAAATTTTATACGAAGCGACGAGTTCGCGGAAAGTGACTGCGCGGACAGCGGGATCGGTCACATCGGGGCTAATGCTCGCCGTCTTCGAAGTCGGTCCAATCGAGCCTGCGACAAAGCGACGCCGCGGTTCTTTTCCCGCTGCTAAATCTTCTTCTCGTTTCACCGCAATGGCGCGCTTCGCGACTTCGGCGCTCGCCTTCGCCATCGCGTAAGCAAAGTCTTCTAATTTATATTCCTTCTGCCCAATCGGAGATGCGCCAAAGGAATTCGTTTCGATAATATCAGCGCCCGCATTTAAATATTCATGATGCACCCATTCTACTTTATCCGGACTCGTGAGCGAAAGCACATCGTTATCGCCCTTCAATTCGATTTCGGAATCGAGAAATTGCTTTCCGCGGAAATCCGCTTCGGTAAGCTTCAACCGTTGAAGCATTGTACCAAAACCGCCGTCCAAAATCAGAATGCGTTCTTCGGATGCGGCGAGCAAGTCTTTATACGAGTTGGAAAGCGGCAAATTCATCGTAGTCTCACAAAAAGAAAGGGTGAATTAAAGTTTATGCATATTTTTAAATATTTGCATAAATTATAATAATTTTTGCGTCCGCTGACAAGGATTTTTCTTCGTATTATTTTTTATGCAACCGAAATCTTTCCGAAAGCATCTAAATAATAGAATGAACGAAAAAGAGATTCTCAAAAGACTCCAAAAAGGAGATGTTAGCGCTCTCAAAGCGGTCTGGGAAATGCACAGTTCCCATGTTTTGAATCTCGCTTTCCGCATTCTTTTGGATAGAGACAGCGCCGAAGATATTTTGATGGATGTCTTCGTGCAAATTCCCGAAGCCATTCATTCCTTTCACGGAAATTCTGCGCTTTCGACTTGGCTTTATATGCTTACAAAAAACGCGTGCCTCATGAAACTACGCAAAGAAAAAGCGCATTTAAGAATTGAAGAAACGCGCCATTTCGAAATCCGCGAAACCGCTTTTGGAAAACGCGAAGAAACCGAAGAAATTCTCACGCAGAATGCTCTTTCTTGCGGACTTTCCATTTTAACTCCCGAACAGCGAAGCCTCCTTTGGCTAAAAGATGCCGAAGGCTTTGACATGAAAACGTTGTGCGAAATTTTTAACGCTCCCGAAGGCACCTTAAAATCCAAGCTTTCGCGAGCGCGCGCCCAAGTCCGCGAATTTTTAAAAAAGGAGAAATCCTATGCAAGAAGAAATTGATTTTTCAAAGCTCACGCGCTTAACGCCGCGGAAAGATTCGTGGGACAAAGTTCTCGCCCGCATTCAAGAAAAGCAAGAAAGTAAACGTTTTCTGCTTTTCCGCAAACTTTCGTCCGCAGCCATCGCCGCAAGCATTTTGCTCGTCGCCGGCGCATGCTTTATCGGTATGGGTTCGTCGAATTCTTCCTTTGAATCAGAATTTCAAACCGAATCTTACTCGTGGTTTTCTTCTTTAGGTTCAGGAGAATCCGTGAGCACATTTGCCACCGCCTTTGACAATTACTATCCCACAGGAGAATAAGAATGAATAAATTCAAAATTTTCTGGTGTTCTGGAATCATTCTTGCCGCTGCCGCAGGATTTTTCGCCGGTTCCGCAGTTTTTCGCCACGAACAGAAAATACAAAAAAATTGGGAAAGCGATGAAATTCATCCCGGCGATGAATTTCGCCATTTCAAAAAACCGACGCATTTCGAATTCAAGCAAAAAATGGACAGTGCGCTCGGCCTTTCGAAAACGCAGCAAATTCAGCTCGATTCCAACGGTCGCACCTGCGATTCCTTGCGCCGCGAGATGAAAAAAAGCATACGCAACGCCGAAATGCGCTTACACGATATTTTAGAAGCCGATTCCGTAAGCGAAGCGGATTTATTATCGGTGCGCGCAGAACTTTTGCTTCTCAACGAAAAAAGATTGGATCAACGCATCGCGGACATTCGCTTTTTCAAGAGCGTTCTCACCCATGAACAAGCGGAAAAATTCAAATCTTTCGGTAAGAAATTTGAAAAAATGAAGAAATTTTCCGATAAAATGCCGCATCCAAACGATGAACCGCCACCATTCCCAAGTGAGCGTCATCACAATGGCGAAGGTCCTCTCCCGCCGCCACCAAATTCAAATTTTCACCATCCGGAAATGGATTGATAAAATTTGAAAATTAAAAGTTCTTTGCAACATTTTTTTTTCAAATACCCCTTTCCTACCGCAAAAAAATTTGTTATATTATAGGTGTAATTGATTTCCTCCATACCCCAAACAGGTGTAGGTCTCTTCGGAGGCCTACACTTGTTTTAAACGGTTTTTTGAAATTTTTCTTTGAAATTTTTCATTTCGCAATTCCCATTTTTCAATTTCTCTTTGCAAAAAAAAAAACACGCTGCGTGAACAGCGTGCCTTTCAAATTTCTTCGTAAAATTCAGCGATCTAGAATGGAATAGAAGAAAACGCTCAATTTATCTGCAATCGTTTTGATGCTGTACTTTTCTAAGAGATCTGCGACTTTCTGCGGGTTATATTCAAAGCGCCCCGCAAGGACATCGTCTAAGACATCCAAATAACCTTGCACATTATCTGCGGGAGTGACCAACGGACAAACGCCTTCAAAAATTTCTTTGAGCGCAGTCGTTCCGGCGCAAACGACAGGAGTTCCGCACGCAATCGCTTCGAGAGGTGGAAGCCCAAAACCTTCGTAGAAAGAAGGCATCACAAACAAATCCGCATGGCGATAAAATTCGCGGAGCATCGGCGCTGCGAGATTGGAAAAGTGAAACACATTTTGCAATTCGCGTTTTTCCACTTGATAATTGATATCGCGAGTCATCTTGCCGATGCGCACAAACGCGATATCGGAACGCTCTTTTGCCATATCCAAAAAGGTGCCGATATTTTTTCGCGGTTCAGGAAGGCTCACATTCAATACGAGCGCACGAAATCCCCGAATCCCTAAATCTGCGCAGAAAGAATCCCGCTTTGCTCGGTAAAGCATCCTATCGGTTTGCAAATGATAATAGAGCGCATTGAGCGGAAGTCCTGTCACCGCATTCGGTCGCCCTGCGATGCCGTAATATTTTTCCGCTTCGCCTTTGGAATAGCGCGAATTGTAAACGAAGCCATCGGCCTTTGCGGTCGGCTTTGCATAAAATTGCGAAATCAATTTGAATTTTAAACTAAACGGATAAAGAGTTTCGGCAAATGTATCGTGAATTAACACAACCGTTTTCGCTTCGGGACAAGCTTTTTTGGCGACAGGAACCAAAAATCCAATTTCGGGACGAATGAAAAAAATAATCGTCGGATTTAATTTTTTGAGCGATTCGGCAAGCGGCGCTTTGAATTTGAAAAATCCCGAATAAAGAGAATTCGCCCAAAGAGATTCGCTTTTAAGGCCGCGTTCTTCGGGAAGAGCGGCGTCATCATTCGGAAAATACTTCGGCGTTTTTAACCAAAGAATACTGACATCAAAATCGGCAAAAAGTGTGCGTTCCAAATCAAGAGCCAATCTTCCGAAACTAGTTCTTGAATTTTTATCGCAGACAATGACAACTTTCTTCTTCGGTATCATACAAGTTAATTTACAATTTTCCGGCGAAAGAAAGTTTGAAAAATTGCTTCATTTATCTTAAAAACACAATGGAAGCATTCGCAATTCCTGCAAACATTCGATTTTGCGTGGATAAAAAAACGGCTAATTTCTATTTTATGCAAAATGAAACCTCGGATTTTTGCCGCGCTCGCAACTTATAACGGAGAACGTTTCCTTCCGGAAATGCTTCGTTCGCTTTGCCAAGTGACGCGTCCGCTCAATAGAATTATCGCTATCGATGATGCGTCTTCGGATGCGACGGTTTCGATTTTAGAAAGCTTTCAAGAGAAACTTCCGCTGCAAATAATTCGCCGTAAAAAAAATGGCGGTCATCGCATCGCCTTTTCCGATGCGTTTCACGAAATTCAGCAAACCGCATCGCCCGAAGATTTCGTTGCCATTCTCGATCAAGATGACATTTGCATTCCCGAAAAATTTTCGCTTTTAGAAAATGCGCTTGAAGAAAATCCTGCGGCGACTCTCGCCTTCGGCGACGCTTGCGTCATCGATGAAAACGGAAAACAAATCGCTTCATCGTGGCGTAAACTCGCGGGCATTTCTTCCCACATTTCTACGATTTCAAGACTTTGCGGAACCAATAATGTCAACGGTTGTTTGTCGCTTTTTCGCGCTTCGCTTCTTCCCAAAATTTTACCGATTCCCGATTGGATTCCCGTTTACGACGAATGGATTTCACTTTGCGCGGCGAAGTCGGGAAATATTTTAGCGATTGAAAATCCCGTTTTAAATTATCGTTTGCACGGGAAAAATTCCATCGGGCTCGGACCGCAAATTGCGATGTCGCAATCGTTAAAAATTAACATTCGCGTTTCCAACGGACTTTTGCAATCGGCAAAACTTTTAACGCTGACTCCCGAAGAAATTGCATTCGTTTCGGAATACAAAAATTTTTTAGAACGCAGTCTTTCGCACTCGTGCAATTTTCATTGGATTCCTTGGCTTTGGAAAAATCAATGCGAACTTTATCCCGGTTGCAGCGCTTCGCGCCGTTTGAAAAAAATTTTCGGCGCTAGTTTAGGATTTCCATTTTGCAAACGTTTCCTCGGAAAAAATTAACGCAGGATTTGAACGATGAAAATTGGAATTGATGTAAAACTTTTGCGGTCCAATTCTGCGGGCATTAAAGTCTATTTGGAAAGTCTGTTAACGGAACTTCAAAAAATAGATACTGAAAACGAATACATTCTTTTTTCGCCATCGCCTGTTTCTTATAAACTTTTTGCTAAAAATTTTTCGTATCGCATTTTACCGACGCGACTTCCCGGAATTCTTTGGCAGCAATATGAATTGCCGCATTTTGTAAAAGCCGAAAACATTCAAGTTTTTTGGGGTCCGGAGCAAACGATTTTTTTGAAAAAATTACGTGGCGTTCGAAAAGTGCTCACCGTCCACGATTTCGTTTACCGTCGATTTCCGAAGACGATGGAACGCAGCGTGCGTTTGATTACCGCGTATTTCGGCACGCGCTCTATTCGAAAGTCCGATGCGATTGTCTGCGTTTCAAATTTTACGGCGCAAGAATTGAAAACGCTTTATCCGTCCATTCAAGCGGAAAAAATCCGAGTGATTTCAAACGGAATTGCGGAAGAAAATACTCGCACTGAATTTTCGAAAAAAGAAGATTTTCTTTTTTTCTCGGGCAGTTTAGAGCCGCGAAAAAATTTGCAAACTCTCTTAACCGCTTTAGAAATTCTCGCGAAAAAAAATATTCGTCCGCAATTAAAAATCGCAGGTCCCGCCGGTTGGAAAAATCAAAAATTTTTAGACCAACTGAAAAATTCGCCCATTCAAAATTCCGTTGAAATTCTCGGTTTTGTAAGCCCGCAGAAATTGTGTGAACTTTATCAAACTTGTCGCGGATTTGTCTTCCCCACTTTATACGAAGGCTTTGGATTGCCCGCATTAGAAGCGCTTCAAAACGGTGCACGCGTTTTAGTTTCGTCGCATTCACCGATGCAAGATTTTTTAGGCCCTCTCGGCATTTATTTTGATCCGCATCGAACCGAAAGTTTAGCAACTGCCATTGAAAATTTTTGGATGCATCCCGAAAAAGCTTCTTACACAAAAGAAGAAAATGAAAAACGCCTGCAAATTTTAAAACAATTTTCGTGGGAAAATTCTGCGCAAAAATTAAAATCTCTTTTTGAAAATCTCGGGGAGAATTCTCGGTGAAAACGCTGATTATTTTAGTCACTTATAACGGGTTTGCGCTGACAAAAAATTGTCTTCAAAAACTTTCTCTTTTGCCCGATGAAAATTGGAAAATCGTCATCGCAGACAATCAAAGCGCAGACGGAACTCCCGAAAAAATTCGAAAAGAATTTCCGCAAGTAACCGTTTACGAACTCGGCGAAAATCGCGGATTTGGTTTTGCAAATAATGAAGCATTTCGCAAAAGTTTTGCAAAAGAAAATTTTGATTTCGTTTGCTTTCTCAATAACGATACCATTCCTTCGCCCGAAACTCTTTTGCGCTTAACAAAAGACTTGGAAGAATCTTCGCAAAAAATAATCGCAGCGCCACTTGTTAAAAATCAAGACGGCTCATTGCAGCGCACCGATTACCGTTTTATTTCGGCTTGGGAATTTTGGACGAACGCTTTTCGGAGCGTCGCTTCTGCCGATGTCGTCTTGCACGGAAAAACAAAGCCGCTCGGAAATTCCGAGTTACTGACCAATGATTGGGTGAATGCAGTCTGCTGGATGATGCCCGCAAAAGCTTTCCAAGAAATCGGCATGTTTGACGAAAAAATTTTCATGTATTACGAAGATCAAGATTTCGCTTTCCGCGCCAAAAAATGCGGCTATATTTTCGTCATCGATCCAAATGCAATTCTCATTCATTTGGGCGGCGGTTCTGCCAAAAGTTCTTTTTCGCGAAGCATTCAACACGATTCTTCGCAGCTTTATTTTTACGGAAAACATTTCGGTTTCCGCGGAAAAATTCTTTCGCATTCTTTCCGCGCTCTCCGCAGTTTTTTACGCATTCTTTTCCAACTTCCCCGCTGTATTTTTTCTAAATCTTCGCGGGAAAATGTTTCTCTGCACTCAAAACTTTTCCTTTTTGCCTTGGGAATTTTCCCGTTCAAAAAATGATGAAACGCATTCTTCTTTCGCTTTTTCTCGGCGCTGAATTTTTGTTTGCGACTCTTCCGGGTCACATCGGATTCGGCGATTCTTCTACATATTTCCGCGTCCGCGGAACTCTCGGCGATTCGCTTTCGGTTTCGCGATTTGACAATACAGAACAAGATGACAAGCATAAAGAAAACAGTTTGTTTGTCGAGCTTTATGTCAACGGAAAAATTATGCAAAATTTGAGTTTCCGCGCGAAAGCTCGTGTCACAAGCGATAAAACTTCGCGGACTTATACCGATCCCGGATACAATCCGTACAACGGAATTCCGTTTAATGTGCAAAGCGATAATTCGAGGACTTGGGATTATTTTACAGCGACGACCGAATATAAAATTGGAAATGTCGGACGCATTATGGGCGGCGTTGATTATCTCGAATGGGGACCTGCCCGCCGCAATAAATTAACTCTTAAAGGCGACTTAACGCATTATCTTCCTTGGATGGATACGACCGATCACATTTCGCTCCCCGCGCCGACGCCTTATCTCGGTTACGAATTTACGATTGGACCGTTAACTTATACGCAATACGCTGGAAAACTTTATCACGATAAACACAAAGACAAATATTTTCATGCGCATCGTTTAAATCTTTCTCTCCCTGCAAACATTGACTTTGGCATTAGCGAAACTTTGATTTACGGTTCTACCGTGGAACGCGCCGGTTCAAATCCGAATGAAGATGCCGACAGTACAAATCGCAGTTTTCAATGGCTTTACGCCGCACCTTTTGTGCCGTATATTTTTGCGCAACATTACACCGGCGATTTAGAAAATACCGGACTCAGTTTTGATGTCAGCGTGAAGACAATTCCGAAGTGGGAATTTTACGCCGAAATGCTTTGGGACGATATGAAAAAAGTGACGACGATGTTCGATGATTCTTGGTGGGGAAATAAATGGGCGGCAAGCGTTGGCATCGCGACCGATAACCGCAAAATCGGTCCCCTTCTCGTTTCGTATAATTCGGAATTTACTTGGATTGAACCGTGGGTTTATACGCATCACAAAGGCGCCGGTTACACTTACACGCATTACGGGCAATATTTCGGTTCAGAACTCGGTCCGAATTCGCGGGAATTTTTCACCGAAGTCAAAGCCGCTTATCAAGCGATTGAAGTTTCTTTCTTCGCATCAAATGTGGCGAAAGATTCTGCATTCGGCAGTAATGTTTACGACATTCACACGCCATACGATCGCACGGACCGCGATTTTCTCGCAAAAGAAACCACGATTCGTTACCGCGAATTCGGCTTCGGCATTAAAATGCAACCGACTGAATGGCTGTGGGCAAATTTTTCGCAGAGTTTTTATACCGGTGATTATGAAGGTTACCGTATGAGCGGAAGCGCCGGAGTCACGTGGTAAAATGAAATTTTGCACCAAAAATGCGAGTTCATTTTCAGCGGATTTCTTTTCAGTTTTCAATTCTAATTATATTGTAATTATCTTATGACTTTTGACGAAATTCAAACTTACGCAGAAACGCTAGCGAAAAAAGCCCGCGTCGCTTCTGCAAAAATTCGCACTCTTTCTGCCGATGTTCGTAATCATGCTTTGCAGCAAGTCGCCAAAGCGCTCCGCGCCTCCGAAGCAGAAATTCTCCAAGCAAATTCCTTGGACATCGAAAATAACAAAGCGACTCTTTCGGCAGCGAAACTAGATCGTTTGACGTTGAACCATGACCGCATTTTAGCGATGGCGAAAGGCGTCGAAGAAATCGCCTCTTTCCCCGATCCGCTGAACCGCGTTTTGGAATCGCGAAAGCTCGAAAACGGCGTTGCCATTTCCCGCGTTTCGGTTCCGCTCGGCTGCGTTTTCTTTATCTACGAAAGTCGCCCGAATGTAACGATCGACGGTGCTGCGCTCTGTTTTAAATCAGGCAATGCAGTCGTTTTACGCGGCGGAAAAGAATCCATTCATTCGTCAAAAATTCTCGCTAAAATTTTCCGCAGTGCAATCGCATCTTGTGGCGTGGACGCTGACGCGGTGCAGTTGGTCGAAGAAACCGATCATGCTGTCGTCACCGCTCTTCTCAAGCAGCGGGATTATTTGGATTTGGTCATTCCTCGCGGCGGAGAAAATTTAATCCGCGCAGTCGTCGAACAAAGTTCTATTCCCGTCATCAAACATTTCAACGGAATCTGCCACGTTTACGTGGACAAATCCGCCGACATTGCGATGGCAACGAAAATTGTGGAGAACGCAAAAACGCAGCGCTGCGGCACTTGCAATACCATGGAAACTTTGCTTCTCGACAAAAATCTTTCGGACGAATCGATTGAAAAAATTCTCGCTCCGCTTCGTCAAAAAAATGTGGAAATGTTCGGCGATAAAGAAACCGCTCTTCGCATTTCGGGCATTCAAGATATCGGCGACGCAAGCAATTATCATCACGAATATCTCGCTTTAAAATGCAGCGTAAAAATTGTGGACGGCGTTCAAGCTGCCTGCGAACACATCGAAAAATATTCCAGCCGACACACCGAAGCGATTGTCGCAAATGATCCACAAGCGCAAACTTATTTTTTGAACAATGTGGATTCGTCAAGCGTTATGGTGAACGCAAGTACGCGTCTTGCCGACGGTGGCGTTTACGGGCTCGGTGCAGAAGTGGGAATTTCTACCGATAAAATTCACGCTCGCGGTCCGATGGGCGTCGAAAGCCTTTGCACTTACAAATGGATTTTGCTCGGCGACGGACAAATCCGAACCTAAAACAATCCGTATGGAGGAAACATGAAAAATCAATGGAATGGCATCTTCGCCATTTTCGCACTCACCTTTGCCCTCTTCACCGCCTGCGATAATAGTTCGTCTGCATGCGAGAACGATTCGGCACACGGCAATTTCATTTCTCAAAATTTTGATTACATCATCAAGCATCCGATTATTGAAATTTCCGATACCGGCGCCGTTAATCGCGCGCAGATTTTTAATTTCTCACCATTTTAACCATTTTTTTCAAAAAGGATTTTTATGAATTTTGAAGAAATTTTAAGCGAAGTAAAATTCGAAGTCAAATTTGGCGACGAAATGCTTGCGCCCGCAATTGTTCAAGACGCCGACAAGCACGATGTTTTAATGCTTGCTTGGATGAATCAAGAAGCGCTTCGCCGCACCGTCGAATGTGGCGAAATGGTTTTCTGGAGCCGGAGCCGCAAAGAATATTGGCACAAAGGCGACACGAGCGGAAACGTGATGACCGTTGTCGAATGGGCAGCAGATTGCGATTCGGACGCTCTCCTTTTTAAAGTGCGCATGCACGGTCCGCAAGTCGCTTGCCACACAGGAGCGCGCAGCTGCTTCTTTAAAAAATGTGAAAAATAAAACCCATAGGAGAAAAAATGAAAAAACAACTTTTACTCATCGCATTCATCGCTTTCGGTTTAATCGCCTGCGATAATTCATCTTCTGCTTCCGATGACAATGGCGGTCGAAAAGCCGGCGATAATTCATTGGAATTAAAAATTCCCATCGTCGCTTGGGGCGAAGAAGACGGCTACCCCTATTACCAAACTTTTGAACCGTTCTGCTACCGCGATGAAGATGACGGGACGATGATCTGGTACGATGATACCTTGACCGCCAGAGGCGAAGACTATAAAGACTACATTTTCCCAAAATATTTCTACTTGATTTACAAAGACACATTATGTACCTCCTTTGAAGGCGGTGATTTAGAAGATTATCATGATTACTCCTATTCTGTAATGACTGGAAATAATGCCACTATTTTTGGGTAATGGAAAATGGAACCATTCCAATATGAAGAAGGAGAACAACGGAGTATTAGTTTAATTGCTGATGTAAAATTCATTTATACTCAAGATACTTTATACCAATATGGAACTCCGTTTGAGGATTTTTCAAGTTTAATCAAAAACCCTTTTCTAATCGATATGACCATCGGTTATTTAGAAAGCGCCATGCTAAAAGGTCAAGTTCCAAATCAATACACCAATCGATATGGATTTGATTCGGAAAATGCCTCTGTGACTTCGGCGAATTCATTTAAATTAAACTTGTTGGCGGATACCGTTTCTGTTTCTATGAATATCACACTTATCTCAACTGAAGAAACCTCTTCTTCAATCAATGTAACTAATGAAAATAAGACCTGCAATTTAACTGTAACAGAAAAATCGCTAACCAAGGAAACTTGCAAGGAACAGGAAGACCTTTATGGCGATTACGATGATGTCTTCAAGATGACAATGAATTACGACGAAGCAACTCCTTGCTTACAAGAAATGCTTGCGAAAACGATTGCAGCTTCCATGCAAGAAAACTCCATACTTTATAAGAAAGCGGCAGAGGAAAGAAAAAGCTTCCATTCGTATTTCCGCCAAATGCTAAAACGCAAACGCTAAAATGATGAAACTTGTAGCCTTATTTTTGTGTGCTTTATGCACTTTGAGTTTTGCAGAAAATCATTTAGAAAATTTAGATGAACTGCATAAACTGGGAAGCACTTACTATGCCTACCCCACTCCAAATGTAAAATACACAAAAGCACCCAAAGGCTACAAGCCTTTTTATATAAGCCATTACGGTCGTCACGGCAGCCGATTTCATTATAGCGCAGACGATTACATTTATTTATACAAGACATTGGCGAAAGCCGATTCTTTAAATCAACTGAGCGAATTAGGAAAATCTTTATTCAAACGCATCAAATCATTTTATGAATATGCAGCGAATCGTGCGGGCGATTTAACGCAACTTGGAGTCAAGCAGCACCAAGAAATTGCAAAACGCATGATTAAAAATTTCCCCGAAATTTTCAAAGATAGCGCACAAATCGAAGCCTATTCGAGCACATCCATTCGCTGCGTTTTAAGTATGGCATCTTTTTTAGAAGAATTGCGCGCACAAAAACCAAAGATTAAAATTCATCAAGAATCAAGCAAATATTTAATGCGTTTTATATGTCCACTCGAATTTTCAAAAATCATTAACGAAACTAACACGCAGTCTTGGCAAAAAGAAAATGAAAAGCTTTACAGCCACGTAAACCCCAGCCGTTTAATCCATTTGATTTTTAAAGATTCCCTTTATGTCCAAGAAAATCTTGATGCGGGAAATTTTTATTCAAAACTTTTTGAAATTACAAATAGCCTGCAAAATGTCCCCGAAATACAAACCGAATTATATGATTTGTGGACATACGATGAACTTTTTGCCAAATGGAAAGCTCAAAATGCTTGGTGGTATAATACTCTTGCAAGTAGCCCGCTTTCAAATGCGAAAGGCTTAGAAAACGCAAAACCTCTTTTACAAGATATTTTAACAAAAGCCGATTTGATTCTCAATGATTCTAAAAAAAATAAAGACCATGTAAAAGTCACTTTGCGATTTGGACACGATACCGTTATTTTGCCCTTTGCAGCTCTTTTGCAATTAGAAAATGCAAATGTGAAAACTTCTGATATGGAAAATTTGCACCTTGTGTGGAAAGACTACGAAATTAGCCCGATGGCAGCCAACTT
This sequence comes from Hallerella porci, assembly GCF_003148885.1. NCBI lineage: Bacteria > Pseudomonadati > Fibrobacterota > Fibrobacteria > Fibrobacterales > Fibrobacteraceae > Hallerella > Hallerella porci. Next base: position 325,471 of record NZ_QGHD01000001.1, on the reverse strand, counting down.
TCAATTTATTTTTTATCAATCAAATCAAAAAGATTCCCCTATTTTAGTAAAACTTTTGCATAACGAAATCGAGCAAAATTTACCCATCGAATGCGACAAATTAAAGCACAAATTTTGCCCCGAAAAGCCATACGTTTTATACGATGATTTCAAAAATTTTTATTCCAACATTTTAGCAAAGTAAGGCTTTAAATTGAATTCAGATATTTTAAAAAATATCGCAGAATATAAATTCGAACATGTTTTATTAGCGGTTTCAGGCGGACTGGATTCTATCTGCTTAGCACATTACTTTATCACAAATCAAAAAAATTTTGGAATTAAAAAATTAGCCATCGCTCACATTCATCATGGGCTTCGAAAATCAGCAGACCGCGATGCGGAATTTGTCAAAAATTTTGCGGATAAATTTCACGTTCCATTTTTCATCCGTTACTTAGACGGAAAGGCGTTAACCGAAAACGGTTCTGTCGAAGAAAATGCGCGACTCGCCCGCTATCAAGAGTTGCATGAAATTGCAGAACTTTCCAGCGTCCGCGCCGACGCCATTTTTACTGCGCATCACGCAAACGATCAAGCCGAAACCGTTTTAATGCGAATTTTGCGCGGTTCTTCTTGGAAAGGTCTTCGCGGCATTTCCCGCATTCGCGACGATTATGTGATTCGTCCTTTTTTGCAAATTTCCAAATCGGAATTAGAAATTTATGCGAAAAAAAATCATCTCGATTTTGTAACGGATGAAACGAATGCCGACATTTCTTTTGCACGAAATTTTTTGCGAAACGCACTAATTCCTGCGCTAAAACCCGATATGCTTCAGCTTTCTCGGGTAAGTCATCTCGCTTCGAATCTTTACGCGAAAATTCTTCGAGAAGCCGATGCGACGATTTCTCCATTCATTCTTTCAAAAAAACTTTGGCCGTTTTCCGCACGCTTTTCGCCATTTGAAAAAACTCTCGCGATTCATTCTTGCGCTTGGGAAAAACTTTCCCACAAAAGTCCCGCAGGCGCTGCCGAAATTTTCCGCATTTGGTTAACTGCCCGCGGATTTGACTTTCCCGCTTCTCTTTCTTTTTCTTCGAATTTAATTTCGCGCGATGGAAATTTTCTCTTTGAAAAATCCCGCGGCATTTTTTGGTTTTGCCAAAATCCGAAAAAAGAAATCGCACCATTTCCGTTCGGAAGCCGCCCGAAAAAAGACGGCGATATCATTATTCTTAAAAATCGTCCGCCGAGAAAACTCGTCAAATACATGGCAGAACTCGGGATTCCCGAATTTGTCCGCGACGCAATTCCTTGTATTTTAAGCGGTGAAAGCATTGTAAAACTCGGCGAATAAAAGTTTTCGTCGCCCGCAATTTGTATTTTTGCGTTGCATATTTAAAGGATTGAAATGAGTAATAAGTCTAAGACTCCTTCTGCGTTTCACAATCGGAACTTTTTTCTGATTGCAACGATGCTTTTGATGGTTTTGTTCTTTATGCGCCTTTACGATGGCGAAGAAGCTAAAGACTTAACCCGCACAGAATTTTTGGCGATGATGAATGATCCGACAAGCGAGATCAAAAGTCTAAAATTGCAACAAACTCGTGACGGCATTGCGATTGAAGGCTCGCGTGCGATGAACGAAGATGAAATTGCGCAAGAACAAAGTAAACGCAGTTTCCTTTCGCGTTTTGCCCGCAGCAGTTCCACGCCGGCAAATACAGTTCTCTTTACGAGCCACGTTCTTTCGCTCACCAATGAACAAATCGATGGTTGGGAAGAAAGTAAACATTTAAAAATTCGAGTTCTTCACGAAACGACGAGTTGGGTCGATCGCATTTTTGCCTTCCTCCCCGCCATTCTTCTCATCGGATTTTTCTGGTACATGATGGCGCGTCAAACCGGCGGCGGAAAAGGTCCCGGCGGAATGTTCTCCTTTGGCAAAAGCCGTGCGCGTCAGTTGAACGAAAGCGGCAAAACGAAGACGACTTTCAAAGATGTCGCCGGCTGCGATGAAGCGAAAGCGGATTTGGAAGAAATTGTGCAATTCTTGAAAGACCCGAAAAAATACGACGCTCTCGGCGGACGTATTCCGAAGGGCGCTCTTCTCGTCGGTCCTCCGGGCACAGGTAAAACTTTACTTGCCCGCGCTGTTGCAGGCGAAGCCGGTGTGCCGTTCTTCAGCATGTCGGGCTCGGATTTTGTCGAAATGTTTGTCGGCGTGGGCGCTGCCCGCGTACGCGATCTCTTTGAAATGGGAAAGAAAAATGCCCCGTGCATTCTCTTCATCGATGAAATTGATGCGGTCGGTCGTCAACGTGGCGCAGGTCTCGGCGGCGGTCACGATGAACGCGAACAAACTTTGAACCAACTTCTCGTCGAAATGGACGGCTTCTCGGCCAATGCTGGCGTGATCTTAATCGCAGCGACGAACCGCCCCGATGTTTTGGATAAAGCGCTTTTGCGTCCGGGTCGTTTTGACCGTCAAATCACCGTTGGACTTCCTGACTTAGTCGGTCGCGAAGCCATTTTGAAAGTGCATTTGAACAAGCGTAAAATGCCTCTGGCAAGCGATGTCAACATTAAAGATATCGCTAAAGGAACTCCGGGACTCGCCGGCGCAGAACTCGAAAATTTAATCAACGAAGCAGCACTTCTCGCCGCTCGCTTTGGCAACAAAAAAGTGACAAAGCAAGACTTTGAAGAAGCCCGCGATAAGCTTGCGATGGGCGCTGAACACCGCACCCTTCTTATGTCCGACGAAGAAAAGCGTCACACCGCTTTCCACGAAGCGGGTCACGCTCTTATGACTCTTCTTTGTCCGCATTCCGATCCGCTGCATAAGATTACGATTATTCCGCGCGGACGCGCTCTCGGCGTTACGATGTCGCTTCCGGAAAGCGATCGCGTTTCTCTTTCGAAGGAAAGCGCCGAAGAAAACATCATGATTCTTATGTCGGGACGCTTGGCAGAAATGATTTGCTTCAATCATCAAAGCACCGGAGCGTCGAACGATATCGCCCGCGCTACCGAACTCGCCCGCAAAATGGTGACGGAATGGGGCTTCGATGATGAAATCGGTCCTCTTTGCTACAGCCGTAACGATGGCGAAATTTTCCTCGGCCGAGAAATCAGCCGCCCGAAGGAAATGTCCGAAAAGATGGCCGAAGCAATCGACGGAGCGATCAATAGTTTGGTGAAACGCCTCGCCGAAAAAGCGAAGCAGCTTCTTATCGAAAACCGCGAAAAGCTCGACATTTTAGGAAACGCCCTCGTCGAATACGAAGTCTTGGATCGCGATGAAGTGGATCGCGTTCTCGCTGGCGAAAAATTAGAAGACTCGAAAAAGAGCCGCACTTACCGCTTCCAAGAAGAATTGAGCAAGAAGCGCGAACAAGAAAAGAAAGACGAAGAACCGCCTCCTGATCCGGGTCGTCCTGCGCCTATTCCGCCGGAAACGAATCCGCTTCCGACAGACCCCAATGTCAAAGGAGAAAATGCGTAATGGCTTTTGCTGATTATTTGAAGAATTGTCAAGCGAATGCGTGGAATGTCTGCGGAACTGTCATTTCGGGAAATCCTGTTCCCGCGGTGATGGGAATTGTGAACGTTACCCCCGACAGTTTTTTTGACGGCGGCACGCACAATACATTAGACGCAGCGTTTCAACATGCGCAGAAACTTTTGGACGAAGGCGCAACGATTATCGACATCGGCGGTGAAAGTTCCCGTCCGGGAGCCGCTCACGTTTCCGCTGCCGAAGAAATTGACCGCGTCGTTCCCTTGGTGAAAAAGCTCGTCCCGCTTCTTTCGACTCGGAACTTTACAATTTCAATCGACACCGTCAAATCCGAAGTGGCGCGCGAAAGCATGAAGGCCGGCGCCCATATCATCAACGACATCAGCGCTTTGGAATTTGACCCCGCGATGGCAAAGACAATCGCCGAAACACATGCGGCGAGCGTTCTCAATCACATGCGCGGAAACTTTGGCACGATGCAGCAAGATTTCAAACCCTACAGCGATGTGGTGAAAGAAGTCCGCGAAAGCCTTTTGCATTCTGCACAAAAACTCATCGATTTAGGCGTTGACCCGAAGACGATTTGCCTCGATCCGGGAATTGGATTCGGAAAAGATTTGCAAAACAATTTGGATTTAATCGCTAACGTCGAAGCATTCCTCGAAACCGGATTCCCCGTTCTCTATGGAATGTCTCGCAAATCTTATATCGGAAAAACGCCGGGATTAGAAAAAAGCGACCGTTTGATTCCGACTGTCGTCTCGGGAATTTTTACCGCTCTCGCTGGCACGACTGTCATCCGCGTTCACGATGTGAAAGAAGCGGTTGAATCGATGCTTCTTTTGAAGGCTTTCCGCCATGCATCTCTTTAAACTATTCGGCGTTATCGACGTTCGCTTTGCCGACATTCTCGATATCTTTTTGATTTCGATTGTCGCCTATTATGTGTTCTTGCTTTTCCGCGGAACACGTGCGGTGCAAATGTTTGTCGGCGGCGGTCTTTTACTTATCGGATGGTTTCTTGCACAGTGGTGGGAGCTTCACACCGTCGTTTGGTTGTTGAGCAATTTAGCAACCCTCGGCATTATCGCAGTCGTGATTCTTTTTCAGCCCGAAATTCGCGGCGCATTAACGCGCATCGGACAATCCGTTGCGAATATGAATTTGCGGACTCTTTTCTTTCATCAGAGTGGCCTGAATCAAGTTGCCGAAGAAATCGGCACCGCGGTGCAGGATTTAGCGAAGAATCAATTTGGTGCGTTAATCGTTTTAGAAAATCGAGTCGGTCTTCGCAATTATGCGGACACCGGAGAATATTTAAACGCTCGGATTAGTTCTCGCCTTCTCCGCGCCCTTTTCTTCCCGAATTCCGCGCTTCACGATGGAGCCGTGATTTTGAACAGCCGAAGCATTGTCGCCGCCGGATGCATTCTCCCGCTCCCCGCGATTACAACGGAACAAGATACAAGTTACGGCATGCGCCACCGCGCCGCTAAAGCGCTCGCCGCCGAAAGCGATGCCTTAGTCATCGTCGTTTCCGAAGAAACCGGCTACATTTCTATCGCCTACCGCACAACTCTTCGGCGCAAACTCAGCGTCAAAGAAGTTGAAGAAGAAATTAAACGTCATTGGCGCGGACTCTTTGACGAATCCGAATCTCAAAAATAATTCACCTTTTCGAGTTTTTTATGCAACCAAAAATCGATGAACGCAAACAACAAAGAAAACGCAAGTATCATCTGACTCTTCTCATTTTGATGATTCTTCTTTTGGCAGCATTGTTCGTGGTGCAGTGCCAACTTTCGAGTATGAAGGCCGATTTACAAGCTGAACGCGATGCCGCTCTCGATAGCATCGCTGCTTATGAAAAGCACCGCGCCGATAGCTTAAAAAATTACAACGATAGTTTAGCAGTCGCCCTCGCCGCCGATAGCCTCGCCCGCTATAATGATAGCATTGCTGCGTATAATGATAGCGTCGCCAATGCGAATAAAAAAACGGTATCGCCCGAAGAACTCGCCCGCGAAAAAGCTCGCCGCGATAGCATCGAAGCGCGGAACCGCGAAATCCGAGACAGCATCGCCCGCGAAAAGAAAGCGTTAGAAGATAGTCTCAAAGCGCACGCCAAAGCCGTAGCCGATAGCATTGAAGCGTATAATAACCGCGATTCCATTCCGCCGCAAGCGACAATTCTCCCGCCCGAAGGCCGTTACTACGAACCGATTCAACTCAAAGTCAAATGCGATGAATACAAATGCAAAACATTCTATTCTATCGGTGACACGTCAAATATTCAAGAACTCACCGCTGCGGTAAGCTATAATAAAACCGGCGACGTTTATTATTTCGCCGAAGATTCTGCGGGAAACCGCACCGCTTGGCAAAAAGTCCATTACGATATGGCGAGCGATAATGTCTGCGGAACAAATGCCTACCCCGTTCCTGTAAACGGCAAAACTATCTGCGTCGATGCTTACGAATATCCGAATAAACCGGGCGAAATTGTCAAAGATATGGTTTCACACGATCAAGCGGTGCAACTCTGCGAACAAGCGGGAAAACGTCTTTGTTACTTTGACGAATGGTCTGCAGCCTGCAAAGGAAAAGACGGCACCAAATATTCTTACGGCAATTCTTATCGCCAATCGAAATGCAACACGAGTTCCAAAGCCGCCAAACGCGCCGGCCGCAAAGAAGCTTGCCGCAGTTGGTACGGCATGTATGATATGAACGGCAATTTGTGGGAATGGACCGCTACCCCCGCGAGCGCCCCGAACCGATTCCTCGTCGCCGGCGGTGCCTGGGACACGCATAACGAAAGCCAATGCACTAGCACCAAATACAGTTTCTATCCGCAAAATCAATACAACTTCGTTGGATTCCGCTGCTGTAAAAACGCAGATTAAATTAGAAGTGAGGAATTAGGAATGTTAAGGAGGCTTCACTGCGCCATTTCATTCTTAATCCCTAATGAACTCCACGTGCACGTGTTCATTTTTCCCGCCTTGACTTTCCCATAAAACCAAGAAGCGTTTGCCTAGGGACTTTCTAATGTTTTCGACGAGAATAGCCCGCTTATTTTGCGGCACATCGTTGATGCGAAAATCAAGCGCTAAATTCAGATAATGTTTCGAGTAACGCGAATGCGAACCGAAATCGTTTGCACTCGTAACAGTCGGACGATACATATCGCCTAGGAGGCGGTGATATTCATAGACCACAGAAAGCCCCGCCGAATCCATCACGCTTTCTAATTTTCCTGTGTAAACGCCGGGCTTTAAATTCACCCGTTTGATAAACAGCCGATGCACATCTTCGGAATTCCATTCCGCCCACGCAAAAACGCAAAGACAAAACAAAATGATGACTGAAAATCGCATAGCCTTTCAAAAATAGTTTTTTCCAAATCGGATTTTTCTATTTTAAGGGCATTGGAGATTTCTATGAAAAAACTACTCGCCCTCTCAGCTCTTATTTCATTATGCTTCATCGCTTGCAAAGAAACGGAACAAGCAAAACCGGTTTTCACCGGACATTGGCTCGGCGAAGACGATATGGTTTTTGAAGTTTTCCAAACGAATCCGGGCGAAAACAATTACACAATTCGCAATATCAACGGCGATTTGCAAGCTCACATCGAAGGCGACACTCTTCTCACCGGAACGAATTCTCTTGATATGCCGTTTTATATGCGCGTGAAAGGTGACTCGGCATTTTATCAATTCGGCCCAATTATTTCGACTTACTCCCGCATCGATGCCGCAAAATACGAAGAAATTTTCAAGGGTTTGACTCCTGCGATTGTTCCCGATACCATTAAATAATTCCCTCCAAATTTGTTTCTTTTTCATTTTTTCCATTCGGAGAAAATGCAGAAAATTTCCGGAAAATTCCGGAAATTTCTATTTTTAAATTATGATGAAACTCAAAATTGCAAAACATGTGGCAGATTCTGCCGAAGCCCATGCTCTCTTCTTTGTCAAAAAAGCCGTCCAATTTTCTTCTGTTTTAAGCGAAGAAGCCGAGCTTCAAGTCGCAAAAGTTCTTGAAGAAATGAGTAATGGCGTTTCCGAAGATTTGGATATCGTCGAAATTGACGGACACAAAACCATTTTTGTGAACGCAGCCAAAGAATGCGGTCTCAATTCTTTAGATTTGCTCCGCATGGCGGGTTATCGTTTAGGACTTCGCGCAAAACAAAAGCACTATAAAACGGTAAAGCTTTTGCTCGCCGACGCTGCCGATGAACAATTCAAAGCCATTCTTCACGGTCTTTATTACAGCGATTACAGTTTTAAAAAATACAAGAGCAATCCGAAGATCGATTTTTGCGTTACCTTTGAAATTGAAGCCGATGCGCGCACCAAAGATTTTGAAAAAATCGCTGCCGAAGTCGCTGTGGAACAGCATTACATTGGCCTCTGCAAAAATTTGGTCAACACAACGGGAAGCGATTTAAATCCCGAAGCATTTGCCAAGTTAGCGATTCAAGAAGCGCACCGCGTTCCGGGACTTTCAATTACCATTCTCAATCCGCGCATTTTAGCGAAAGACGGATTCAACGGCCTTTTGACCGTCGGTGCGGGCAGCCGTTTTGAACCTTGCATGGTCAAGCTCACTTACAATCCGAAAGATGCGGTAAGCGATAAGCATTTAGCGCTCGTCGGAAAAGGTCTCACTTTTGATACCGGCGGAATTTCTTTAAAACCCGCGAAGGGCATGAAAGAAATGCAGAGCGATATGAGCGGAGCCGCTGCCGTTCTTTCGGCGATTTGTGCCGCTGCCGAATTAAAAATTCCTCTGAAAATTTCGGCGTATCTTTGCTTAGCTGAAAACCGCATCGGTTCGGGCGCAGTCCTTCCGGGCGATATTTTCAAAGCGAAAAACGGAAAGACCGTTATGGTAGACAACACCGATGCCGAAGGCCGCCTCGTTCTTTCGGACGGACTTTGCGCTGCTGTCGAAAATGGCGCAACTCACGTCATCGATTTGGCAACGTTAACGGGAGCGATGGTCCGCGCACTCGGTCCTTACATTACCGGTTACTTTACCAATAGCGATGAACTCGTAGACCTCGTTAAAAACGCTTCTGCTAACGCTTGTGAAAAATTCTGGCAAATGCCTTTGGATTCGGAATACGCTAATGAGCTCAAAGATTACTTTGCGGATCTTTCGAATATCGGAAAAAGCGCAGGCGCAATTCTCGCGGCCCTTTTCCTCAAAGAATTTATTCCAGACGATGTCAAATGGTCGCATTGGGATATTGCTGGAACCGCTTTCACAGAACGTCCGTGGAAATATACGCGCTACGGGGCAACCGGTATCGGCGTCCAAACTCTCCTCGGAATAATGCGGGAAATGAGCGAGGAAAAAGAACCTTCTGAAAAAGACGAAGAAGCGTAAATTTTTTCGCAGAAATTTTCTCTTTTTTCAAACGAGTAAAATGAAAGCCCCGGCTTCGCCGGGGTTTTTGCAGTTTTCTTTGCGAATTTCGCAGTTACTCGCCGAGGCAAGAATCGAGCTTCGCAATAATTTCTTTTTTATCCATGTGTTGTCCGATAAAGACCAAACGAATTTCGCGGTCGCCGTATTTTTCGTCCCACATCGCTTTGACTTCGGGATCTTCTTCGAGAGCGCGTTCTTGTTCGCCTTTATTTAACGAAGCAATCCAACGGCCGAGGCAACGAGCGCTAGCGTCTTTTCCCGCTTGCTCAAAAATGTAAGAGTAAGTGCGGTCATCGTCAAACCAAAGAATTCCCTTTGCTCGAATAATGCTATTCGGATAATTGTCGAGAAATTCTTCCATCTTTTCGCGGTTAAACGGACGACGTGCTTTGTAAACAAATGTGCCGATGCCGTATTCTTCTGATTCGCCCTCTTCCTCTTCTTCGGGATTATTGAGCTGCTGAATCCACATCGCCGACGACGAAACTTTATTAAAGTCAAAAAGCTTCGTATCCAAAATATCTTTGATTTCCACTTTGCCAAAATTCGTTTCAATCATTTTGGCTTCGGGCTGTAAGGCGCGCACAACCGCTTTCACATGCTTCAATTCTTCTGCCGAGATGCTATCGACTTTGTTGAGCACAATCGTGTTGCAGAATTCAATCTGCTGCACCAAAAGACTTGCAATATCTTCTTCGTCCATATTTTCGTCGAGAAGTTTTTCGCCGCCCGAAAATTCTGTTGCAAGGCGCATCACATCGACAACCGAAATAATTCCGTCCAAATGACACGGCAGCGGTTTTCCGTCGCGGCTCTTAAGCTTCGAACCCATAAGCGTAATCGTTTGCGCAATCGGAAGCGGTTCGCAAATTCCGCTCGCTTCGATAAGAATGTAATCGAATTTTCCTTGTTCCAAAATCTGCGCAATTTGTTCGAGCAAATCCGTTTTGAGAGTGCAGCAAATACACCCGTTCGAAAGCGGCACGACAGAATCTTTCTGCTGAATGTTGCCGCCTTTTTCAATAAGAGTTTGGTCGATGTTCACTTCGCCGATATCGTTGACAATCACCGCGACTTTATAACCTTGCTGATTATTCAAGACGTGATTTAAAAGGGTGGTTTTGCCAGCGCCAAGATAGCCTGCGAGAAGTGTAATAGGAACCGATTTCATAAGAATCTCCTTAATTCAATTTTTTACTCAAATTCGTAATCCGAAGCGGTAAAATTTCTGCGGGATTTTTCGTGTCGCATTTTTCTGCTTCGCCGAGAGTTTTTGCAAAAACCTTTTGGAAACTTTCGAGAGAAAGTTCTGGAATTTTTGCTTTTAATAAATGCCGATTTGCCATCGAATCCGTGTAAGCTTCGAGCGGAACCGCGTGATAATTCCCCACTTCTTGTTGCGTCACCGAAGCGTCAAATGTCGCCTGCGCAATTTCAAATTGAGAAATTTCTCCCGTCTGAATTTTTCGCACGCTGAATTTCGCGACGCCGCCGAGATTCGTTTCAATTTGCTGCTGATTCGAAATGAAATTGCCGAGCGACCAATAAACGAGCGCAGAATTTCCCGCTTTCGTCGTGTAAATGCCAAAGGGTTCAATCACATGCGGATGCGCACACACGAGAATATCTGCGCCCGCGTCAATTGCCGTTTCCGCTTGCGCCATCGCTTCTTTCGTCGGAAGTTCGGTATATTCCGTTCCGAAATGCATAAACGCAATCGTCACGTCGCCATGCGCTTCGGCTTTTTCTACTTGCGCTTTCCACGCGCCCGCAGAATCCAAAAGATCGACGAGATACGGACGATTTGCGGGGAGTTTTTGCCCGTTTAATCCATACGTAAAATTCACGAATGCAAAACGGATTCCATTTTTTTCTAAGACAAAAACCGAATCGCGTTCGGCTTCGGTTGCATGAATGCCGAGAGCTGTCGCCGGTTGATTTTTCCAAAATGCAATCGTATAATCGACAGCGCTTGCGCCTCGGTCAATTGTATGATTCGTCGCATGCGTAATCAAATCAAATCCCGCATTCGCTTCGGCGATTCCCACTTCTTCGGGAGAACCGAAACTCGGATACGATGCGTAGCCTTCGCTCCGCGGCACAAAAACGGTTTCTTGATTGACCGCCGCAATATCCGCCGATTGGATTTCTTCTTTCCACGGCGCAAAGACATAATCAAAATTGCATTTTAACGAATCTTCTTTACACGCTTTGAAAAGCGGCGTATGAAAAAGCACATCGCCAATTGCGAAAAAAGAAACGGTCGAAGTATCCGAGAGAATCGGCGCCTTTTCCGCTTCTATTTTGGGGGAAGAATCCGCCGATAAATTTTGCGAAGAATCTTTTGGAGCGGGAATTTCTGCGGGCAAATCTATTGCCGCTTGATTTTTTGGCGTTCCACTGCAGGCGACAAATGCCAACGTGAAAAAGAACGAAGCCAGAGTTAAATTCCAAATCACAAATTGACGTTTTTTCATCAAACAGCAATGTAGAAAATTGAGCACGGCTTCGTCGCTATGCAGAAATTAACTTAACGAAGTTTCTTGGAATTTTAAGCTCGGATAATTTTTCATCGCGAGGCTTAAACGATATTCGTTCGGGAAAAGGCAAACGTTGCGTTCTTCTTTATCGCGCATGCAATCGATGCCGTTTTCGTCGACGAATTTATCGACATCGGCTGCGGGGCCGACAATCCAACGCACGCCGTAAGAAGGAATGCGATCGAGAGAAACGTCTGCGCCATATTCCGAAAGCAAGCGGAATTTGAGCACGTCAAATTGCAATTCCCCGACGACGCCGATGACGGGAACCGCCGACTTAAACGGTTGATAAAGTTGCGTTGCACCTTCTTCAGTAAGTTCTTTCAAACCCTTGGCGAGTTGCTTTGATTTTAACGGATTGAGAAGAGTGACGCGGGCAAAAAATTCGGGCGCAAAATCTGGAATTCCCGAAAAATTCATCTTTTCGCCTTTCGTTAGCGTATCGCCGATATGGAAAAGTCCGGGATCGTTAATGCCCACAATGTCGCCCGCCCAAGCGGTATCGATGACTTCTTTATCTTTGGCGAGGAATGCCGTCGGCGCCGCTAAGCGCACTTCTCTTCCCGAGCGCACGTGGAATACTTTATCGCCGCGTTGAAATTCGCCCGAGCAAATGCGGAGAAACGCCGTTCTATCGCGGTGCTTCGGGTCCATATTCGCTTGAATTTTGAAAACGAATCCGCTAAAATCCGGTTCGTCCGGGCTCACGGTGCGCTTATCGGTTTCGCGCGGCATCGGAGCTGGCGCAAGACTTGCGAAAGCGTTTAAAAGTTGGCGCACGCCGAAATTATTCACCGCACTACCAAAGAATACCGGACACATTTCCCCTTTTAAGAAAAGTTCATGGTCAAATGGATCCATGCCGCCGGTGACGATATCGTATTCTTCGCGGAATTGCTTCACCCAATTTTCGCCGCAAAGTTCGACGAGTTTCGGATCATCCGGACCCGACATCGGGAGAATTTCTTGGTGTCCCGATTTTTCATCGTAAACGTTAAAAGTATTTTCCGCAATCGAATAGACGCCTTTGAAAAGTTTTCCGACGCCAATCGGAAGAGTAAACGGAATCGCTTTGATTTTTAAAACGGATTCAATTTGATCGAGCAAATCGAGAACTGGGCGCCCATCCAAATCCATTTTATTGATGAATGTGATAATCGGCGTGTGCCGCATCCGACAAACTTCCATGAGTTTAATCGTTTGCTTTTCGACGCCGTTCACGCTATCGATTAAAACGAGAGCCGAATCGACGGCGGTTAAAGCGCGGTAAGTGTCTTCGCAGAAATCTTGGTGCCCCGGTGTATCGACGAGGTTAAACCAACAACCTTCAAATGGGAAATTTAACACCGAACTCGAAACCGAAATGCCGCGGTCTTGTTCGATTTTCATCCAGTCGCTCACCGTATAACTGCGATTTGCCTTGGCGCGGACATGGCCTGCTTCGCGGATAACTTTTCCGAACCACAAAAACTTTTCGGTAATCGTTGTTTTACCGGCGTCCGGATGGCTGACTATAGCAAAGGTGCGACGTTTCGCGATTTCTGGATGGGTAGACAAAATAAGCCTCGTTCGTTGACGAGGCCAAATATAGAATAAATTAAATAGGAAACGAAAAAAGGAATTAGCCCGCGTGACGCTCTAAATCGAGAATCATCGATTGCAAAGTTTCTTCGACTGAAGAACGAAAATCGCCCGAGCCTAAGCTGCAACTTTTTACCGCATGCGATGCATCTGTTCCTTGGATAATGCGAATCACCGGAAAGCCGCCTTCCATAGAAAAAAGAACCGAATAACCCATCTTCAGCAATTTATCGAGAAGATCGCGCATAAATGAAGACTCCTTGAAAGAGTGAAACATGAAAAATTTTCCCCAAAAACGGGGCGCAAGGTCAAAAGTAAATTTTTTTGCGAAGAAAAGCAAGAAATTTGACGCATTTCCTCGTCAATTTAAACGACAGCGGTAAATAAAACCAAGTCGTCAATTCCCGTGTTCACAATTTTATGCTGCGAACCTTTGGGGCAAATATGACAGCAGCCCGGCGAAAGAATTTCTTCGACGCCATCGACATAAGCTTTGCCCGTTCCCGAAATCACATAATTGATATCATTTCCTTTCTGTTCGTGCAATCCGATGGAACCATAAGGATGAATCCGAACGATAACAAATTTTCCTTCGGGTGCATCAAAAACCTGCGCAGACATTTCACCCGATCCGTGATTCATTCCTGGACCGCGCATTTCCGGAATCTGCCGAAAATCGATTAGCATAAAACCTCCAAGCTGTTTTACCGTAATATAATTCCTTTGTGCGAAATGCGGAGATATTTTTCTCTGCCCAAATAATTCCCGCTTAGACGGAATTTATTTTTTCTATTATTTGGCGCGAAATGCAAGAAAACAAATCTCTGCACAATGCTCTTCGCCAAGTTCGTCTTCATGCGGGTAAAGTTCGCCTTTGCGGCTTTTCTGTTTCGGGACTTGCCACTTATCTGCAACTGCCAGAACTTGATTTCTGCGTCGATATGGGAGAATGCCCCGTTTCGGCGATCGGCATCAATCACGTTTTTTTGACTCACGCACACGGTGATCACAGCCGTTGTTTAATGCGCCATCACAGTCTCCGCCGGATGATGGGAGTCGAACGCCCCTCGGTCTATTACATTCCGAAAGATTTGGTCAAAAGCGCCGAAGAATGGATTCATTCCGAAGCGATGTTCGAAGGCGTCCCCGAAGCGCGATTTAAACTGCCGAAAATTGTTCCGATGGAAGCGGGCGAAAAAGTGACTCTCGCCTATCGCAAAGATTTAATGCTCGAAGCTTTTCCGGTGAAGCACGCTCAAGTCGGGAAACATTTTCTCCCATCGATGGGCGTCACCCTTTACAATCACAAGAACAAACTCAAAGAAGAATTTCTCGGGCTTGAACCTGCCGAAATTATCAAACTCCGCGCGGACGGTGTAAACATTACCCGCGAAGTTTTTGATCCGCTCATCACTTTTATGGGCGATAGCCTCGGCGAAAATTTGAACGATCCCGCATTAAACGCGATTTGGGATTCCGAAGTTTTGGTTTCGGAATGCACTTTCGTCGATGACGACGAAGAAGAAATGGCGCAGAAAAAAGGGCACACGCATATTTCTGCGATTGTGAATGCGCTTAACGCCCACAAAGAAACGATGAAATGCAAATTCATCGTGCTCAATCATTTTTCGATGAAATATTCCGCTGAACATATTTTGGAATCGATTCAAAATAAAATTCCCGAAGAATTCCGCGAAAAAATCATCGCATTTATTTAAGGTGAACATGAACGAAGAATTGCAAACTCCAGAACAAATCACAGAAACTTCTCCGAAGAAAGAAGTCGTCGTTCCCGAATTTTTCCGCGATTTAAACCGCGACAAAGAATATCCTTGCATGTGGCATTTTGTTCACCGGCATATTCCGGGGACGCGGAAGCCGATTCAAACTCCCGATAATCAACCCGACAAGCATCCGCTCGATTGGAAAGAAATTTTTCCAAATCATCAAGGACATATCGAAATTGAAATCGGTTCGGGCAAAGGCGGATTCCTCGTCGAATACGGAAAAAAGCATCCGGAGATTTTCATTCTCGGAAGCGAATGGGATTTGACTTGGGCGCGTTACGCCGCTAGCCGCGAAATGCGAAATCATTTAGACGAAAATACCGCGATGCTCCGCGGCGATGTCTTTTACTTTTTGCGCGACCGCGTTCAAAGCAATACCGTTGACGCATTCCACATGTATTTTCCGGATCCGTGGCCAAAAGAACGCCACCATAAGAACCGCCTTCTCCGCGATGAATTTTTGACGGAAGTGGCCCGCGTTCTCAAACCGGGAAAACGCCTTTTCTACTGGGGCACCGACCACAAAGAATATAACGAAGTCGCCCTCGAAACTTTTGATCGCTTTCCGAGCGCAAAAGTCATCGTGCGAAATACAGCCTCCCCAACCGAAGGCATTATGACGAATTTTGAAAAAAAGTATCGGGAAGAAGGCCGCCCGATCTATCGTAGTATCATTGAATTTGACAAGGCCGAATAGAAACGGAAATTATGCTGAAACAGCTCTCCATCCGTAATTTTGCATTGATTCAAGAAAGTAGCGTTCCTTTTGGAACGGGATTTTCGGCAATTACCGGGGAAACCGGCGCCGGAAAATCGGTTTTTATGAATTCTCTTCGCGCAGTCGTCGGCGGAAAAGTTTCGCAAGCGATGATTCGCAGCGGAGAATCCAAAGCGACTGTCGAAGCGACTTTCGACATTTCGACAAACGAAGAAGCGAAGCGCATTTTAGCGTCGCAAGAAATCGATGCCGATGACGAAGTCGTGATTCAGCGAGAAATTCTCGCCGGCGGAAAATCCCGCGCCCGCGTCAACGGAACTGTGGTCAACCACGCGACTCTCGAAGAACTCGGTGAAACTTTGGTGCAAATGCACGGGCAAAGCGATCAACTTTTGCTTCGCGATTTGCGGACACAGTTGAATTTGCTCGACGAATATGCGGAAACGAAAAATGAAATCGCCGCGTATGCAAAGAAATTTTCCGAGTGGACTGCGCTCAAAGAATCGTTAAAAAAGACCGAAGAAAACGCCCGCAATTTAGCGGAACAAAAAGAGTTTCTTTCTTTTCAAAAGAACGAACTTGAAAAAGCATCTCTCCGCGCGGGCGAAGAAGCAGAACTCGAAGAAAAAACAGAATCCGCTTCCAAATTCGAAGCGAAAATGCACGCGGTTCAAGAATTGCGGAATACTTTTGACGGCGAGCGCGGACTCATGGCGCAGCTTCAAACCTTCCAATCGAAAACGCGACAATTTGCGTCAAAACTCCCCGAGATGGAAGAATGGCTCAAGCATTTGGGCGATGCATACGATGCGCTTTCTTACATCGAAGAATCTCTTCAAAAAGTGGAAAATTCCGCGGACATAGATCCCGTTGCCCTTGACCGCGCCAACTCTCGCCTCGCACAAATTCAGCGGTTAAAACGCAAATACCGCACCGACGAAGCGGGACTTATCGCACTCCTCGCCAAGCGCAAACAAGAATTGGAAAGCCTCGAAAATTTAGACGCCGACCTCGCAGAAATTCAAAAAAATATTCGTAAAGCCGAAGAAAGTTTACGCGAACTCGCCGATAAATTAAGCGAGAAACGGAAAGCGGCCAAAGAAACTCTCGACAAAAAAGTCGAAGAAGTGCTGCATTCACTCGGGATGCCCAAAGCGCAATTTGTAACCGCCATTTCGGAAGAAGCGTTTTCGCAAACCGGAAAAGACCGCATCGAATTTTGCATTGCGCCGAACTTTGGCGAAGGCCAAAAACCGCTCCGCATCGCCGTTTCGGGCGGTGAACTTTCTCGCGTTCTCTTGGCTTTCAAATCGGTGATGGCCGAAAAAGACCGCGTCCCCGTTTTGGTTTTTGACGAAGTCGATTCGGGAATTAGCGGCGAAGTCGGAAATAATGTCGGCGATGCCTTAAAAAATATCGGACGCTTTCATCAAGTGCTTGCGATTACGCATTTGCAGCAAGTCGCCTGCCGCGCGACCTCACATCTTGCCGTCGAAAAGCACGAAAATGGCGAAGGCCGTACTGTTTCGAATGTGAAATTGCTATCATATTCCGAGAGAATCGTGGAAATTGCGCGCATGCTCGGAGATGCAAAATCCGAAACATCGCTCGCCCACGCCAAAGAATTGTTAGAGGATGCCCATGCCACTTAGAGAAAAACTGAAAAACATCCGGATGCGAGGACGCGTTTGGAGAATTTTCCGTGCCGCTTTATTCGTGCCGCTAATCGCTTCCATTTGGACAGAACACAGCTACTGCGCTGCGATGCTCACCGCAATTGTAATGATTATTACATGGCTTAGCAGTTGGCAGCTCCGCGCCCAAGAACTCGAAGAACCTTATTATCAATTATGGCTTAACGTCATCGAAGGCGTTCTCTCGGTCACCGTGATGTCGAGTATTCTCGTCCGCAATTATATTAAAGATTCGGATTTTGAAATTTTACTCGCCGTCGGATGCGGCTGTTTACTCATTCGTTTGATTGCGCATTCGCTATTTTCTCTCAGCGTTCTCCGCGAAGGGAAAAAGCTTCCCGGTCGTCATGTTTGGTCAAAAATCGCAGCGATTTCGATTAACATTACGATGCTCGTTTACATTTTAAATCTCGATCGTTTTCAGCAGATTTGCGTCGTCGCAAGCATTCTTTTAATGGGCGCCTCTTCAGCGTCTTACCTTTATTGGTTTTACCGCGACCCCGCCCACAGAAAGCCGCTTTCCATTGCAAGCCAGCTGACGATGACGCGCATTGTGCTCACGCCATTTTTCCTTTGGGTATTCTTTTACGACAACGATTTGAATTATACGAATAATCATCTCGTTTTCAAAGTTCTCGCTTTGGTCATGGTCTTGGGCTTTATGCTCACCGATTATTTGGATGGTCATCTCGCCCGCAAATGGGGCGAAGTTTCGACACTCGGCAAATACTTGGATCCGTTCAGCGATAAAATTTCGAACATGACGATTTTCATGTGCTTTATCGCGACCGGTTATGCGCCCGTTTGGATGGTCGCCATCATCTACTTCCGCGAAGCAAGCGTTGAAACTCTCCGCACTTTAGCAGCCGCCGAAGGCTTGATTATGCCTGCGCGCCGCAGCGGAAAATGGAAAACCGCGCTACAAGGAATTGGCATCGTTGCAATTCTCGTCGGCGCATTAGATCCGATTCAACAAATCGAAGGCTTCAAATCCGTTTGGGAAATTTTCCCGACAATTGTGATGGGAGTCATTACCGCAATCACACTCGGGAGCGGCATCGATTACTTTGTATCGTCGCAGCATATTCTAAAAAAATACGTCTAAACGGCGAAATTTTCGCAGTTCCCCTTGCCAAGTAAATTCAAAATTACTATATATGGTGCTGTACTGGAAACGGTACACACCTCGACGCGGGGTGGAGCAGTTGGTAGCTCGTTGGGCTCATAACCCAAAGGTCGCAGCGTTCAAGTCCTGCCCCCGCTACTAAAAAGACTCGGATAAAATCCGGGTCTTTTTTTGTGGAAGGAATTCCGAATTTAGGCAATTATTTTACATTTTTAAGAAAAAGCTGTTTTTTTATTACATTTATAAAAATTTTGGAGTCAACATGAAATCCTTAAAATTCGCCCTTTTTCTAGCTTTTGCCTTTTCCTTTGTCGCCTGCTCCACCCCGACCGTTTCGGTCAGCAATTCGGAAGACGAATCCAGTTCGTCCCGAAAAATTACTTCGTCCAATTCGTTAAAAAGTTCCTCTTCTGCAGAAATTCAAATCTCTAGCAGCGAAAACTCAAATGAAAAATCTAGCTCTTCCCCAAAAATTGATTCCTCCAATTCGTTAAAAAGTTCCTCTTCCGCAGAAATTCAAATTTCTAGCAGCGCAACTTTGATTTATCAAGCCGTTCAAGAATCCGGCATTTATACGACGAAAGATTCCGTCGCCGCTTATCTTTGCAAATTCGATAAATTGCCCAGCAATTATATTAACAAATCCGAAGGTCAATTACTTTATATCGAAACGACTGGGAAAAAATTTTCAAAGTGGAATTTTAATCCATGGACAACCTTCCACAAAATGATCGGCGGCGACATTTTCACCAACCGCGAAAAACTTCTCCCGACCGCATTCGATTACCGCGAAGCCGATACCGATTACTACGCGCAAAATCGCGGCACAAACCGCTTAGTTTATTCCGAAAATTGCAACATTTACTTTACGAGCGACCATTACGAAACTTTCACCAAAATGGAATTTGAAAAATAACGCAAACAGTTCGATTGACAATCAAGACAAAATGAAAAATCTAACCGCGAATGCGGTTATTTTTTTATGGAAAAATTAAAATGAAATATCTTTGACACTAAATTCAAAACGCGCGATTTCGCCGCGCATTTCTGCGGTTTTGCTTAAAATTTTTTGACTTTTCTACGAAAGCCTCGCCTGATGATTTCGTCCCTACGGCAACATTTTGAAAACATTTAACGATTTTACAGCAAAAATCATTGCAAAATAAATTTCAAAATTTTTAGACAAATCTTTTTTTTTTCTTATATTACAAAATGCCCGCGCAAGCGGCATGAAACGTCCGTTTCGATAGGCAGTAAAGTGCTCTGGTTACCGCCTACAACCCCTTGGAGCAAAACCGAATAGGTAAAACAATGAAAAAGAAAATCGCTTACAAGAAGCCTCAGATGATTGCAAAGAACAACCCGACCGGCAGCTTCGCCGCTGGTTGCCCTGTGGAAGATTATGGCGCTGAATTCGTGTGCCGTAAGTGCGATCGCGCTCAGTAATCATTAACGAGAAGGATATGCCCCTGTTAAGGGGTATGTCCTTTTTCATTTTTTTATAAAGGAAATACTATGCCAAAGAATCCCTATTTTGAATTGTCCGACAAAATAAAAAGCAATCCTAACTATTCCCTAACTTCTAAAGACCAAGAAGTTTTGCAAAAGGCAAAGAGTGAGTATGACATTTTGGGCAAGTTGCTCGAAATAGCCAAACAGGTTAAAGATTAAAAAATAATCCCCTTTGGGATTTCTCCTTTTTTAGCATTTAGAGATTTTTATGCAGCTAGAAACATTTTCATTCACAATGCAAAAGTCCGTTGCATACCAGTACAGTCAAGCATTTTCACTCAGCGATGCTCTTCAAAAACTTGCCTCAGTTCAAAAAGAAGGCATCTATTTTCGCGGCCAAGCCGAAAGCACTTGGAAAATTTATTCTTCGATGCAACGCGAATGGATAGAAAAAGAATTGCACCATCGTTTTGGCTCGTACCAGAATTTTGCAGAGGCTTTGTTAAATTACGCCTATGCAAACTATCAGCCGATTCTTAAGAATTATTGCAAACTAATCACCGATATCAGCATTTTCAGCACTCTTCAACATTATGGAGCGCCAACGCCTTTTATTGATTGGACTTCGGATTATCTAGTTGCTTTATATTTTGCTTCGTTAGGCAATGATTTCTGCCATAGGAAAATTTCAGACGAAATTGAATCGTTCTTTTCAATTTATTGGGTGGAAAAGGGACGAGGGGCTGAAACACCGGAAAATGATTTAACAGATATCAATCGTACCTTAGAAGATGCAAATGCTCAACTTGAACAAATAAGAGAAGATTGGGGCAGTGTTCCTGGATCAGATTTAAAGTCTGCAACGCAATATAAAACTTGGGGAAATCTTCCTATCATTTTAATGAGACATGGTGAAGACAAATTAATGCATATTGAAAATCGTCGGTCAAATTTACAATCTGGACTTTTTATTTACAGCAGTGATCCTTTAAATTCGTTGGACAAGCGCTTTTCTTCAAGCGCAAAAAGTCTTGCAGAACTTCCAGAAACTGATGATTTGATTTTACCCAAAATTCACTGTCTCGATATTCACAAATCCGTTTTGCCGCAATTAAAAGCCTACTTATCTAGTCGCAGTTATACAACAGAAACTCTTGGTTTATCTACAGACGATTGGGGCAAAAAACTATACACCAAATTTTTATCCGAACCCCATTCCTAATACTTACTTTAAAGGAGACACTCATGTATTACCGTTTATCTCGCGATGCCTTTGTTCGCTCCATTGGCGACTACGGCTACATTTATAGCCAGCTGACAAAGCACGACCGCACTTACACCGAATCGGGCAAGGCGTTTTTGCTTACCCTTTCGCGCGAGCCTCAAAGTTTAGAGAGTTTGTGCAAAAAAGCGTGCTTTCGAAGATGTGTCGCCTGCGGATATTCAAAACGACATGCGCGAATTTCTGGATTCGCTTGCGCAAGACCGCTACTTGATTGCAGCGGAATCAGCAGAACTTTGTGCGCAACAGGATACGCATTTTTCGTATAGCGAAAATCCGAAAACGCTCTTTACCTACAACGCGCAGCAAAATCCTGACGACCAGAAAACATACGGCGATACGCAAGAAGTCTTAGGACAGGAATACATTCAGAATCCCGCAGTTCACGCGTGCCAAATCGAAACGACAAACCGCTGCAACGAGCGCTGCATCCACTGCTACATTCCGCACAAATTCAAGAATGTGATTTTGCCTTACGAAGTGATTGAAAACATTTTGGAACAGCTTCACGAATTGGGAACGCTGAACTTGACGCTTTCGGGCGGTGAATTCTTTTGCCACCCCGATGCCGAAAAGATTTTGCGCAAGGCGCGCGAGCTCGATTTTTCGTTCAATGAGCTTTCGAACATTACGCTTTTGACGCCGCACATGATCGAGGTTTTAAAAGAAACGAACCCGAGCATGATCCAAACTTCGCTTTACAGCGTTTACCCCGAAGAGCACGACCACATTACGCAGCTCCCGGGCAGCTGTGAAAAGACAAAGGCTTCGATCGACGCTTTGATTGCCGCGAGCTTGCCGGTGCAAATCAGCTGCCCCGTAATGCACACAAACTACAAAACGTACAAGGATGTTTTAAAATTTGCCTACGACAGGAATTGCAAGGCGCAAACCGACTTCGTGATGATGGCGCGCTACGACTTTACAACGGACAACCTTAGCGAACGCCTGACGATGGAAGAAACCGAGGAACTGCTCAAGGAAATCATCCAGTTCGACAAGGATTACCTGGATTTTACCGACACGCCGGTGCCGCCCATGAGCCGCGAAGAATGGGGCAAGCAAAAATTCTGCGGCGTGGGGCTCGACAACTTGTGCATCGCTTCGGATGGTATCGTTTATCCGTGCTCGGGCTGGCAAGGCATGCCGTGCGGCAACGTGCGCGAGCAGCCAATCAAGGACATTTGGGAAAAGTCGCCACAGTTAAACAAACTGCGCGCATTAACCAAGTCGGCCATCCCGCAATGTTACGATTGCGAAGACAGGCAATTCTGCGCGCCTTGCCTCGTGCGAAACTTTAACGAATCCGCGGGCGACTACTTGAAGGTCGCACCGCATTTCTGCAAGGCATCGCATTTAAACCGAAAACTCGTCGAAGAAGCGAAAGCGAAAATGCGAGCTCCCAAATAAATTCACAAACTCCGGTTCTAACAAAATCGGAGTTTTCTTTTATGATTTTTGATTCACATGTTCACTTTGGGCAGTACTTTGACGACTATTACACGCCGCCGCGAATCTTGCGCACGCTCAAGCTTGCAGGCATCCGTCATTTTGCGTATTCTTCAACGTCGGCGGTCGTGTGTGACGACCCCGCATTTTTAAAGGAAGAGCGCACCGCGATGCACGAGCTTTCGAACGGGCGCGCGCACGCACTGCTTTGGATAACGCACTCGATGCTAGAAAATTCAAAGGACTTGTCGCTTTATTTGGACAAACGAATTTGCGGTTTCAAAGTCCACGGCGTCTCTGAAAAGTGGGAGCCCTTTGGCAAAGCCTTGCAGCGAGTTTTTTGCATTGCGCAGGAGCGAAAAATTCCAATTCTATTGCACACGGGCGAATACGACCAATGTTTTGCGGGCGCGTACCAAAAAATCTGCGAATCCTTTATCAATGTTCCTGTAATACTAGCGCATGGCCGCCCGCTAGACCAGACCATTTTCATGCTCAAAAATTGTCCGAACGCTTTCGTGGATACCGCATTTATGCCGCTCATGCATTTAAAAATTTTAATTGAACTCGGATTCTCAAATCGTATTTTATTTGGCACAGACACGCCGATCCCCGGCCGCCATTTAAAAAGTTCCCTCCCCCGCCACTTACGTTCCCGCATTCACTCTTCGAAAAAAATTGCGGGCGAAAACTGGAGGCAAATCGCATGGGAAAACGCGGTGAAAGTGTTTTTAGAAAAATGAATTATTGCTTGTGCAATTCGAGAGCAACAGCGTCGTCGAGTTTAACCGAAGCGATGCGAGAAATGCCTGTAATTTTGGCAATTGCTGAAATTGGATGACGCTGTTTGATGAGCTTGAAAGCCAGCATCCATTCTTCTTCAGTGTGTTTCTTATACATAAAAACCCCGGAAGTTGAGTCCAACTTTCGGGGTTCACATCAATCGCGGGTGTTTTTCTGCTACAAATTTTCGCTTACTTGTAAAGCGGATGCTTTTTGCAAAGTTCCACGATTTCTTGGCGAATGGACTTGAGCGCTTCGTCGTTATCCTTATTCTGAATCGTGCGATCCATAATGTCGGCAACGGTGCGAGAATCGTTTTCGTCAAAGCCACGAGTGGTAATAGCAGCGGTGCCCACGCGGAGTCCGGACGGATCCATCGGCTTACGCGGATCGAACGGAATCGTTGAACGGCTCGTCGAAATGCCCACTTTTTCGAGGGCAACTTCGGCTTCTTTACCCGAAACATTCTTCGAAGTCATATCGATAACGACCAAGTGGTTATCGGTACCATCCGAAATAATCTTGTAACCGCGCTTCATCAATTCATCGGCCATCGCCTGCATATTCTTGATGACATTCTTTGCGTAGGTCTGGAATTCTGGCTTAAGAGCTTCGCCAAATGCCACCGCCTTGCCTGCGGTAATGTGATCGTGCGGACCACCTTGCATTCCCGGGAAGACGCCCTTGTCGATTTCTTTCGGAAGAGAAACTTCTTTGAGTTCGCCCTTCACCATTTTCTTAATCATCTTGTCTTTGCACATGATGATAGCAGAACGCGGACCTCGGAGAGTCTTGTGCGTTGTCGTTGTGACGATATCGAAGTAAGGAATCGGAGATTCGATTGCCTTGCCCGCGATAAGACCTGCGATGTGAGAAATATCAGCCATCGTGAGAGCGCCGACTTCGTCTGCGATTTCTTTGAAGCGCTTCCAATCGAGGTTGCGGCTATAAGCCGAGAAGCCAGCGAGAATCATCTTCGGCTTTTCGCGGAGAGCGATTTCGCGGACCTTATCCATATCGATGCGACCGGTTTCTTTATCGACTTCGTATTGAACAAAGTTGTAAAGCATGCCGGAGAAATTCACCGGATGACCGTGAGAAAGATGTCCACCATGGTCGAGCTTTAAGCCGAGAACCTTGTCGCCCGGTTTGAGCACTGCGAAATAAACCGCAGCATTTGCCGGCGAACCCGAAAGCGGTTGCACGTTCACGTGATCGCAACCGAAAAGTTCTTTGCAGCGATCGATAGCAATCTTTTCAATTTTATCGATGACTTGGTTACCGCCGTAGTAACGCTTACCGATATAGCCTTCGCTATACTTGTTGGTAAGGACAGAACCCATGGCTTCCATTACCGCTTTAGAGGTGTAGTTTTCGGAAGCGATGAGTTCGATTCCGTATTCCTGGCGTTCTGCTTCTTCCTGAATCAGGTCGTAGATTGCCGGATCTTCTTGCTGCAAAGTCATCATAATTGTGAACTCCTTGAAAAGGGTGCTCCAAACATAGAAATTTCTTGTCCATTCAACGGGCGAAATGCAAAAAGTGTGTGCGGTGATCGATTACGATTTGCATCCAATAATTGCCCCGCGGAAAATTCACTGTCTGAAGCCAATGAAAAGTTCCCGCCGAAACGCTTTCGGTTTTGGCAAAGACGACTTGTCCAAGCGGATTCATCACCCGCAAATTCACAAAGCCCGCCGGAAGCATTAGCGTTAAATTTTTAGCATCAAAGGCAAACGATTTCGTTTTCCCAAAATTTTTGAGCGCAGTCGTCGTATCGGTTTTCGTCGTATCCGTTTTTCCATTTTCCACTTTTGCCGCTTCGCAGCCGGTGCGGTAAACTCCCGCTATGTCAAATGCAATCATATCGATGTTTGGGCCACCGTCATTTGTCGTCGAAGAAATTTTCATTTCAAAATCTAATGCATCGACCCAAACATTTTCGATGTAAGTCGTGTCCCATTTATCCCACGAACCTGTCGGCGGAAATTGCACATCGTAAATTCCATTATCGATTTGAATTTTCATATCGCGATTGGAATTTCCTGCGAACGCATAACGAATCATCACGCGCGCATTCGATGCGGATTGGTCTGATGTAATTTTGTAAGTCGCAGTACTCGTCGCATTATTTGCAATGTTGAAAAATCCTGCGCCTGTAAATCCTTCGTGATTTGAATCCGTTGTGCCCTCGCCCATTTCGGGAAAAGACATATCGATTGGCGAAGGCCACTTGGCATCGGCAATTCCTGCGAAGCAAATTTTCGAATCAAACGAAGACGAAGATTCTACACTTGAACTAGAACTGGAAATTTCTGAAGAAGAACTTTTTGGAATTTCAATTTCTTCCTTGTCGTGAGGAATCGTTTTACAAGCGGCGCCGCCTTGAAACATCGCGGTATAAGTCACATTGCGCGCTTTCGTTTTAAAGCCGTAATAAATTTTTTCTTTCGAAATTTCGTTGCAATCGTCATCGACCCACTTTTCAAAAACTTCTGCATTCGGCGTTACGCGAAGAGTCATCGGCGATTCCGCGGGCAAATTTTGCGCTTGCGTAATCAAGCCCGAATAATTATTCAAATTCGTTTGAATCGTAATCGTGTAACGTTTCTTCATCGATGCCACCAAATTTGTCAAAGCGGATTTTGCATTCGACGATAAATTTGCATTCGTTAAATTCGATTCCAATTCTTCGCAAATCATTTGAGCGTGTCCTAAAGAACCCATTTCTTGAAAATGCGTCGTGCCATCGTTTACGCCATCAGGATAATTCGGATACTCGCCCGCTTTGAGCGTTTTAAATAAATAGCGCGAAACATAATCGGCGTTATACGAATTGTAGGCGTTATACGATTTCATCGTCAAATCGACAAAAGGAATTTTTTTCTCTTTTGAAATATTTTGCATCACGCCGTGAACATTATATTCCGTAAAAATATTTCGCTTTCCCGTATTCATATTCATCGGCGACACAAGCACAGGAATTGCGCCCCATGCGAATGCCGAATCGACATATTGATTTAAATAATACGGCAACGAATCGATGGGAACTTCGCGCGCTTTGCTTCCAAAATAGCGGTCATTGTGCCCGAATTGCACAAAAATAAAATCGCCTTTTTTCACCGAATTTTTTAATGCAGCAAGTCGTCCTTCTTGAATGAAAGTTTTTGAGCTTCGCCCGCCGATTGCGACATTGTTGATTTTTACGCGAGACGCGTCAAAGAAATATTCCAAAACTTGTCCCCAACCCGTTTGCGGATACGCAGAACCTTTGTAATTGCAAACAGTCGAGTCGCCGATAATATGAATTGTCACCGCCGTTTCATCGGAAACGACTTGTAACGCAAACAGCGAAAAAATGAGCGCTAAAATTTTTTTCATATTTATCCTTTTAATTCACATTTGCAAAATTGAAATTCTTGCGCACATTTCCGTTTTGAATCACAATGTGGAAAAGTCCATTTTGCTTGATGTTTACACGCAGTTCATTTTCGAGATTTGCCAAAGAATTTGTTGTAAAATTCGAAATCAATTTTCCGTTCAAATCAAAAACTTTCACTTTTGCATTTTGATTTTGAAGACGTAAATTTTTCAAAGTGTGAATCGCCGTTTTAGAAGAATCTACAGCAGTTGTATCCACCTTTGTCGTGTCTTTTTTTTCGCAGTCAATTCCTACGCGGCAAACTCCTTCGATGCTAAATCCAAAGGCGTCGATATTTGGGCCGCCATCATCGGAAAGCGAAATCATTTTAATTTCATTTTCGCCGTGTAACAAATCCAAATTAAAATACACCGTATCCCAAGTTGTCCAATTTGCCGTCGGTTTAAATTCCACATTGTAATCGTGATCCAAATAAATATTCAAATCGCGATTTGTTTTGCCTCCGTTTGCATAAATCACCGCCATCGTCACGCGCGCCGCCGTCGGAAATTTCATCGTGAAACTCGCGAAAGAATTTTTTTCATTATTAAAATTTCAAAAGCCTTCGCCTGTAAAACCCGCGTTATTATTTTCCGAAAATCCATTTCCCGAATCGGGCTTATGCGCATCAAAAAATTTCGCCATTTTCTTGCTGATAATTTTTTCACTCGTGTCCGTTTGGATAATCGGATCGTCCACTTGAACTCCTTGCAATTTCTTCGGTGTTCCGGTTGGGAAATTCGTCAAAGCCGCTCCATTTCCTGTATATTTCTTCGGCGTTCCGCCTTCGTAAACCGCGGTAAATTTCGTCGATTGTTTTCCCATTTTAAAAGTGTAAATCAAATTGGATTGAACCGTTTTTTCAGAATTTCCGCTCACTTTATTTCCGTTACCATCATACCAACCTAAAAACTTTTTCCCCGCTTTCGGCGTCGTTTTCAAAGTCACTTGAATACCTTCGGGATAATAGCTGCTTACAGTCGTCGCCGAATCCGCACCTTCTGGCGAAACTTCGACATCGACTTGATACATTTTCGCCATATAATCGCCGAGTTTTTTCACTTGCGGATTTGCATGCACACGCATTTGTTCTGTCGTAATGCGCCCAAAGGCAATCGCCCCATTTTGCTGCAAATGAAGATTGTCGCTATTTCCATTGGTGTAATTGGAATATTCGCCGGCATCCAGAACCATATTCAAATAATGAAGCGCATAATATTGCCCCACCGAAAGCAAATAATTTCTCGAAAGAGTATCCATATCGATCATCGGAACATTCAATCTTTCGGCAAGTTCACGCACGAGCCTCGGATATTGATGATACGATTCGTAAATGGAATCATTCGGTCTAAAATCAGAACGGCGAACCGGAGAAATTAAAATGGGAATGGCATTTTTCGCTTTCGATTCTTCGACCATTTTCGTGATGTATTTTTTGAAAACGGAATCTTGCGAAATGCCATCTTCTTTGCCGTAATTTCTGTCGTTAATTCCAAATTGAATAACCACATAATCGCCCGCTTTGATTTCATTTGCAACGCCTAGCCAATTATTTTTGTAATAAGTATTGGCAGCGGTTCCGCCTGCGCCGCGGTTCGCAACCGTCACCAGATTCGCATTAAAGAAATAGCCGAAATTTTGTCCGATGCCTTGCTTCGGATAAGCGGATTCACGCCAATCTTGCATGGTCGAATCGCCGCACATATAAATCGTGACTTTGGCAAAAACGCCCACAGCAAAAAACATCGACAAAATCACAGCGCTTTGCCAAAGCTTTCCCAAAAATCCCAGCATAAAAAGCTCCGATTATTTCACAATCATTTTCGAATTGGCGATGCGCTTTGAATTGAGAGAAACATTCACCATGTAAATTCCCGAAGGCAAAGTTTCTTGATTCAAGTTCAGAACATTTTCGCCGATAGAAACAGACGTCGAAATTCTTTGCACTAAATTTCCGCGCATATCGTAAATCGAAATTTTTGCGAATCCCGCTTCGGATGTAGTTAATAGTCCAAGATTCGGATTAAACGAAGAAATTTTCGCAATCGAAGAATGAATCGCCGTCGTCGATTTTTTTGCTTTTGAAATTCCTTCGACATTAAATGCAAAACCGCAGATATTCGGGCCGCCATCCTTTGTCAACGATTCAAAAGTCAAATCCAATTCACCCTTTGCGATTTCAAATTCCACATACGCCGTATCCCAAGTGTCCCAACCGGTCGGAGGGAACGCAATCGTGTAATTTTTATCGTTTGCTTTCACAGTCATATCGCGATTTGCCGTGCCGCCGTTGGCATAGACGACCGCTAAAGTCACGAGAGTATCTTTTTCGGATTTTAATTTATATGTCGCAAATGAACCCAATTCATTCGCAAAATTCCAGTAACCATTTTCACCGATAAATCCCGCGTGATCTTTTTCGATAAATCCAACGCTTGCGGTATCGGGCGAAGTCGCATCAAAAACATTTTTCAATTCAAAAGGTTGGATGGGATTTTCCGGTTTCTCTTCGACAAATCCGACGACAGAAATTTCGGGCTGCGTCAAATTTTTCACCCGATCCGGTAAGTAATAACCTAAATGCGGCGGCTGATTATACGCGGTATTTTGCCAAGCGATGCTTAAGCGATAAACGTGATCGTGCATTAACGTGTAAACGCGATGTTCCGTGGTATAAGGCGTTTCAAAAATCGTAATCGTCGACGGATCAGAACTCGAACGCACAATCAATTCTTCGCGCCAGTCGCCCAAAATATCGGCAACCAAACAAGGATTTGCTTTGGTCGAATTATTTAATGTCGAACCATTCACGTTATAAAAACTGAAAAGTCTATCGATTCGTTGCGCTTGAATATTCCACTTGTCAATTTTTCCGCCAGAGCCACCGCTTCCTGTAGCATCGAGCAATTCGTCGTAAACATCGCCATCAAAATAAATGCGGAAATTGATAGACGGCTTTGTCGAACTAATGAGTTTTCCGCTCACATTATAAATGCCCGCACCCGCAGCACTCCACATTTCATAACCGCGAGTCGAATCAATATCGGCAGCAAGACCGCGTCCATTATCAACGCCATCGCCCGATTGTAAAGTTCCCCAAATCACATTTCCGTCGGGGCCGCGTAATTCATCCGCATATTTTGAATTTTTTTCTTCGTGAACATCCCAAAATTCAAGGCCTGGTTTATCGGGGTCTAAATCGCCCAAATGCGCAGCGTCGCCGTGTCCAAATCCTGTGCGGTAAAGAAGTTTACCTTCGTGATCAATTGCCGAAGAGCCAAATACAATTTCATCGTAACCGTCATTGTTAATATCGCCCACGGTAATGTTGTGATTTCCTTCGCCGTATGCGCCTTGTTCAGGAGTATCGGACTTATGCAACCAACGGAGCTTCAAATCTTTTCCGTCAAAATCGTAAGCCACCACATACGATGCCGTATAATAGCCGCGCACAAAAATCGCACTCGGGTACACGCCATCTAAATAAGCGGTCGCTGCAATGTAACGTTCAGAGCGGTTGCCGTAATTATCGCCCCAGTTGCCTGCGCCCCCTTTACTTTGCTTTTGAATACTGCGCGGCGGCTGATAATCCACCGTCGAAATCGCAGCACCATCGCTTCCCCGGAAAGCGGTTAAATATTCGTGGCCTTCTAAAATCGTTCCTCCAGAACTGCGATAATCTTTGCTTTTATCGCCGATTACTTTTCCTGTGCCATCGATTGTACCGTCCGCGGTTTTCACCAAAACTTCTGCTTTGCCGTCGCCGTCATAATCGTAAACTTGGAATTGCGTATAATGTGCGCCTGCGCGAATGTTTACTCCCAAATCAATTCGCCACAATTTTTTCCCGCTTAATTTATAGGCGTCTAAATACACATTTCCCGTATAACCCGTTTGCGAATTATCGTGCGAATTGGACGGATCCCATTTTAAAATGAGTTCGAGTTCGCCGTCGCCATCTAAATCGCCCGTGCTCATATCGTTTGCGGTATAAGTGCAAGTCGTGCCATCGGGCATTGTCAAATCTTTGGGCACATCGACTTTCAAAGTTTTATACGGGAAGGTAACTTTGGAACCTTTGTCGTAATAGCCTTCGTCAAAAACGAGAGTTTGCTTTTCTTTTTTCCCTTCGAGCCCATCAATAATCGGGGCAATTTCGTAAACCGATTCCGCTTTTCCGTCTTTATCGAGATAACTTGTCGGCGCATTTTTTTCAATCGTCGCAATTTTTATTCCATCGCGGTAAAGAGCAAAGCTCGCCGTCGGCGCATCCGTTCCGAGCAAACGAAAACTCACGAGCATTCCATTTCCGACATTTGCCGAAACGAGCCCGCGATTCAAATTTTCCATCAAAGGAGCAGCAAAGGTTGGCGTCGAAAGTCCAAAACAAAGTACAGCACTGCACACGCCAAAAGCCGCTTTTTTACCAAATCCAATCCGCATAAAAAGTCTCCTTTTGAAGTAAAATAATTCGGAAAAGGCAAAAAAGTCTTCCTAAAAAATTAAGTGTAGTCTAGAGACAACGAAGGACCAACCCCGAAACTTTTTCTGTAAATAGTCCGCAGCGTTGCATGAATACCTCAAAACCCTTTTGAACTATCCGTGCTGAGTTGCATGAATACTTCAAAACCCTTTTGAACTGTCTATGCAGAGTTGCATGAATACTTCAAAACCCTTTTGAACTGTCTATGCAGAGTTGCATGAATACTTCAAAACCCTTTTGAACTGTCTATGCAGAGTTGCACGAATACTTCAAAACCCTTTTGAACTGTCCGTGCTGAGTTGCATGAATACCTCAAACCCTTTTGAACTGTCCGTGCTGAGTTGCATGAAGAGTTCAAAAGCAATTTGAATGCTTGCCGCAGCGTTGCATAGACGAATTTGACATGTTAACGGTGTTCTATTCCTAATTCTTCATTAACGTCGGCCACTTTTTCTTCGGATTCTGATTCGCGTAGCTCGCTTTAATCCATGCGGCGGAGCGCGTGACTCGGCTGACGTGCAATTCGTCGATGACGCCTTCGAAATGGTGAGTGACAATATCGCTCGGATCGTCTGCGGGGTAAATCAATTTGCCGATGACAAATAAACTGTCCGTAATTCGCGGGGTGCTATTTTTCCCTTGCCGCGGGGAATCGGTGACGAGCGAATCGTTCACATACATCGCTGTCGAAGAATCGCCTTGGGCGATGGTGATAAAAGTCCACTCATTCACCGTGACCGAAGAATCCGTGTACCAATTCCGGACGGAAACCGCCGTCGAATCTCCCGTCAAATCCGAATATGCTTCGTAAAGCCAAATGCCCGAAGGCGGCGTCGAAGCCGAAGATAAATACATGAGATGATAATTCGATGCGCCCTTTCCAAAGACGACGCGCGAACGCTCTTTGCTATCTAAACGCACCCACACCGAGAAAGTCCGCTGCGCATGCGTGTCAAAATCCAAATCGCCGGTGCGCGAATTCGGAATCGTGACCGAGCCCGATTTGCCGTCGTAATAGAAAGCGCTTCCAACTGCAGCATCTTCTGAAACCGTGACTTTTTCGGGAACGCCGCGGAAACGGTTTCCGGTCGCATCGCGGACAGAATCTTTCCCTTCGTCAAAATGCCACGCTGCAATAAATCCATCCGAGAAAATGCGGTCCGTCGAATCGGCAAAAGAAGTTTTCGCATCTTCGGCAAAATGCAACGAAAGCGTATCGGTCGCTTTGGCGCGGAGCCGCGGAATGCGCGTCCAGAATGTGAAATTTTTTCCGTCGGAATACGATAAATCGAGCGGTAATGTGTCGCCGCAGAGAATTGCCGACCACGAGCCCGAAACTTTTTGCAGAATTTTGGCGTCGAAATCATTCGAATCCAAGCGGAGAGTTAACGGGAAATTTTTCAAATCTTCGGAAAGCCCGATTTCTTTGGGAGTTAACGCAAAAGAAAATTCAAGCGCAACTTTTTCGGGGTCGATTTGAATCGTTGAATCGGCGATAATTTTGACGCCTTTATCGAGAGAAAGCGAATAACCGTTATCCGCGACAAAAATAAAGGGCGAAAGCGAATCGGCAGGGAGAGAATCAACGAAAATATTCCCCATTTCGACGATGACTTGGCGAAGAATTGTCGTCCCGGGCACATAAACGTAGCCCGTTGTGCCGTCTTCAAATCCGTGCGCTCCGAGCCGCACGCCGCCGACATTTTCCAAAATGCCTTCGACTTTGAGAACGCTCGAATCTAAAGTCGAAGCTAAACCCATCTGCAAAAATTTCTTGCCGGAAATCGGATCGTTTGCTTCTAACGAAAATCCTTCGGCGGGAACATTTTCAAAGGCAAATTGCCCGAGAGAATCCGATTCCGAAGTCCACGCGGCATTTAAAACTTCATCATCTGCCGCCGAATAATTTTTGGGAACTAATTGCACTTTGACTTTGGCTGCGGGAGTTCCATCGGCAAAATGTAAAATGCCTGCGATTTCTGGATTCCCCGATTCAGCGCTATTTCCGAGAGATGTGCGATTGTCCGAGCATCCTGTGCCCGCTACGATTAAAATTGAAATCAAAAGCGTTAACGCAAACGCCGACGCAAGCCATTTTTCGCACAATTTCTGCATATTCCCATTCACCACAAATTAAATATACATTCCGAGTTTTGAAAAAAGTGAAAAAAGAACGCGGAGCGTTGTCCAAAGACAATGCCCCGCAAAAAGGGGATTTTTCAGCGATTTTCGTTTATTTGCTTACCCAATGCGTTAACACCATAATATCGGACGGGCGAATTCCCGGAATCCGTGATGCGCTTCCGACGGTGAGCGGTTTCGCTTTGGCTAAACGCTGACGGCTTTCGATGGAAAGCGCGGTGATTTGCGAATAATCCGTATCCGGCGAAAGTTTAATGCGGTCCATTTTCTTTTCGTGTTCAATTTCTTTGGCTTGACGCGCAAAAAATCCCGCATACGCTTCTTCGGCGTAAAGATTCCAAATGTCGCGGCGAATGAGTTTTGCTTCGGGCAAAAATTTGCGGAAGAATTCTTCGGGGTCGACTTTCGGGCGGCGTAAAACCGTATTCATACGCACGGATTCGTGCACAGGCGCTTCGCCAAAAGTTTCGAGGAACGGATTGATTTCGGAAGCGGTAATGGTCGTTTCCGCTAAAAATTTTTGTACCCGCTCCATTTCTGTTTTGCGATTTGTCCAAGCGAGATAATCCGCATCATCGATCATACCGATTTTGCGCGCGCGTTCTTTTAAACGAGAATCCGCATTGTCCGAACGCAAGAAGAGACGATATTCCGCGCGGCTCGTAAACATCCGATACGGTTCATCGAGAAGGAAATGCGAAAGGTCATCGGCCATGACGCCGATGTAACTTTCCGAACGCCCGAGAATAAAGGGTTCTGCATTTTGCGTTTTGAGCGCCGCGTTAATTCCCGCGACAATTCCCTGCCCCGCAGCTTCTTCGTATCCGCTTGTCCCGCAGACTTGTCCCGCAAAATAAAGCCCCGAAATTTCTTTGCATTCAAATGTCGGATAAAGTTGCGTTGCGTCAATGCTATCGTATTCAACCGCATAACCGATTTGCATCACCTTCGCATGCGAAAGTCCGGGAATCGTGTGCAAAGCGGCGAGCTGAATATCCGCCGGGAGACTGGAACTGAAGCCGTTCAAATAAATTCGCGAAACATCTTTCGTTTCGGGTTCCATAAAAAGTTGATGGCCGTCTTTGTCGCCGAAGCGATTGATTTTGTCTTCGATACTCGGACAATACCGCGGGCCCTTTCCTTGAATGCGTCCCGTAAACATCGGGCTGTCTTTAAATCCCGAGCGCAGAATGTCGTGCGTTTTGAGATTTGTCCGCGTAATCCAGCAGCAGTTTCCGTTATCAATCGGATGATTGTGACGGTCGCTCATCGGCCACGGATCTTTATCGCCCGGCTGTTCTTCGCATTCGTTAAAATCGATTGACGAAGGATCGATGCGGCTCGGCGTTCCCGTTTTTAAACGGCGCAAGCGCAGACCATTTTCGGCGATGGATTTCGAAAGCGCATCCGCGCTCGGTTCGCCCACTCGCCCGCCGATACTTGTCGCAAGTCCCGTGAACATTTTCGAAGCCAAAAAAGTGCCGCTCGTAATGACGAGAGTTTTCGTTTCGTAGCGGTCACCATTTAACAAAGTCAATTCGAAATTTCCATTCGGGAGGCGATTGAATGCGGCGAGTTCCCCTTGAATCAAATGTAAACCGCGGCAGTTTTCAAGAGTTTCTCGGGCGATTAAACTGTATTGTTTAAGATCGCATTGTGCGCGCGGTCCCCAGACTGCGGGACCTTTACTTTGATTCAACATGCGAAATTGAATGCCCGCTTTGTCGGTCAAAATTCCCATGAGCCCGCCGAGAGCATCGATGTCGCGGACGATTTGACCTTTGCTCACGCCGCCCACGGCGGGGTTGCAAGACATCCGTCCGATGGCATTTAAATCCATCGTGAGCATTGCGGTTTTTACGCCGATTTTCCACGCCGCATGCGACGCTTCAATTCCTGCGTGACCGCCGCCGATTACCACCACATCAAAGACATCTAAAATCGCACTCATCTTGAGAACTCCATTCTTCATCCGACTTTTTGACGAAAGCGGGTGATTTTTCAGCGCCAAATTTAGAAAATCCCTTGCCAATTTTTTTCAACTTGTTTATTTTTGGAGCATGCAAAACGTAAAGAGCATCAATCGTTGGTGGTGGCGGACTTAACCTTAGTCCGGTTTTTTGCGTTGTGTTCGTTTTTATGCAAACCTTCCGGACTTTTTCGGGAGGTTTTTCGTTTTTAAACCCAAAGGATGTACTATGTACAGCACAAATGGATTCTTCAATCACTTCGGCGGCAAGTATGTTGCCGAAATTCTCCGACGTCCGCTCGATGAACTCGAAGCTGCGTTCAAACATTTCATGAGTTCGCAAGAATTTTTGGACGAACTCCACGAAATTCAGCGCGATTACATCGGCCGCGAAACGCCGCTTCTTTTTGCGCCGAAAGCGACAGAACTTTTGGGCGGTGCAAAAATTTATATCAAGCTTGAAGGCTTAGCAAATACCGGCGCGCATAAAATCAATAACGCAATCGGTCAAGTGCTTTTGGCAAAACACATGGGCAAAAAGCGCATCATCGCCGAAACAGGCGCAGGGCAACACGGACTTGCAACCGCTGCCGCTTGCGCAAAACTCGGCATGGACTGCACCGTTTATATGGGCGAAGTCGATGTGCGCCGTCAACAGCCCAATGTCGCTGCGATGGAAACTTACGGAGCCAAAGTTTGTGCGGTCACGAGCGGTGCGCGCACTCTCAAAGACGCTGTCAACGAAGCGATGCGCGATTGGGCAGCTCATCCCGATGATACGCATTACGTTCTCGGTTCAGCACTTGGTCCTGCTCCCTTCCCCGATATCGTTCGCACATTCCAATCGGTCATCGGAAACGAAGTCAAGCGTCAATGCGCCGAACGTAAAATTGAAATCGGTGCGATGGTCGCTTGTGTCGGCGGCGGTTCCAATTCCATCGGATTTTTCAGCCCATTTATCGATGAAAAATCTCCGCGTTTAATCGGAGCCGAAGCGGGCGGAATCGGTCCGAATATCGGCGAAAATGCGAGCCGCATGACCGGAAACGCAAGCCGCGAAGGCATTGTGCAAGGTTACAAGAGCCGTTTCCTTTTGGACGAAGACGGACAATCTCTCCCGACGCGTTCGATTAGCGCGGGACTCGATTACATGGGAATTGGCCCGCAGCTCGCTGCCCTCGGCGAAAGCGGACGCGTCGAATTTATGAGCATCCTCGACAAAGAAGCTCTCGAAGCCGTTCAATTCTTCGCAAAAAATGAAGGCGTTCTCTTCGCCCTCGAAAGCGCTCACGCCGGAGCTGCTGCGATGAAAATTGCAAAACAAGTTCCGAAGGATAAAGCGGTCATCATCAACATGAGCGGCCGCGGCGATAAAGATATCTTTATCACCAGTCCGGTTTTCCGCCCGAAAGAATGGAAAGCTTTCCTCGAAAGCGAACTCGAAAGATTGAACGAAGAAAAAGATATTCATCAAGCGAAGCTCATGGGAGGAAACAAGTAATGTCGAAAATCAAATTGATGAGTCATCTCGTCGCAGGCTACCCGACCGATGAAATCGCTTTTACAGTCGCTTCGGCGATGGTAAAAGGCGGCGCAGATATTCTCGAAGTGCAACTCGCTTTTAGCGATCCTTCAGCAGATGGACCAGCCATTCAAGGCGCTTGCACCGAAGTTCTTTCGCGCAGTTACCGCGTCAAAGACGGATTCCATTTTATCGCAAAACTCCGCAAAGCTTTTCCGCAGACGACGATTTATTTGATGAGCTACGGCTCTCTCGTTTACACGCCTGGCGTCGAAGCTTTCTGCAAAATGGCGAGCGAAGCGGGAGTGAACGGTCTCATTATTCCCGATTTACCGTTTGATTGCGACGAAGGTTTAACCGCAGCCTGCAAAAAATACGGTATGGAAAATATTCCGGTAGCAAGTCCGAGCATGAGCGATGAACGCTTATCGAAAATGGCACACGCTGGATTCAAATACATCTACGGTTCTCTCCGCGTAGGCATTACCGGCACGCAGACAGACATCGATCAAGCGACTCTCACCTTCCTTTCGAAAGTCGGCGCGGGCGGTTCCAAAGTTTACGGTGGTTTCGGGATTTCTCGTGGCGAACAATCGAAAGCTATTGCGGACCACGTAGACGCTGTCATCGCGGGCTCTGTCTTTGTTCGTCTCATCAACGAATATGCAAAAGATCCGCAGGCGTTATCGCAGGCGATCGAAGCAAAAGCCAAAGAACTCAGTAATCAGTAAACGTAATGCGCGCCCGCAGGGCGCGCATTTTTCATTTCCGGCGGCTTCGCCGCCACATTCTCTCCAGATTTTCCCGAAAGCGTTAACGTTTTTCTTCGTACATTTTTTCAATTTCTCGCACAAATTCCGCTTCGACAATTTGCCGTCGCAATTTTAATGTCGGCGTTAACCTTCCCGATTCGACCGAAAGTTGCGAACTCACCAAAGTCCATTTTCGAATTTGTTCCCAATGATTGAGTTTGCGATTAACGGTATCGACGTGAGACTGCACCACCGCCAAAACCCGCGGATCTAAAATCGCTTCTTCCGGATGAAAATCGCGCCGCGATTTTTCCGTAATTCGCATCGCCGCATCATAACCCAAAAAGAGAATTGCCGAAACAAATTTGCGATTATTCGCAATGACAATTGCCCCATCGATAATCGGATGACGACTTAATTCCAATTCAATCGGAACGGGTGAAACATATTTTCCCGTGCTCGTCTTAAAAATTTCCTTAATGCGCCCGATTAAAAATAAGAATCCTTCGCTATCGATTAAGCCCTGATCGCCTGTGCGGAAAAATCCATCCGAAGTCCACGCAGCGCGATTCATCTCGGGCATATTGCGGTAACCGTGAAAAACGCTCGGACCTTTCACCAAAATTTCATTTTGCTCGCCTATTTTGACTTGCAAACTCGCAATCGGCTTCCCCACCGAGCCCGCTTTATTGGCATCGGGCATATTCGCGCTAATCACCGGCGAACATTCCGTTAAACCGTAGCCTTCGAAAACCGGAAAACCGACATTGATTAAAAAACGATAAACGGTTTTATTGAGAGCGCTGCTCCCCGAAATAATCCATTTGAATTTTCCGCCGAGCGCTTCGCGAATTTTTTGATAAACGAGTTTATCGTAAATTTTCCGACGAATTTTTCCGTTGCCCGGAATATTTTTCTTTGCAAAACGAATCGCTTGATGCATTAACAAGCGTTTTAGTCCGCTTAATTTATATTCGCGCTGCGAAACCGCATCCGCTAATTTTTCAAGAATCCGTGGGACAAAAGTCCCGATTGCCGGACGCACTTCGTGCGCAATCACGCCGACGTTTTGGGGCGAATCCGCAAAGTAAACTTTCAAATGTTTGCTCGCATAAAATGTAATCGCCATCCGTTCAAAAACATGCGCCACCGGCAAAATACTAATCGCCGAATCCGTTGCGACATCCGGATGAATCATCGGATCCAAAGCCGTAATCATCGCAATCATATTTTTATGCGAAAGTTCTGCGCCCTTCGGAAGTCCCGTCGAACCGCTCGTATAAATTACCGAAAATAAATCTTCTTCGCGGATTCCGTTTAAGCGATAACGAAACCAATCGACTGTACCTTCTTCTTTAGAAAGAATTTCGCCTTCGTCGAGTAAATTTTTCCAATAAATTCCGTTGAGCGGAAGCTTTGAATTTTCATCAAAGCAAATCACATAACGAAAACGCGCCAAATGTTTTTTAATTCCCGGGTCCAAATCATCAATGGAATCGACCGCCAAAAATCCGATTTCCGAATCGTCGCATTGAAATTCAAAATGTTCTTCGCTAATGTTTGGGAAAAGCGGAACCGTCGGCGCATGGCAAATTTCGCAAGCTAAATCGGCGACAATCCAATTCGGCGAAGTCGCAGCGATAATTCCCAAACTTTTTCCTTCGCCAACGCCGTATTTTGCAAAAGCAAGAGTCGCATAAAAAAGCATTTTTTGTAGGCGCAAGCCCGAATATTCTTCCCAAGATCCATTCACCCGCTTAAACCACCCGGGGAAATCCTTCGCCTGGCACATGTCTAAGAAGACTTCAGGAATCGAATTAAAATGTCTTTTTTCCATAAAATTCTTGCCTTTTCTCTATCAAAATAACCGAAAACGGGAAAAATGTCGCAGGATTGAAAAAATTTTTTATCGACGAATTACAAAAATGTCATTTTTTAGAAATTCCATTTTTTGCGGTTTTTTCCATTTTTTCGGCAAAAAACAAATTTGCAAAAACTCATTTCCAAAATCTACAAAATTGTAACATTTTATTTTAAAATGCCCAAATTTATTCAGTTTCGCCTTTATTATATTTCAATTTGCAAAAACAATTTTCTTTCATTGGAGAAACAACATGGCGATCAAAAACGCATACTTGCAGAAGGTCTACGACAAAGTTGTCGCACGTGACCCAGATCAGGCACTCTTCCATCAGGCTGTTCGTGAATTCCTCGAATCGCTCGATCCAGTCCTCGAAAAGGATAAATCTTACGAAACCAACGGCGTGATTGACCGCCTTGTAGAACCGGAACGCGTTGTGATGTTCCGCGTCCCTTGGGTGGATGACAAGGGCAATGTTCAAGTGAACCGCGGCTACCGCGTTCAATTCAACTCGGCTATCGGACCTTACAAGGGCGGTATCCGTCTCCGTAACGAAGTGACTCTTTCAATGCTCAAGTTCCTCGGCTTCGAACAGGTCTTTAAAAACAGCCTCACCACTCTTCCGATGGGCGGTGGCAAGGGCGGTTCGGACTTCGATCCGAAAGGCAAGAGCGACAACGAAGTGATGCGCTTCTGCCAGTCCTTTATGACTGAACTTTGCAAGCACATCGGTGCAGATACCGACGTTCCGGCTGGTGACCAAGGCACTGGCGCTCGCGAAATCGGTTATATGTTTGGTCAATACAAGCGTATCCGCAACGAATTTGTGGGCGTTCTCACCGGTAAAGGTCTCTCTTACGGTGGATCTCTCGCCCGTACAGAAGCAACCGGTTACGGTCTCTGCTACTTCACCCGCGAAATGCTCAAGGATCTCGCAAACGATTCCTTCCAAGGCAAGACGGTTGTGATTTCCGGTTCGGGTAACGTTGCCATTTATGCTTGCCAAAAGGCTCAATCCTTCGGTGCTAAGGTCGTGACTGTTTCTGACTCGAACGGTTACATCTATGACCCGAACGGCATTCAGCTCGATGTCGTCCGCGACATTAAGGAAGCTCACCGTGGCCGTATCAAGGAATACGCTGATCGCGTGAAGGGCGCAGAATACCACGAAGGTTCGAAGGGTGTTTGGACGGTTAAGTGCGACATCGCTCTTCCGTGCGCAACTCAGAACGAAATTGACCTCGAAAGCGCTCAAGCTTTGATCAAAAACGGCGTGAAGGCTGTCGCCGAAGGCGCAAACATGCCGTCTACTCCGGAAGCTATCGAAGCGTTCCAGAAGGCTGGCGTGATGTTTGGACCGGCTAAGGCTGCAAACGCTGGTGGCGTTGCTACCTCGGGCCTCGAAATGAGCCAGAACTCCGAACGTCTTTCTTGGACATTCGAAGAAGTCGATGCAAAGCTCGAAGGCATCATGAAGAGCATTTACAAGGCTGCTTCTTCTGCTGCTGTGGAATACGGTCAGAAGGGCAACCTCGTGATGGGCGCAAACATCGCAGGCTTCAAGAAAGTTGCTGACGCTATGAAGTGGCAAGGCGCTGTCTAATTTTTGCCTTTGCAAAAGAAAAACGCTTCCCAAAACGGGAAGCGTTTTTTTTTAATGAGAAATTAGGAATATTGAGACGCCTGCGGAGGGATGTTTTAAGAACTTAGAACGGAGAACTTAGAACTTAGAAATTAGAAATTCTAAGCTCTAAGCGCACATTCCCTTATTTGTAAAGCTCTTGTAAAGTCCTTGGAAAATCATTGAAAAACTTGATTTTCCCCCATTGCTCCGATTCTTTGCGGTAAATAACTTTGCTGTAGTTCAAAATCCAGAAAACCAAAACAAAGGATAACAGCATGGATTCAGTCTCAATCTACTA
This sequence comes from Hallerella porci, assembly GCF_003148885.1. Classification (NCBI taxonomy): domain Bacteria; kingdom Pseudomonadati; phylum Fibrobacterota; class Fibrobacteria; order Fibrobacterales; family Fibrobacteraceae; genus Hallerella; species Hallerella porci. The sequence goes on along the minus strand of NZ_QGHD01000001.1, from coordinate 284,037 downwards.
CGTTCTCATCGCAATGCTTTTTGCGCTTGCGGTATTCGATCTCATCGTCGGCGTGAGTAACGATGCGGTGAACTTTCTCAATTCGGGAATCGGCGCGAAAGCGGTTTCCTTCAAAGTTCTTTTAACGATTGCGGGCGCGGGAGTTTTTATCGGAGCCGCCTTCTCAAACGGCATGATGGATGTCGCGCGACACGGCATTTTCCAACCGCAGTATTATTACTTCAGCGAAATTCTAACGATTCTCGTCGCGGTGATGCTAACCGATGTTATTCTTCTCGATATTTTTAATACTCTCGGGATGCCGACATCGACGACAGTTTCCATGGTCTTTGAACTCTTGGGCGCATCCGTTGCGATTTCCGTCTTGAAAATGGCGAATGATCCAACGGGCGCTTTGAACTTTGCAAATCTCATCAACACGAGCAAAGCTCTCGAAGTCATCCTCGGCATTTTCGTCTCCGTTGCGATTGCATTTACCGTCGGTGCGCTCGTGCAATACATCGCCCGCTTACTCTTTACCTTTGGCTACAAGAAAAATCTCAAATATTTCGTCGGTATTTTCAGCGCAATTTCTCTGACCTCGATTTTCTACTTCATCCTCATCAAAGGTTTAAAGAACGCTTCTTTCATTTCCAAAGATTTTCAATCGGCGTTGCACAGCAATGAAATGCTGATTCTTCTCGGCATGTTCGCGGGATTTTTCATTCTTTCTCATCTCTTGCATGCGATTGGCGTAAACATGCTCAAAGTCGTAATTGGCTGCGGCACCTTTGCGCTCGCCCTCGCCTTTGCCGGAAACGACTTGGTGAACTTTGTCGGCGTTCCTCTTACCGGACTTTCTTCGCTTCAACATTTAATCGCAGACGGCGGAAATCCCGACACGTATTTGATGAGCGCTCTCCTCGATAAAGAAGCAGGACAATGGTATCTGTTAATGATTGCGGGCGCAGTCATGGTGATTACTCTCGTCACTTCGAAAAAAGCACACCGCGTTGTCCAAACTTCTGTTTCGCTCTCTTCACAAGGGGAAACCGACGAAGTCTTCGGCACCAATCCCGTCGCCCGCGCACTCGTCCGCTTCAGCTATGGCGCAATTAAAAAGATAAATGCGATTTGCCCGCGCACGGTCAGCGCTTGGATTGCAAAGCGTTTCGATACGAATAAACTCACCCTCGAAGAAGATTCTGCAGCGTTCGATTTGATTCGTGCCGGCGTCAATTTAATGCTCGCGAGTTCTCTCATCGCGATTGGAACTTCCCTTAAACTTCCGCTTTCGACGACTTACGTCACCTTCATGGTCGCCATGGGAACTTCTCTCGCCGACCATGCGTGGAGCCGCGAAAGTGCGGTCTACCGCATCACCGGCGTCCTCTCGGTCATCGGCGGCTGGTTCATCACCGCATTCGCCGCGTTCAGCGCTTGCTTCATCGTCGCCATTCTTCTTCGCTTCGGCGGAATGCCCGCACGAATTATCCTCTTCGCCATCGTGATTTTCCTTCTCATCCGCTCCAATCTCAAATTCAAAAAAACAGAAAAATCCATCAAGAAATCCGAAGAAATTTTCTCGCACATTCTCAAAGCTTCGCCCGAAACCGACGTGCTTCCGCTCGTCCAAAAATTTAGCCAAGATGAATGGAGCTCGGTTCTCCGCATTACCGCCGAAAATTACGGTCAAATTATCGAAGAATTCATTAACGATAATTTAAGCGAACTGCGGACGAGTAAAAAGCGCATCAAAATTCTCAAGCGTTACATCGAACGGCTGCGTAGACAAGGAACTCTTTGCAGCAAGAAGATGAAGCAAGAAGATATTCTCGTGAAAAACTTCTTCCTTTACCAGGCAAATGATTTCTTGGGCGATGGCGTCTTTGACATCGAACAAATCTGCATCCCATGCGTGCAACACTTAGACAATAACTTCACCGAAGTAAACGAAAAGCAAAAAGAAAAACTCGAAATCATCGCCCATAAAATTTCGATGCTCACGAAAAAGAGCGCAGCGATGATCGAAAGCGGAGATTTTTCTGCCTACGATGCACTCGTCCGCAATTTACACGAAACGAGTGAAATGATTGTCGAAGAACGCAAAGCGAACATGGTCCACGAAAAAGTGAGCAGTTCTCTTATCCGCACCGAAATTCTCTACTTGACAATTCTCTACGAAACGCGTTCTTACTTAGACGCAGTCGCCAATTTGCTCAAAGCTTCCCGCAAATTCTTAACGGAAAAGCCCGAAGCCGACGAGCCCGCACTCGCGCCGAGCTTCGCTTAATTTCATCTCCCTCCACAAGAAAAACTCCCCCGAAATTTCGAGGGAGTTTTTTGATTGCAATTTTTTTTAATTCGTCGAAACGAATGCGTATTTTTCGCGGTAATAGCTCAACATATCGTCTGCATTGCGGAAAGTTCCTTCGCGGACAGCGCGACGCACTTCAGGATCTGTCCGCACCATTTTGCGGAGACGCGCATCGACATCGCGGAAGAAAAGTTCATTCGACGCTTGATCGATATTTTTCTGCGAATAATTCATGTGATAACGGCGTTCGAGCATTTGGAATAATTCCGTCTGGCATTGATTTTCGGGCGGATTTTTGTCCAAAATCGGCGCGTAGCACTGCGAAATGTAAGACTTTTTGAGGCTCACAATCATATTGTCGATTTGGGGAATATTGCGGGAACTGTCTTCGTGAGTTGCGAGTTCCGCTTTGGGGAGGGTCGCAGAACATGCGGCAAGAAATGTCGCAAATCCGACAGAAACTACCAAACGAGTAAACATACAAAAACTCCTCTAAAAGTCTATTTACCCAACCCGCCCCAAAGTTACCAAATTCCGCTCGATTTGTAAGGGTATTTTTATCATATTTCACTTACCAGAAAGGAACCACGTGACCGGATTCACAACGGTATAGCGAACATTACCTAAACGTTTTTCCCCATTTTTGCTCACGATTCCCGTGACCAAATGCACATGCGGTCCTGTCGTGTGTCCCGTCGTCCCCACAGTTGCCACCGGATCGCCTTGCATCACATTTTGTCCGTCTAAATACAAAAGCTGATTACAATGCATAAAAAGTATCACGCGTTCTTTGTCTGCGATACCGATAACGATTCCGCCGCGTTCATCCGAAAACGTCCACGCTTTCCCGCTGAAAGGGGCGAGAATTCTTGCGCCAGCGCGACTCGCCACATCCCACGCCGGATGCAAACGATTTTTTGCAGTTGCCTTCGGGTAATAAGTTTCCGTCACATACGCAATCGAATCGGCGATAAGCCCCGTGAAATAATTCCAGGCGGGAGCGATCAAATCGTATTCGGAATTGATTAATTTTTCAGGAAATTCAAAGCGAAGAGAAATTCCTTCTGGCGGGATATGCAACCGCTCCTTTTTCCAAGAATCTTTTGCAAATCCATTTTTTTCCAAAGTTTCTGCGACGTAATCGCCGAGAGTTTTTTCATTGGTCACGAGCGCAACAAAACGCCCCACCGCATAACGCCCGATGCGTTCGAGCGATTCTTTTCCATCGAAAGTGTAATCGAAATAAGGCGCTTCGGCGTAAATTTGCATTTCCGCTTTCATGTTCCGCGTCATCGACGGATTCGAGACAATTTTTGTCGGATAAAGAAACGGGCAAATCAAAGCGAGAAGACAAAACGGGATGAAAAATCGCCGAAATATCCGCGGCCAACCTTCCAAACCATTTTCTCCCAAAATTCGAATTTTCAAAAGATTGCGGAAAATTTCAGCCGCCTTTTCCGCTTGATTTTGTAGTGCTTCGACCGAATTAAATGGCTGAATCATCGCCCCTTTGACTGCGGGTGCTAGATGGCGGAATCGTTTTTTTAAAGGCTTCGGTGCGCACCACCAAAAAAAATCCCGCGGGAAATTAGAAAGCGCATCCAATTCAAAAAGCAGCTCGTCATCGAGAAAATTTCCCTTTTCTACGAGCACAATCGTCATCCGCATCGAGAAGAGAAGCTTTTTCGATTCTTCGTCCAATTCGCGATTAAAAATCACGAAGACATTTTTCGCTTCGCCCACTTCTTGCGCCTTCCGCCATTTTTTGAGAAATTCTTTTGCCGAAATTTCCCGCGAAGAATATTCTACAAAAGAAAAAGGCGCACTCCCCGACAGGGAATGCGCAAAATTTTGCAACGCTGCAGCGACATCAAGAGTTTTTGGTGCGATGATTCCGACGAAAGAACCGCGGGCAATCAACGAATCAAGAACTTTGCGCTGCATGAGCGAACGCGAATTAGCCCACTTTCTTGGTGAACATCTTGCAAGCACCACGCGGATACGAATGAATCTGCGGAGGAGCTGCGACGAACTTTTCGATTGCGGAGTAAAGTTCTTCGGAAGAAGCGTTCGGAGAAATAATCATTTCTTGTCCGCGAAGAGAGCTGCGACCCTTGAGCGGTTCAATGCGACGGTTACGGCTCACGATAGCAAGCGGAACGGTTTCGAGAATCGGAAGAAGTCCGAAATAGCGGAAAAGGCTAAAGTTCTTTTGCCAAGTGAAACGTTCAACGAGAAGTCCAAACGTATTCTCGGGGAAGCCTTGCGCTTGGAGGAACGCTTCACCCGACATCGTGACGAGTTCATGATTAGTCGGAAAGTTATTGACGAAAGCGGCCAAATCGCCCTTCAGGTAGATATCGTCGCAGAGGAGAACAAATTTCATAGAAAAGTCCCATTGTTGAACAAATTGCAAGCCAAAAATAGAAAAAAATAATGGTAAAGTGAAATTTCAAAAAAATTGACTCCATTTTAACGAATCATTCTCTTTTCCTAAAAATTATTTTGCATTTCAAATCCCGCGGAGGACATTTCCGTAACTGATTGATAGTCAATGACTTAGCACATAAAATTGCCGAATTTTTGCAAATTTTGCCACTTTTCGTTCCATTTTTTTGTAAACATTTTCTTAAAAAACTCAAAAAAATCACGCGCGGAAGGATTCAAAAACTTTATATTTGGTGATGTTCATCACCTTTGAGGTTTTGTGTCTTCAAAGCGATGAAAAACAGGATGAGATGTGGTTTTCACGGGTCAAACTGCGCAATGTGGTTCGACTTGCGAAAAACCATAAGGTCTATTGGAGATCGTAAATGATACGTAAGAAATCGATGTCGCTACTGCTTGCCGCAGGTCTTTTGTCCTCGGTCGCATTCGCACAAGATACAGCGCAGCCGCAAGAAGCAGAACAGCCGGCCGCAGCCGAAAACAATCCCCCATCGCTCAACGGCATTCCGGGTGAATCTATCCAAGAAGGCGGAAAATTTGCTCCGATTAAATTGGACGATTACGTCAGCGATCCCGAAGACGCGCCAGCAAAACTGCGCTGGACAATCACCGGCAACAAGCAGCTCCAGGTCAAGGAATCCAATCATGTGGTGACGATTGCGACTCCGGATGAATACTGGAACGGCTCCGAAGATTTGACATTTACTGTCACAGACCCGAAGGGCGCTTCGAGCTCGGAAACTGTGACCTTTACCGTCGAATCGGTGAACAATCCGCCGGTCGTTTCGAAAATTCCCGACCAGACAATTGACGAAGGCAAAAAATTTACGCCGATTAAACTCGACGACTATGTGAAAGATCCGGATCATCCGAAAGATCAAATCACATGGGAATACGAGATGACGCAGACCGCAAAAGATCAAGCGGAAGGCGAACTCACCGTTGAAATTTCCAAAGACCGCATCGCCAATGTCGTCGTTCCGGATGCTCATTGGTACGGCGCTTATAAGATTACATTCATCGCTACCGACGCCGAATACGCTTCGGATAAGACCTCTGCGAATTTCACCGTTCGCCCGGTCAACGATCCGCCTATCGTTCAGAAGGCTCCGGATCAGACGATTAACGAAAAAGAACAATTTGAACCGATTAACCTTTCCGATCTCGTAAGCGATGTCGATGACGACGTGGCCAAAATCAAGTGGTCTGTCTCCGGCGGCAAGGATTTGAAGGTTAAAATCGACAAGTACAATGTCGCAGAAATCGTCATTCCGAACGAATATTGGAATGGCCCGACCGAAACATTTACCTTTACCGCAACGGATCCGCACGGAGCAAGCGCAAGCTTTAAGACTTCGTTCACGGTCAAATCCGTCAACGATCCTCCTGAATTTGTGGATCAAATCCCCGATCAAAATATCATGGAAAAGGCGCAGTTCAAGGCGATTGAACTCGACAAGTACGTGAAAGATCCGGATCACAAGTTTGAACAACTCAAGTGGGAATTCTCGGGCAATAAGGATTTGAAAGTCCAGCTGAACGGCAAAGTGGCGAAGATTCTCATCCCGAACGCGTTCTGGAACGGCTCGGAAACGATTACCTTCAAGGTGACCGACCCCGAAGGCGCAAGCGCCGAAACGCAAGCTTCGTTCACCGTTGAATCTGTCAACGATGTGCCAAAATTTGTCAAGCAGATTCCGGCTCAAACCATCGACGAAAAGAAACAATTTGCGCCGATTAATCTCGATGAATTTGTCAAAGACGACGATAACAAAAACGCTGAACTTTCTTGGGAAGTCGAAGTCAAGAGCGTTGGCAAAGAACCGGAATCCGGTCCGCTGAATATTAACATCGACGAAAAGCATGTCGCCAAAGTGGAAATTCCGGATACTTATTGGAATGGTGCAGCGATTGCAACTTTCAAAGTCACCGACCCCGAAGGCGCAGAAGCCAAGCAAGAAGTGAAGTTTACCGTTCGATCGGTGAACGATCTTCCGGTCTTCAAGAAAATTCCGGATCAAACCATCGAAGAAAAAGCCGAATTTGATAGCTTCGTCTTGGACGATTATCTCTCGGATCCGGACCACGATATTTCTCAGTTGAAGATTACCGTTTCAGGGAATAAAGATTTGAAGGTGAACATCGACAACAACCGCAACGTCACCGTCAAACAGCCGACTTTGATTTGGAACGGCACCGAAAATATCACATTCACCGCAACCGATCCGGAAAACGGAAAGGCTTCGACGACTGTGAAATTTACTGTGACCTCGGTAAATGATCCTCCGGTCATGACCGATATTCCGAACCAAACCATTAAAGAAAAAGAACAATTTAAGCCGATTGAACTCGACAAGTATGTGTCGGATCTCGACCATCCGAAGGAAAAGCTTAAGTGGACGATTACGGGCAACAAGGATATCCAAGTTAAGCTCGATAATAACCGCAAGGCAACATTCACCCTTCCGAGCAAATATTGGAATGGTTCTGAAGCGATTACTTTCAAGGTCACCGACCCCGAAGGCGCTTCGGACGAACGCACCGTGCAGATGACCGTAGAATCGGTCAACGATGCTCCTGAATTTGTGAAGGATATTCCGGATCAAAAGATTAAGGAAAAAGGTCAATTTAAGCCGTTCAATTTGGGCGAAATCATCAAGGATCCAGATCACAAGCTGACCGATTTGACCTTGGATGTTTCCGTGAAGCCGGCTCCGGGCGCTCCGAAGGGTTCCGAGGCAGAACTTCAAGTAAATGTGGATGCGAAGATGCTCGCCTCTGTCGTCATCCCGAACAAATATTGGAACGGCTCGAATGTGATTACCTTTACCGTGACCGACCCAGAAGGTGCCAAGGCTTCGAAGTCTGCAACCTTTACCGTCGAATCGGTAAACGATGCGCCGACTCTCCAAGAAATCAAGTCGCAAACCATTATGGAAAAGGCGCAGTTCGCTCCGATTAACCTCGCCGAACTCACAAACGACCCGGATCATTCTTTCGATAAGCTCAAATGGACGATCACCGGCAATAAAGACTTGAAGGTGAACATTAGCAAAGCGGGCGAAGCGACAATCGTTATCCCGAATCAACTTTGGAATGGTTCTGAAAAGCTCACCTTTACCGTGACCGACCCGGAAGGCGCAAGCGCTCGCCAGACCGCAGTCTTTACGGTGACCTCGCTGAACGATCCTCCTGTTATGAAGGATATTCCGAGCCAGACCATCAAAGAAAAGCAAGAATTCAAGGCAATTGACCTCGACAACTTCGTCTCGGATTTGGATCACCCGAACGATAAGCTCAAATGGAATATCACGGGCAATAAGGATCTCAAGTTCAAGATTGATGCAAAGCGTCAATTCACAGTGATTATCCCGAACAAATACTGGCACGGTTCCGAAACTCTTAATTTCGAAGTCGTTGACCCCGAAGGTGCAAAGGATTCTCGTAAGGTGACCTTCACCGTCGAATCGGTGAACGATCCTCCTGAATTCACAAAGAAAATTAACAACCAGACCATCGACGAAAAGAAGCAATTCGCGCCGATTAAACTCTTTGAAATTGTGAAAGATCCGGATCACAAGACCTCGGAACTCACTTGGAAATTTGACGTGAACGCTGCTCCGGGTTCGCCGAAGGGTTACAAGCCAGGTCTCTCCGTGAACTTGGATCCGAAAACGGGCATTGCGAACGTCGTCGCTCCGGATCAATACTGGAACGGTGCCGATGAAATCACATTTACCGTGACCGACCCGGAAGGTGCAAAGGCTTCGCAGAAAGCTCTCTTCACCATTCGTTCGATTAACGATAAGCCAGTTCTCAAGAAGATTAACGATCAAATCATCGTCGAAAAGGAAGAGTTCAAGGATATCAATCTCGCCGAACTCGTCTCGGATCCGGATGATCCGTTCAAGAATCTCAAGTGGACCGTTACAGGCAACAAGGATTTGAAGATTGCGATTTCGAAGGAAGGAATTGCAACGATCAAGACTCCGAATAAGCTTTGGAACGGCACCGAAAAAGTCACATTTACCGTGACCGATCCGGAAGGCGCTTCGGACAAGCAGACCGTTCAATTTACCGCAAAGTCGGTGAACGATCCGCCGGTCATGAAGGATATTCCGAACCAGACCATCAAGGAAAAGCAAGAATTTAAGGTCGTCGAACTCGACAAGTATGTTTCGGATCTCGACCATCCGAATAGCAAACTCAAGTGGACGATTACCGGAAACAAATTCCTCAAGTTCAAGCTTTCTCAAGATCACAAGCTCACCGCCGAAGTTCCGAACAAGTATTGGAACGGAACCGAAACGATTACGCTTACGGTAACCGACCCCGAAGGCGCAAAGGATTCTCGCAATGTGACCTTTGAAGTCATCTCGGTAAACGACCCGCCGGTCTTTGTCCGCGAAATCAAGGATCAGACAATCGACGAAAAGAAGCAATTTGCGACAATTAAGCTCGACGACCTCGTCCAAGATCCGGATCACAAGAAGACAGATCTCCAGTGGAGCGTCTCGGTGAAGGATGCTTCAGCAAAGGCAGCTCCGGCTCCGAAGAAAGGCAAGAAGGGCAAAGCGACTCCGGCTGAAGAACCGAAGAAAGACGGTTTGACCGTTGAAATTGACAACAATCATGTCGCCCACATCGTCATTCCGAATACTTACTGGAATGGTGCAGCAAACATCACGTTTACCGTCACCGATCCGGAAGGCGCAAAGGCTTCTTCGACAGCACTCTTCACAGTGCGTTCGATCAACGATTTGCCGGTCATCGCAGCGAATGCGCCGAAGGGCGAAACCATCCGCGAAGGTGGCAAGTTTAAGACCATCGACCTTTCGACTCTCGCGACCGATGCAGACCATCCGTCCAAGCTTCTCAAGTGGAGCTTCAGCGGAAACCGTCAGTTGCAAGTCGTCTTGAACAAAGACAATACCGTCCAAATCAAGACCCCGAATTCGCAGTGGCACGGCAAAGAAACGATTACGTTTACCGTGACCGACCCCGAAGGCGGCAAGGCAAGCCACAAGATGGACTTCGTCGTCACCGAAGTGAACGATCCTCCTGTTCTCGCCAAGATTCCGAACCAAAAGATTAAAGAAAAAGAAGTCTTCAAGCCGGTTTCTTTGGATGATTACGTGAAAGATCCGGACAATAAACCGTCCGAAATGAAGTGGACTGTCACCGGAAACAAATTCCTCAAGGCAGAAGTCACCTCGGCAAGAAAGCTTGTGATTTCCGCTCCGAATAAATACTTCTGGTGCAAACCGGATACGATGACTCTCACGGTGAAGGACCCGCAAGGCGCTTCTGCATCGACGACTATCATCTACGAAATCACCTCGGTCAACGATGCTCCGGTGATGAAGGATATTCCGGGTCAAACCATCAAGGAAAAGGCTCAATTCAAGGATATTCCGCTGGATAATTACGTCCACGATCCGGACCACAGAAACAATCAGTTGAAGTGGACCGCTGTGGTGAAGGCTCCGGCTGCTGCCGCTGCACCTGCTCCGAAGAAAGCCGCGAAGAAGAAAGGCAAGAAGGGCAAAGCGCAGAAGGAAGAACCGAAAGTCGAAGAAAAGAAAGAGGACGACTTGACTGTCACAATCGACGACAAGCACGTGGCACACTTGAACATTCCAAACAAATATTGGAACGGCAAGCGCACCATCACCTTCACCGTCGAAGACCCCGAAGGTGCAAAGGATTCGAAGACGGTTGACTTTGAAGTCATCTCGGTCAACGATCCTCCTGTTCTCGCCAAGATTCCGAACCAAAAGATCAAAGAAAAGGAACGTTTTGCGCCGATCGATCTGCTTCCGCTCGTCAAGGATCCGGATCATCCGACCGCAGCCCTTACCTTTGAAGTTTCGCAACCGCGTAGCCTCAAGGCTTCGATCAATGCGAAGAAGCAGTTAATCGTCGCCACTCCGGACAAGTACTGGAACGGTTCCGAAAAGATTACTCTCACAGTGACTGACCCCGAAGGCGGACGTGCTTCGCAGCAAATCCTCTTCGAAGTGACTCCGGTGAACGATCCGCCGGTTGTAAAAGCGATTCCGAACCAAAAGATCAAGGAAAAAGAACGCTTTGAACCGATTGATCTCTCGAAATTCGTGACCGATCCGGATAACCGTCCGAACGAAATCAAGTGGACTGTTTCTGGAAACAAGGATTTGCAGGTGAAGATGAACGGCGCACGCGTCCAACTCTTAACCCCGAACGAATTCTGGAACGGTTCCGAAAAGCTCACCTTTACCGCAACCGATCCGGCTAATGCAGCAGCAAGTGTTTCGGCAACCTTTACCGCAACTCCGGTAAACGATCCGCCGCACTTTGACAAGATTCCGGCTCAGACCATCAACGAAAAGCAAGACTTTAAACCGATTGACCTCACCAAGTTTGTGAAGGATCCGGACAACAAGGCTAGCGAAATGCGCTGGACTTTGGACGACGGCGAACCGGCTCAAAAGGATAAACGCGGCCGTATGGGCAAAGCAAAACGCCCGACAGTCAAACACCCGCTTTCGTATGATCTTTCGGACGCAGGCGTTCTCACCGTGAACACCCCGAACGAATTCTGGAACGGCAAGGATAAGATTAAGGTGAATGTCTATGATCCGGCTGGCGAAAAAGCTTCGATGGACATCGACTTCATCGTGAAACCGGTGAACGATCCGCCTGTTCTTTCAAAGATTCCGGATATGGTAACGAATGAAGGCACAAAGTTCAAGCCGATTAAACTCGACAACTTTGTGAAGGATCCGGACAACAAACCGCACGAACTCCGTTGGAGCGTCTCGGGCAACCGTCACTTGGAAGTGATGATTACCGGTGGCCGCGAAGCGATTGTGCGTCCGAATCGCGCCGATTGGTATGGTAAAGAAGCGATTACCTTCATCGTAAAGGATCCGGCTGGTGCATCTGCCAAGACGACCGTCAACTTTGAAGTCAAACACGTGAATGCGGTTCCGGAAATCCGTCCGATTCGCGATGTGACGATGAAAGAAGACGCAAACAATGGCGTTCTCGCCACCCTTAAGTTGGATCAATATGTCCGCGACCGCGACAATAGCTTCAACGAACTCAAGTGGGAAATCACGGGCAACAAGAAGCTTGTGGTCGAACACGACAAGGCTCGTAACATTGTCACGATTAAGCAACCGTATGAAAACTGGAACGGTCCGACCGAAACGATTACGTTTAAGGTTACCGACCCTGAAGGCGCAAGCGCTAAGACCTCGGCAAAGTTCACGGTCACTCCGGTGAACGATCCGCCGGTTGCGCTCTCGAAGTCTTACCAGACGAAGGAAGGCGAAAAGCTGACCGTCAGCGCGAAGGAAGGCCTCTTGAACGGTGCATACGATCCGGATGGAAAACTCGATGCAACGGTTTCTCTCGTTCGCCGTCCGCAGAACGGTAAAGTGGAAATCAACGCCAAGGATGGTTCCTTCACTTATACGCCGAATAAAGGCTTCTACGGCCTCGACGAATTCGGCTTCAAGCTCACCGACCGCGAAGGCGCCTCTTCGAAGGTAGAAACCGCGGAAATCAATGTGAACTTTAAGATGAAAGACATCCGCGGCGGAGAACCGGCTGCAGAATCCAAACCAGCTCCGGCTGAAGAGAAAAAGAAGAATAACAAGCGTCGTCGCCGTTAATTCTTAAAAAAAATTCACAAAGGCTCCCGAATTTGGGAGCCTTTTTTGTATATATTTCAGTCTAACAAGTGAGGAAAATCAAATGAAAAAATCTTTTGTAGTCGTTGGTCTATTGGCTTCCGCTTTAGCATTTACCGCATGCTCTTCGAGCAGTAGCAGTAGCAGCAAATCTCTCGCGGACGCTTGTGCTGCAGGCATTTCAGAAGAATGCTTAACCAGTGGCGTTTGGAATATGAATGCGTTCTATACGCAAAATGAAGCGGGCGCATACGAAGCCGCCGTTTCGTTATCTAGCCCGACAAAACTCGTCTTCAGCGATACGGGAACATTCGAACTTACTTATTCAACCGACCCGGATATTCAGAGCGAAGGAACCGAACTTCTCGGCGCATCGGAAAGCGGAACTTGGACTCTCGTCGGCAATGTTTTGACTATGAATGTCGTTTTCGGGACAGATACCTTTGACAAACCGATTGTCGCCAATGCCACTGTGACAGCAACCGCATTGGGCGGCTTCCAGCTGAATCTCGGAGGCGTCGTCATCCACAAAGGTGCTTTCCCGGCAAAAAAAACTGCAGGCATCTTTGAAATCTTCGATGGAGTCGATTTGGCGGAATAAAAAATGCGGCCAAAGCCGCATTTTTTATCTAACTCGTTTAAGTTAACTTTTTGCCGAGCGCCTCGCACTCGGCAATTCCATTTTCATCAGGAGCATTTTCAATCGCTAATGTTCCGATGATTTTTAAGCCGCTCGCTTCGGCGTCCGCTTTCCACGCATTCAACCATTCCCCACCGCCCCAACCGTAAGAACCGAAAAGGGCGACAGCTTTGCCTGCGAGCTTTTCTTTAATCGCATTATAGAACGGCAAAAATTCGGAATCTTCTAATTCTTCGGAACCCATCGCAGGGCAACCGAGCGCAAAGCTAGAAAACGCATCGATTTTATCTTCCGAAAAATCGGAAACCGAAAAGAGCTGCGCCGTGTTCCCAGCACTTTGCACGCCTGCGGCGATAGCATTCGCCATGCGTTCTGTATTTCCTGTTCCGCTCCAAAAGATAACGGCGATTTGACTCATAAATAACTCCTAAGTTGAGGTGAAAAATGACTTTGAACAGTCAACGATGAAAGAGAAAATCCGTTTTTCAAAAGTTCAAAAAAGAGCGCTGAACATTTTTGAATAGCGACAAATAAACGATTCGCTTCGGCTTCATTGTGATAAACTATCCAGCAGCCAATTTGCTTGCAGCCCTTCCCCGCTTTGGCGATAAATTCGCGGACATCTTCGAGCGGATAGCCGAGGAAAATTCCAATTTCATGCGGAAATTCTGCACTCATTTGCACGCGCTGTTCTAAAAAACGCAACGCATTTTCCGCCCGAAAATTTTCATATCCAAACGCCGAAAGAAATTTCGCAATTTCTTTTTGCACAAGTAATCTTTCAAGCAAATCTCGCCGATAAACGTAAACGAGAAAGCCGGAATGACGTCGCATCTTTTTTGCAAAAACTCCTTTGGAATTCATCGCATGATTCCAAAGCAAAAGATGTTCTTCTAATGATTCTTCTTCGCTTGCATCACAACAAAATAAACTGCCGGCTTTTAATCCAGCTAAAGTCGGCGCACTTTGCCGCACCAATCGAGAATCTAAATCATCCATGCGTCCCACTTTGCTTAGTCTAAATTTATTAGCTTATACTAACAATAATATAGAAAAACAATGTTAGTTTAGACTAATTTATTTGAAAATTTTCCACAAAAAAACGCACCCGTTTTATGGATGCGTAAAATTTTTATTTTTTTGACGCTTACATCGTTCGCACTAAAATATCGATAATCGTCGCTCCGAGCGCAATCGCCGCCAAGACCATTTCGATAAACGAAAAAATGCGCAATTTTTTTGAAAAGACGAAAATTTTTTCGCCATTCGGCAAACGCTTTTTGCGATAAGTCCAATTTAATCCTGCGATAAACGCTAAGCACGAAACGATAAACGCGGCGACTAAAAGATAGAGATAATTCGTATTTTCTAAGTAACGATAATTGATCACGGCGACGGCGATTACAGCAAAACTAGCGACAAGAGAAAGAATTCCGCTCGCCTTTTTCACCGGAATCGGTTGACGCAAACTTTCAATGCGTTCTTCAAAAAAATTCTGCAATTCCGCATCGGTAAAATTTTTTCCATGCGACGCTAAAAGCTTCCGCGCTAACGCTACATTTTCCGGATTCCATTCGTCAGGCTTTTTTAAAACCTCTAACAAATCTTCGTCCGAAAAAGATTGGAACATTTCAAGACTTGCGTCATCGGCATCGGTTGCAGCCGCTTGCATTCCCGCTTCGAGAATGCGGCGCGCTTTTTCAATTTCGCCCGCGTGCACGCGCACGATAACAGAAGACGCTCCGCGATTTTGAAAATCCAATCCGAGCGGATCGCCGCCTAAATTCGCATCGCTTACGACATTCGCTTCAATCGCATTTTCTTGAAGAAGTGCGACAAGAGCGTCAGCTTCTTCATTCGACGCGAAAGTTTCGAGAGTCATCCATTCGAATTGTTCGTCAGACATTTTTCATTTCCTCGTGAATGCGAGCCCAGCCCGCTTCCGGAATTTGAGCGCCCACCACTTGAACCACTTCATTGGAAACGATACTGCCGAGTTTACCGGCTCGAGCCATTGACCAATCCGAAAGAATCCCGTAAAGAAATCCCGAAGCCCACAAATCGCCCGCGCCCGTTGTATCAATCGCTTTTGCGCTTCCCGATTCCACACGAGTTACTTCCCCATCTTTGGCGATGAGTGCGCCGCGTTTGCCGAGTTTAACGACGGCAATTTTTGCGAACTGGGCAATTTTTTGAAGCGCAGCTTCTTCGGATTCGCCCGTATAATCTTTGGCTTCTTCTTCGTTTGCGATGACGATATCGATTTCACGCCCCGCAAAAAGTTTGTTAAATAACGGACGACAATCGTTCACCACGCCGAAACTTCCAAAATCTAATGCGGTCATGACGCCGCGACGGCGCGCTTCGAAAATCGCTTTTACGAAACATTCTTCGGAATAAGCGCGGTAACCTTCCAAATAGAGAATGCCTACGCCATCAAAAAGTTCCGGAGTCATCTCTTTCGCAGTCACTTCATTGGATGCGCCGAGGAAAGTAAACATCGTGCGTTCTGCATCGGGAGTCACCGCCGAAAGAACGGTTCCCGTCGCTGTCGAAGAACTGAGCATCCGATTTTCCACGCCCGCTTTTTTCAAATGTTCTGCGAAAAGTGCGCCGAGTTCATCACGACCCACTTTGGAAATAAACGAAGCTTTTGCACCGAGTTTTGCAACGCCGACCATCGTATTACACGCAGAACCGCCCGGAACCGTTTGCTTTTCGCCGACTAAACTCAGCACTTTTTGAAGCTGCGGATAATTCACCGGATTCATGCCGCCCTTCGGCACTTTCAAATTAGCAATCCACGCATCGTCCACGTTTACCAACAAATCGACTAATGCAGCGCCAAAGCCTAAAACTTTTTTCATAAAAATTCCTTTAATTTCTGAAGCCGCCGAAACGCCCTCCGCGGCGTTTGCTTTCGCGGATTAAAAATGATTTTTCCGATTCTGTGAGAGAATTGACTCCGGTTGCGCTCACCTTTTTTAAGATGGCGTCCAACTGTTTCTGCGAATCCAAAAAACTCACTTCACCTTCGAGAGGATCATCGGGAGAACCGGTCGGTTTATGCTTCCGCTTTTCTTGAAATTCTCCGCGAAGCTTTTCCCAAATCGAATTGTCAAAAAAATACATGCAAAGAAATCCCGAAATCACGCCGCCCAAATGCGTAAAGTGCGCAATCGTATCGCCCGAGCCCGCCATCAAAATATCGAGAGCGATGAAAATCCAAATCGCATGTTTAATGCGCATCGGAAAAATGAAGAAAATGAGAATCATGCGTTCGGGGAAAAGTTTTGCGTAGGCGACGAAAATTCCCATCAGAGCGCCCGAAGCGCCGATGATACAAGCCATCGGAGACATTGCGCCGAACAAATAAAATGGAATGCTGAAAACGCCCGCAAAGACCGCGCAAACAAGATAAAGAATCCAAAACTTTTTATAGCCAATCGCAAGTGCGACATCATCGCCAAACATCCAAAGCGCAAACATGTTAAACGCAAAATGCCACGGGCTCACATGAATAAATGCGTAAGTCAAATAACGCCAAACTTGTTCGTAGGCAACCGGAATCAACGCTCCGTATGAAAGAACTTGAAAATACAATTCATTCAATTTGAAAAATTGCATTAAAAAGCAAAGACCAAAAACAAACGCATTTGAAATAAGAAGAATGCGAATAGGCTTTGCGAGATAGCGAAAGGGTTTTAGCCCAAACATTAAAATTTCTCCGTTGCGTTAAGAATGTCACCGAGAATACTCGGCGGAACCATCGACGAAATATCGCCGCCGAATTTTAAAATTTCGCGGACAGCAGAACTTGAGACCGCTGCATTTTCTGCTTCGATTTGCAAATAAACCGTTTCAATTTCGGGATATAAGCGCGCATTATTCCACGCGAGATTGCGTTCGATATCAAATTCATTCGGTGAACGAATTCCGCGAAGTAAAAATTTTGCGCCATTTTCTGTCGCAAAATTTCCCGTTAAACCCGCATACGATTTCACGCAAACATTTTCCAAATTTGCGGTCGCTTTTTGAATGAGCTTTACCCGTAACTCTGTGGAAAAGAGCGGATGCTTTTGCACATTTTCCCCGACCGCGATGATGACGCGATCAAACAAAGCGGATGCTCGTTTCGCAAGAGAAAAATGCGCGACCGTAAACGGATCAAATGAACCAGCAAAAAGTGCGATGCGTTCCATTGGTTTCAATTTACAAAGTTGCCGAAAAGAAGACGAGAGAACTTTCCCCATAGCGGCGAATTCGCCCGCGATTCGTCCACTCCGGAGGATTCCGCGAAGGTATTTCAAAGACAGCTATTCCCGAAGGAGAAAGCAATTCTAAAAATGGCTGCAAATCGGGATACGCTTCTGTAAACGGTGGATCCGCATAAATGAGATCAAAGCGTTCACCTTGTGCAATTGCCCGCGATAAAAAATTCTGCGCATCGGTTACACACAAATGAAGTTTTGAATCAATCCCGAGTAATTTATAAGAATTTGAAAGCGAGCGCGCTTGCGCGCCATTCTTTTCTACCGCAGTCACTTCTTTTGCACCGCGGCTGAGCGCTTCAATTCCCACCGAACCCGATCCCGCAAAAAGATCGAGTACCCGAAAATCAGAAACATCTTGCAAAATGTTGAAGAGCGCTTCGCGCGCCATCGCTGCAGTCGGCCGCGTTTTTGAAGTCAGCGGAGACGCAATTTGTCGTCCGCGAAATTCACCACCGGTAATGCGAATCGGCATTAGTTCGATGTGTAGATGACGAGAGTCATCGCTGTAGAAATTCCGCTCTTTCCCGAAGCAATCATCTTGACGCGTTCTACGCCAACGCGCACAGGGCTCTTCGACAAAGCTTCTAAGAATTTCAACACCAACTGGAAGTCGGCTTTCGTCGTCACATTATAGGTGTAACTTTTGTAAACGCCAAAGTCCGCGACTTTCGGATTTTTAAGACCCGAGAAATGCATTTTTCCGTTCGCATCGAGTCCGCGGAGCGCTTCCATTTCTTTGGATACTTCAGCGTCTTTGACAAACGGTGCATTGGCATTTGCCATTTCCGGCTTTGAATTGAGAATTCCGTAAGCGGTTACCGCTGTAGCCGGAGCATTTTCCGGAAGTTCTGGCGTTTTAAATTCCGAACTTCCCATCTTTAAACGATCCAAATAATTCCGCAAAACAACAGGAGTTTCAGCGACTCCATGAACCGAATAATAATTCGGCGCAACAAAGGTGAGTTCTGCAAAGCTGATGCCATCCGGAGTCACTGCATTGATGAATGCAAAAATCTGCGAAGCCATCGACTTTTGATAAGCGACCTTTGCCATCGGGAACATCGAAGCGTAATCGCTACGCTTTTCGCCTTGGAACATTCCCGGTTGAATCGCCTGCACCACGCGTTCCGGCGAATTAGCTTGCGCTTGGCGAAGTGCTGCCGCTTGTTCTTCGGCTTTGCGTCGTTCAATACCACCGCCTGCAGTCGTCATCTGCGTTGTGCGGCGCACATTCATTTCGGGACCGCTGCGACTCGGATCGACAATGCCCATCACATCGAGAACCGGCGTCGGCAGAACGCCTTCGAACATTTGCGGAAGACCTGCGACTTTGAAGAACACAAGCGAACCCACGATTAAAACGAGAACAGCTGCGACGGCGATAAAAATCCGAGACAGTTTCAATGAGCTTTTTTCTTTGGCCGGAGCTGTAAATGTCTGCGTTGAAAAAACCTGAGGCACCGACTGCGATGCGGCTTCAATTAAATTCAATTCAATCATTTGACACTCCTCATAGCAACGCCGATTGCCCCAATGCAAGAAAGCACATGACGAGAATCTTCTTCATCAGTCGGCAGACGGAGGTTTTCAAAAGAATCCATCAAAGAAAGGGTCTTTCCTTCTAATGCTTGCTGCAATTTTTGCACGAACAATTCATCGGTCGCAATTGCCCCGCAAAGCGAACAACGATCGACTGAAACATTCAACACTTCTTCGGTTTGATGAATTTGTTCTGCCAATTTTTTGGAAAGAATCGCATAAGCGTCTTCGCGACTTTTTCCAATCAAGTCGAATGTCGGACAATAGGAAACATTGCGAACATCATTTTGTGAAGCCCAAAGTATCATCACGCCATTTTCGTCCGCTTTGATGACGCATTGTAATTTGCCGTCTAACGAGCCCGCGACTTCCATCAAATTCATCACCGAAAGCACATCGACTTCGAGAATTTTCGGGGCGATTTGCTTATTGCGGAAACCTTTGCGGATGGAATCCACCCAAATTTTCCGCATCGCAATCATTAAAACGGTACGTCCTAATTCCGCAGAGCCGCCAAGTTCGACGAAATCCAAAATGTAATCCGAGGCACCGGTATTGACGATCGTTCCCAAATACCATTCCAAGTATTCGCGAATATTTTTCGCTTCAGGCGACACAAAAATCTGCTGCACGATAGCGCGGTACGAAGGCACCGTTAACGAAACCGTGTCAATATTCACATTTTCGTTTTCGGCAAGCCAAGACTGGAGAATCGCTTCAAAAGAAGGAACATCATCTAGAAGATTCGATTCCGTGTTGAGAACAGCCGTTTTGACGACTTTCTTTTCGGCTGGGTTATAAAGCGCAACCTTGAGAAGGACATCGCCCGCTTCAATTCCTAAGTGTAACTTTGTATCGTCCATAGTACCAACAAATTACGTTCGTTTCTCCTAAAATTAGTCAAAAATAACAAAGGAGAGAATATTTTCCGCCTTTTTCTTGCCAATTCCGGACACTTTTTTCAAATCGCCTGGACCTTGGAAGCCTCCGTGCGCATCGCGATATGCGATGATTTTTTCGGCGAGTTTCGGACCAACGCCTTTGATTGCGCAAAGTTCATCAACGGTCGCCCGATTGATGGCGAGCGGGAAATGCACCGCCGGCTTTGCCTTTTTCGCTTTTTTAGGCTTTTTCTTTTCCGGAGCTTCTGCAGATTCTGTCGCAGTGGAATCCGAAATTTTTGACGCATGCCATGTAAGCGCATTCTGTTCTCTGAAAACTTCCCGCGATTCTTCTTCGTAAGAGAATGTTTCAATCCGCGGAAGAGGATCCCACGGGGAAAGTTTTACAAGAACCCCCAATCCCAAAAGAAGAACAGCTAATATAAAGACCTTTTTCTCAGGCCCGTTCATCTGCTGCCTTCAAAAGCCCGAGGAAAAGCGGCGCCGGTTTTAAAAGCGAACTTTTGAGTTCGGGGTGGAATTGACAAGCCATAAAGAACGGATGATCCGGCAATTCCATGATTTGCATAATGTCTTCGTTTTTCGCCTTGCCCGAGAAGAGAATGCCGCCCTTTTCGAGTTGTTCGACATACTTCGGGTTGACTTCGTAGCGATGACGGAAACGTTCGCGAATTTCGGTTGCACCGTAAACTTTTTCGGCAAGAGAATCTTTAGTAATCAGCACATCATGACCGCCGAGGCGCATCGATGCTCCCATTTCCTTGATTTTATCTTGACCGGGCAAGTAAGCGATGACCGGATCTTTCACATGATGAGTCGGCGATTCCGTTTCCATCGTGCCCGCATCTTTCATGCCACAGACGTGACGAGCAAATTCCACGACAGCGAGCTGCATGCCGTAGCAAATGCCGAGGAAAGGAATTTTGTGTTCGCGGACATATTGAATCAGAACGATTTTTCCTTCAATTCCGCGAGTGCCAAATCCACCCGGAATAATGACCGCATCTACGCCCTGCAAATCTTTTTCTACTTCTTCCGGATTCTGTTCCAATTTTTCCGTATCAATCCAGCGAATGTCCACGTGCACATCCAAATGCGCCGAAACGTGATTCAGCGATTCGACAATGCTCGCGTACGAATCTTCGAGACGCGTATATTTTCCGCCGATTGCAACGGTTAAAACCTTCCGCGGATTTGTATCGTTCCGATTCATCGTGTCGACGAGACTGCTCCAACGATCCAATTTGGGCGGCGCATAAATGCGGAGCTTTTTGAGAAGAATTTCGGGAATGCCTTCTTTATCGTAAACGAGCGGGCATTCGTAAACATGCTTCACGTCCACGCCCGAAATCACATGCGATGCCGGCAAATTGCAGAAAAGTCCAATTTTTTCTTTGATGTGCGGTTTCAAGAATTCTTCGCAACGTGCGATGATAATGTCCGGATAAATGCCACGTTCATTGAGTTCGCGGACAGACATTTGCGTCGGCTTGGACTTTTGTTCTTTCACTCCCGAAGGAATTGGCACATAAGTCAAATGCACGAACATGCAATTTTCGCTGCCGACATCGTGCGAAAGCTGACGCGCCGCTTCGATGAAGAATTGATTTTCCAAGTCGCCGACTGTTCCGCCGATTTCAATTAAAAGAACATCTGCATTTTCGCTATTCGCAACTTCGTAAAAATGTTCCTTAATCACATTCGTCACATGCGGAATAAACTGCACCGTGTGCCCGAGGAAATCGCCACGACGTTCTTTTTCCAAAATCAATTTGAAAACTTTTCCCATCGTCAAGCTCCAATCGGAGCGGGCGACGACGTTCAAAAAGCGTTCGTAATGGCCGAAGTCCATATCGACTTCACCGCCGTCATCGAGAACATAAACTTCGCCATGTTCCGTCGGATTCATCGTGCCCGGATCGGTATTCAAATAACCATCGCATTTCACAGGAATCACTTTGAGCCGATTCGAAAGAAGTGCGCCGATACTTGCTGCGGCAACTCCTTTACCAAGTCCCGAAATCACGCCGCCGGTGACGACGATAAATTTCGTTTTGCCGTTGTATGTATATTCCGTTTTCATAATTTTCCCATTTGCTGAAAGATGGATTCGACCTTTTGCACATCGGACGGTAAATCGACCGATGCCGAAAGGGATGTACTACGAATTACTTTAATCGGGCGTTTGCCCAAAATACGAAGCTGTTCCAAAGAACGTTCTTTTTCTAACGCCGATTGAGGAAGGCTTGCAAATTCTTCGCGGGCTTCTTTTGAATATGCATAAACTCCCACATGACGCCGCCACTCGCCCGAGTTTTCGGGCAATTTTCGGATAAAATCCGTCGCATAATTTTGAGAGTTCACTTGAACTTTGACAATCGAAAGTTCCCCGCGATCTTTTTCGGAAAGCGGAGCGGAAACCGTGACCCAAGAAGTCGGTTCTTCGGCGAGAGCCTTTGCTACATCGCGGAGCATTTGCAAATCCGCAACCGGTTCATCACCTTGCAAATTCACGACCAAATCAAGCCCGAGCTTTTTGGCTGCTTCGCTCACACGGTCCGAGCCCGTCGCTGCCGGCCCCGTTAGAACTGCAGAAAATCCCGCCTCTTCGACTGTTTTTAAAATACGAATGTCGTCTGTAGCACAGACGACACTCTTAAAACACCCTGCGGCGACAGCTCTATCTAAAGTGCGGAGAATCATAGGCCGTCCACAAATCGGGACGAGAGGTTTACCCGGAAACCGGGTAGAAGAAAACCGTGCGGGAACGACGCAATAAACTTCGGGTGTCATAACGCTTCGATTAGCCCATCACCTTCGAGATGACGAAATGATCGTTTTCGACTTCGGGAGCGTTCGCAAAAGCCTGTTCGTGAGTGAGAGAAGGCTGCGGAATGTCTTCGCGGAGAACAGTCGGTGCGTCTTCAACGCCGGCCATCGGTTCTACATTCGAAAGATCCAACGCTTTCAAGTCTTCCATATAATGCAGAAGTTCGTCCAAGCGACCCGAAAACGATGCGATTTCATCGTCCGAAATCTTCAGGCGCGAAAGCTTTGCAATCTTCAACACTTCTTCTTTACTCAGCATAAAAAACCTTTTTCAAAATGAATTTGAAACAAAAACTCTTCTATCGGTTTAAAGATAAAAAAGTTCTCGTGAGATGCTAGTCCAAAATTTGCAGACCCGCGTATTTTAAAATCAATTTTCTGACATTTCCGTCGGAAAAGCGGACTTCGACACGCGCATTTTCGCCTGCACCCGAAATTCCGATGACAACACCGCGACCGAATTTCAAATGTTGCACGCGAACGCCCTTGTGGAGCGGATTGTCGCAGTTTTCGTCGTAAACCAAACGCGGTCCTTTTTCGACTTTTTCCACAACCTGCGGATTTTTGTAAACGATGCGTTCGGTTTTATGGAGTCCAGTTGCCCGTTCGGGATTTCTTCCGTAAGAGCCTCGTGAAATCGAAGATGAGCCCGAAGAACTCGGTCCGCGATACGCACCGTATTGCGGGCGAAGACGATTTCCAAATCCGGGGCGTTGTCTTCCACCAAAGCCGCTGAAGCCTTGATTCCACGGTTCTCCGGTAAAACTTTGTTCGCTATCGTCATCGCATTTTCCTTCGACAGAAACTGTCATCGGGTCAATTTCTTCGAGGAATCGAGACGGCGGAAATCGACGAAGTGAACCTTGCCAGAAACGTCTTCCGGCGTGATACAAATAAAGTTTGCGCTTGGCTCGTGTACAACCTACATAGAAAAGTCTGCGTTCTTCTTCGGCTTGTTTTTTGCGTTCGTCCGGAGTTTCCGTCATGCTAGATTCGCGGATAAGCGGGAAAATTCCTTCGTCGCAGCCCGCGATGTGCACCGTTTCAAATTCCAAGCCTTTCGCCATGTGAATCGTCATGAGAGTCACACGGGTTTCTGCGCTTTCCACTTTTTTATCGGCGTCGGTTAAGAGCGAAATTTCTTGTAAAAATTCGTCAAGACCCTTATCCGGATTTTCTTCCTCGAATTCACGGAAGGCGTTCACCATTTCATCCAAGTTGCGTTCGCGTTCTTCCGCAGTCGATTCGTCTTCTTTTTTCAAAAATTCTTTGTAAAAAGAATCGCGGATAACATGTTCGGCAATAATCGGAAGCGCTTCTTTATTTTGAAGCATTGCAAGCCAAAGTTCGACGACGTTTTTGAAATTTTCAAGTCCTTTCGCCGAGCGTCCGCCTTTCTCAATTTCCGTTGGAATCGCTTCCCAAAGCGAAGAATTATTCGCTTCGGCCGAAAGCCTTAACGCATCGAGAGTGCCGTTTCCGATGCCGCGTGGCGGCGTGTTCACAATCCGGAGAAATGCTGCGTCATCTTTTGGGTTTGCGAGAAGGCGCATGTAAGCGAGAATGTCACGAATTTCTTTTCTGTCCCAGAATCGCGTGCCGCCGAAAATGACACAAGGAATGCGCAAATCGTTTAACGCTTTTTCAATCGCACGCGACTGCGCGTTTGTGCGATAAAAAATGGCGGTCTTCGCATACTGTTCTTTGCCGGCTTCAAAAATTCTCTTCGCGATTTGTTCCGATTCAAAAGTATCGGCGAGGACGTTGACAACGTGAATAGGATCGCCTGCGGGCTCTGCAGAATAGACATTTTTTTTCATTTCTTCGGGGCGCTCATTATGCGCTATCACCGAGCCCGCGCCCTTCACAATATTTGCCGAAGAGCGATAATTGCGTTCCAATTTGAAAAATGTAACGTGGTCAAAATCCCGCGAGAAATTGCGGATGATATCAATATTTGCGCCGCGCCAACCGTAAATACTTTGATCGTCATCGCCGACGACGGTAACATTTTGCTTCGTCCGATCGATGAGAAGTTTCAAAAGTTCATATTGCACATCGTTCGTGTCTTGATATTCATCGACGACGACATACAAAAAACGATTCGCAAATTGCGCAGCGACCTGCGGCAATTTTTGCAATAATTCCACCGTATTGAGAAGCAAATCGTCGAAGTCCATCGCATTGGCTTCAGCAAGTTTTGCTTGATAATCGCGGTAAACTCCCGCCATTTTTTCTTGATCGGGAAAGGCTGCGTGTTCAAGCGCAACCGTCGGCGTTTGAAGCACAATGCGGTAACCGCCCGCGGGAAGCGGCTCTTTTACAACGCTGTTTTTATATTTCGAAATAATAGAACGCGCTTGCTTTAACGCCTTCGCATCTAAATCATCGCCGAAAATCGGTTTCATGATTTCTTTCAGCATTTTTCGCTGATCGTCATCATCGTAAATCGAAAAATTTTTGTTGATTTTCCAACCGAGGACTTGTAAAATGCGATCGTTGGCAAGGCAAAGACGCAGAATGCGCACGCAGATAGAATGGAATGTTCCCATCCATTCGAGGTTCACGCGACCTTCGAGAATTTGCTGAATACGCGTTTTCATTTCGCGGGCAGCTTTATTGGTAAAAGTCACCGCTAAAATCCGACGCGGATCCACGTTTTTCGCAGAAATTAAGTGAGCGATTTTGTAAGTAATCGTCCGCGTTTTTCCCGAGCCTGCCCCCGCGAGAATCAGAGCTGGACCTTCGGTTTTTGCCGCTGCAGCGACTTGTTCTTGATTCAGTTCACGCTGTAAGCGCGCCAGATCCACTACACTTGCCATGAGTTTTGCCGTTAGTCGTCTGGGTTCGATGCGCCGAGAACTTGTTCCAAAGTCGTTAAGCCGTCAAGAGCTTTCTGCATACCGTCCATGCGAAGCGTAATCATACCGCATTCTTTCATCGCGATTTGCTTAATCACTTCGCCTGAAGCGCGTTTCACAATTGCATTACGAACGGCTTCATTCGGCACGAGGAATTCGTAAATACCGCAACGTCCTTTATAACCCGAGCCGTCGCAGTGTTCGCAGCCGCGTCCGTGATAGAATTGCATATCGGGAGAAAGATGTAATTCTTCGCGCAATTCCGGAGAAATATCCACCGGTTCTTTGCAATGTTTGCAGATTCGGCGCACAAGACGCTGTGCCAAAATTCCTTTCATCACCGTTGCGACAAGGAAGGGTTCCAGTCCCATTTCGAGCAAACGCGGGAACGAACCTGCGGAGTCGTTCGTGTGGAGCGTACTGAACACCAAGTGACCCGTCAAAGCCGCTTCGATAGCCATCGAAGAAGTTTCCTTATCACGCATTTCACCGA
Organism: Hallerella porci; assembly: GCF_003148885.1. NCBI lineage: Bacteria > Pseudomonadati > Fibrobacterota > Fibrobacteria > Fibrobacterales > Fibrobacteraceae > Hallerella > Hallerella porci. Next base: position 258,076 of record NZ_QGHD01000001.1, on the reverse strand, counting down.
TCATGATCACGTCCGGGTCCTGACGAAGCAGTGCACGAATACCCGCAGCAAAGGTAAAGCCCGCAGCCACGTTGATCTGTCCCTGGTTCACGCCGTCAATGTTCAATTCGACCGGGTCTTCCATCGTCGAAATGTTGATCGTCGGATCGAGAATTTCGCGGATCGAAGCATAAAGAGTCGTCGACTTACCGGAACCCGTAGGACCCGTCACAAGCACAATTCCGTTCGGGGAGTTAATCGCATCCTTGAACTGCTTGAACATGACAGGCGCAAAGCCCATGTCCTTCAACGGGAACTGACCCGAATTCGGGTCCAAAATACGCATCACTATTTTTTCGCAAATGCCGCGCTTACGCAAAGAAACCGGGAAGGAGCTCACACGCAAGTCGACTTCGCTTCCGCGGAAACGCACGGTAAAACGACCATCGAGCGGCTTACGCTTTTCAGCGATATCCATCTTCGCAAGGAGCTTGATTCTCGAAAGGATCTGGTTCATCAAACGGGCAGGAATCGGAGCCTGAACCTGAAGGTCACCATCGATACGGTAACGGAGTTTCAGGAAGGTTTCCTGCGGTTCCAAGTGAATATCGGATGCGTGGCGGGAAATCGCTTCCTGAATGAGCGACGTCACGATCTTCACGACCTGCTGGCCTTCTTCATCGGTGAGCGCGGTTTCTTGCTGCGCTTCGGCTTCGCGGTCCACCGTTTCTAGTTCGTCTTTCCCGTCGGCCTTGGCCTGATTCAAAAGCGTTTCCAAAGAATCGCCTTGAACTGCGGATGCATAAATGCGGTCAATTGCCGACATCACATCCTTTTCGTTCGCCATGACCACATCGACATCCATCTGCGACTTGAACTTGACAATGTCAATCACATGCGCATTCGTCGGGTCGGTCATCGCAATCGTTAACGTTTTATCGGTAACAAAAAGCGGGACGATTTTATAGGTGCGGCAAACGTCTTCGGAAATTAAATTGTGGACTTCGGGGTCGATATTAAAATTGGAGAGCTTGACATACGGGACTTCAAATTGCGCCGAAAGAATTTCCACCAAGCGTTCTTCGGACATAAAGCCGAGAGCGACTAAAGTGCGTCCTAAACGTTGCCCCGTTTTCTTTTGTTCTTCAAGTGCTTTATTTAACTGCGCCTCGGTGATGAAGCCGTGGCTTAAAAGCATTTCGCCAATACGCATGCGCGTCGTATTGCGCAGCTGAACGCCCAAAATGTTCGTCAAAACTTCTTCGCTTACCATTCCCAAACGGATGAGAATTTTCGGCAGCGGAAGTTTTGTGCGTTCATTTTCACTGAGCGCATGCTTCAGCTGGTCTTCATCGATTACGCCTTGACGAAGTAAGAGTTCACCAATTTTTTTTCCAGAGCCCATAACTAGTCCAATCTAAATCCTTTTTCGGTTATTTCCTTTAAAAATTTAGTTTCAAAAATATCCCACTTTCGAAGCGATTTTTAAAATAACCATACGAAATATAAGTAGAAATGCGAATTTCGTTTTCGCGCGGGAATGTTTCTGCTCTTTGCAAGCGGAAAATTTTTCAAACATCAATTCTTGCTAAATTTTCGTGCACAACGGGGAGCTGGATTTAATCCGGCTGAGAGGAAGGTAGCCTCCTTCGACCCGCACACCTGATCTGGGTAATGCCAGCGTAGGAGTTTTTATGATTGGAAAAGTCAACGACGATTTCTTCACACAGTCTATTCTTTCTAAAACGGGAGCCAAAAATTCGAAGGTCAAAATTGGGCCGGCGATGGGTGTCGATTCCGCAATTCTCAAAGTGCCCGAAGGCTATATGGCGATTGCCGAAGACCCGATATTTCCCTCGGTCCGGATGACGCCCAAAGATTTTGCATACGTCACCGTGCACATCGGTGCAAGCGATGTCGCTGTCATGGGAATTAAGCCGCAATTTATGACTTATTCGCTTTTGCTTCCTCCCGAAACGAAGCAAGAATATATCGCAGAACTCATCGATGAAATCAGCGCAGAAGCCGCGCGCCTTGGCATTTCTATCGTCGGCGGTCACACAGGATATTACGGCGCAGTCGTCTGCCCTACAATCGGCGGCATCACCGTTTGGGGAACGGGGAAAAAATTCGTTTCTCCGCGAGGCGCCAAAGCGGGCGACGATCTCGTCATCACAAAAAGCATTGCAATCGAAGCCGCAGCCCTTCTCGGCTTTGAACTCGGCGAAGCATTAAAAGGAAAACTCGCCCCGAAAGATATCAAGCGCGCAGCAAAACGGATGCAAGAAATTTCCGTCGTCAAAGATGCGGAAATCGCTGCAAAATTTGCAGGCGTTCACGCGATGCACGATGCGACCGAAGGCGGCATAAAACGCGGCATTTGGGAAGTCGCCGAAGCGTCAAAACTCGGCATCGAAATTCACACAGACGATTATAAAATTCCCGCAGACATTCAAAAAATCTGCGCCATTTTCGGGCTCAATCCTTGGGAAATTATCAGCGAAGGCACACTCGTTATCGCTGTCGATCCAAAAGAAACGAAAAAGCTCCAGAACGCCTTCTCAAAAGAAGGAATCCCAAGTGCTGTTCTCGGCAAATTCACCCAAAAATCCGCAGGCAGAAAATGGATTCAAAATGGCGAAAGCCTTGATTTTACGCCGCCGGTGAAAGATTTCTTCTGGGATGTTTTCTTTAACGCAAAAAATATTCTCGCCGAAGGAAATGTCGAAGAAGGTCTTTCGGAAAACGATAAACTTTGCCGCGATTTAAAATCCGCTGTTGAATATTTAAAAGCCGCAAATATTTACCGCATGCTTCCAGAAATCGGAATGAATATCGGCTACACCGTAAACGGAAAAACTGCTGCCGATGTTTGCGCAGTTCCCGGACGCATTTTCCGAGTGAATCAAGAAACCTGTTCTGTCCGCGATCCCGAAATGGGAATCAGCGTTTACATGGCAGGTACACTTCTCGAAATCCGCAAAAAATTTCCGCAAGCAGAATGCGTTGCCAATTTCCGCAGCAATGACAAAATTCTTTCTGCAGTCAAAAAACTCGGATTAAAATCTCTTGCGATGCCAACGCCAAAAGATTATTGGCAACTCGGTAATGATTACGACCGCGACCTTGAAAAAGTTATCGCCGGCGCAGAAACTTTGCCCGATGTTATCTCCATTCCCGACCGCATCAATTTGGAAAAATTGATTCTCGTCATCGGCACATCTCTCGACGATTTTCAGAAAAAAGTCCTCGCGATTAACACCGAAATTCAGGAGTAAAAATGAAAAAAAATTATTTGAATCTTTACTTGGTGACCGATTCCGATTTGGCGCTCGGGCGCCCCGTCGAAGATGTGGTGCAAGCCGCCGTTCGCGGTGGCACAACGATTGTGCAGCTTCGTGAAAAAACTGCATCGACGCGGGATTTTTATCACATCGCTCTCCGCGTAAAAGAAATTCTCCAGGGCACAGGCGTTCCGTTAATTATCAACGATCGTTTGGATATTGCGCAAGCTGTCGATGTCGAAGGACTTCACATCGGGCAAAGCGATATGCCCTACGAAATTGCCCGCCGCATTTTAGGTCCGAATAAAATCATCGGCGTTTCTTGCGATAATGATGAGCAACTTTTAGAAATGAACCGCTACGACGATGTCAATTATGTCGCCGTGCAAGCTTATGGCACCCAAACAAAAGCCGAAGCCGATCATCCGCTCGGCCCCGCGGGAGTTTTGCGTTCAAAGAAACTCACCCGCCATCCGCTCGTCGCCATCGGAGGCATTCATCTTTCTAACGCTGCAGAAATCAGCGAAGCCGAAGCTGACGGCATCGCTGTCGTTTCCGAAATCATGAGCGCAAAAGACCCCGAAGACGCAGCGAAAAAACTCTATCTTCAATTAGGAGTGAAAAATGAGAAATGAGTTTCCCTTTTGCATTCGCAAAAGTTTCTACTAAATTTCTAGCGTGTAAAACTATTCTCGAAGGAAATCCTAGCAATTCTACAACGCCAACATTTCCAAAAGAAATTTTTGCCGCGCGATTTGCCTTGAATCCGTTTACATGAGTGATTTTCAGTGAGTTTCTTTCTAAAAAACAGAGAACGTCAACTCCGATAAGCTTATTTTACACTCCCTTTGATTTTTAAAACCTCTCTTTGATTCTTGCTTTGCACAATTAGCAAGCTCATCGATTGCCGTGTGGGAATTTCAAGCATTTCATGTGCCGAAACATTTTTTTGCAAGAGTAATTTCCCGTTCAGATCAAAAAGTCTCGCTGTAACATTTTCGCTTCCAGCAATCAACGAAACAGAATTTTCGTTGCGGTAAATATTCCAGGTTCTGTAATTTTTTAATTGTGAAATCGCAGTCGTGCTATCTTGCTTTGCACTAGAAGAAAATTCCACGCTAGACGATGAAACGCTTGATGATGAAATGCTCGAAGAGCTTAAATCAAAATTTGAAGAACTCGAATTTTTCATTTCAGAGGAACTTGAAATTTTTTGATTTCCAAACTCAGCTTCGCGATTTCCGCCGATGATTTGAATATTTGGCGTTTTGGGCGCATCCATATTCCAGCCTAAAAAATAATCGAGCATACTTGCCTGCACATAACCTTTCGCCGTCATGCCATTTCGATAACACGGATTTTGTGCAAGGCTATAAATGCGGTGTTCTGTTTCAATGTCTGTTGTAAAAATCACGAGTTCATTTTTCGTGTAATTGACGAGAATCGATTCTTCGCGCCAGTCGCCCAAAATGTCGCCATGGAACATTGCAACGCCGCGCTCGCTTCCCGACGATTCGTAAACCTTCCAAGTCGAAAGCAAGCGATTGACAGCCTTGTTCTTGTAATCCCACTTTTCGATTTTTCCTTCGTTGTAACTTTCAGAACCTAAGTCTCCGTCCCACCAATAACGTTGTACGGGATACATATAATTGTCTGCAATTTTTTTGCCCGTGGGTCCGTTGTAGGTTCCTTGAAAGCTCCAAACTTCAAAGCCATCGTAATTGGGGTCGATGTCTCCAACGGCTCCGCGGCCGACATCTACCGTATTTTCGGGCGCCACAGAATGTTTCCAAATGATTTTCCCGGTCGATGCGTTGTAGTAATATTCCAAAAGTCCGTTCGGATTTTTTTGCTGGATGCCGTAGCCCATCATCACTTTATCGTTTTTGCTAAACGCACCCACATACCAGCGGTCTCCATGAACGACTTTATCGATACTGTAACGAAGCGTGCCGTCACCATTTAACGCATAACCCATGTGCAGCACTTCATCTTTTCCGTCAAAATCAACATCGGCAATTCGGATTTGATGCGCTTCGGCAAATCCATTTTTATTGTCAAATTTCCAAAGCTGTTTGAATTTTCCATTTTGATAACCGTAAGCAACCATTAAACTGTTAAATGATTTGTTGGCATTTCGATTTTTAAACCAACAAACGACACTCGGATTTTTCCCGTCCAAGTATCCGATTTCCATCATCGTCGCCATCGGACCAATTTTGATGTAATCTTTGGGAACGTCAGCGGTCGCTTTCAATTTTCCGGTGCGCCCGTCGATGATTGCAATCGCTTGTGCGTTCGCCACTGCATTTTGATAAACGTTTCCGTCGCCAAATTTTACGCCGTCAGCGATGCGCAAAATCAGTTCTGCATAACCGTCGCTATCGATATCATAAACCGTTGCGCCGTCCCACATTCCCACGTCAATCGTCGATGCGCCCGGGCTGATGTTGTTCTTGTTTTCGCTGTTTGCGCCTAAATCAATTTCCCACAAGAATTTCCCCTTGCTCGAATACGCCTCTAGTTTTTGATGGTTATCGCTATAGCGGTCGAGTACGTAATCGTAAGCGCCATCGCCGTCTAAATCGCCTACCCACACAAAGTGAATTTTGCTTCCCGCCTTAATCGGAACTGTGATGTAGGGCCCGACGCCTTTATTTTTAGGCATCGTGTAAGAGCCCTTTGTTTTAAGCTCGACTCCATTTAAAATCTTGGTGACAAAATAAGTGTTCTCTTTTGAAAAGTCCACTTTTTTATCGACGACATTTGTGCCCTTTGTCAAAGGAGATGCATTCACCTTGACCGTGTCTTTTCCTGTGACGCGGTAAACATTAAACGCCAAATTCTTGTCGTCGTCAAACAAGCTCCTAAAAGAAACCAGCGCCGATGTGTTATTCTGCCTCACCGCCACAACGCCTCTGTCAAGGTATTCAAAATTTCGCGCCGCATGCGCTAAAGAAATTGACGCAAGTGTGAATGTCAAACCAACGCAAACTTTCTGAATTTGTTTCATAAAACCTCCTAATTCAAAACCTTAATTTTTTGAACTTTTGATTTAAACCCATTCGCCGAAATTTTTACATAATAAATTCCGCTACGCACTGTGTTGGGAAGCGCGTATGTTTCTGCCGAATTTCCACGTTGCAAAGCCGTTTCAAATACAACTTTTCCTTTGATATTCAACAGTTGCAATTTTCCATTTGCCGGAGCATTTTCAACTTGGAGTGTTCTGCTGCAATTATCAAAATGAACTTGGAAACTATTTTGATTGAATGTTCCAAATGAAATGGCGGTTTTATTTTCGGTCGTATCTTTCTTTGTCGAATCGGCTTTTAATGTATCTGTTTTTGCGGTATCAATTTTTACGGTATCTCTTTTCATCGTATCCACAATCGCAGTATCTGCTTTTGCGGTAGCTTTTTTAACCGTATCGATTTTAGGTGCAGCCTTTTTAATCAGTTCAATGTCATCAATCGAAATCCATTGTCCACTTGCACCTTCATTTACAAAACCAATGGTGATTTTTCCTGCAGTTACATTGATATCCGAAACGGTTTTCTTTTCCCAATTCGAAGCTTTTGAAATTCCCACATTCTTTTCATTATTTCCAAAATCTTTGGCGAACATTTTTGCGGATTTTTGTCCGCCACTACTTTGTGTAAAAGACGAAAGCGTGTAAGTTCCATTGGGGACATTTAAAGTCTGCGAAATTGTTTTATTTCCATCTAAATAAAGTCCAAATCTTCCTGTGCGTTTTTTCGAAGTGGAGTTAATGTTATTGGCATCTGCGCCTTTTAAATTCCAGCCCGTAAGCGTTGTTTGCGAAACACGGTCTGCTTCAAAAGAAGGATTCAAGCAATAATTATTTCCATCGCCTACTTCCCATAAACCTTCTTTTGCATTTATTTTCCACTGGCTCACCGAATGAAATTTTGGCTTGCCTGTTTCAAAAGTAATCGGCATCCATTGATTAAATCCAAGTCCATTTCCAGCAAAGTCACTCCAACGGTCACCAGCATAAATTACAAACGAACCTTTTGATCCTTTCACACTTACAAAAAATCCTGTTTGCGTCACATGGCTAAAATCATTTTGTGAGCCATCAAGTACAAATTCTTGACTGTATGGGCCTAAAATATTTGTCGCCGACATGCAATAAGTTTGCGATGTATTCCAGCCGTGCAAATCCGAAGAGCAGAAATAATATTTTCCGTCGTACTTAAACATGGCATTTCCTTCGCGGCCGCCCACACGGCTTTTGTGAATATTCACCGTTTTAGAACCATCAATTTCTAAAAAATCTGAATCGCGAAGCGGTGCAACATACAAATTTGTGCGCCCTTTTACATTCGAACAAATCACGTATGCTTTTCCATCGTCATCTTGAAAAAGCGTTTGGTCACCCGTTCCATTATTCACAAAAAATGTCATTTGACTTTCGGTTTGAACGCGAGCAAATTTAAACGGTCCCGTCGGAGAACTGCTCGTTGCAAAGTATTCGCCAAATTCCCATTTGGGGCTTCCGCCTTGTCCTGCAAGCACATATTTTTTTGTCTTTTTATTGTAGACAACACCAATGCGTCCAAACCATCCGCCCGCGGCTTGATCTGGTTTTAAAACAATTCCTTCGTCTTTCCAATTGACTAAATCTTTTGAAGAATAACAAGTGACTCCTAAAAATCCTGTATCGCTATTTTTCTTTGTCGGATTTTTTGCATAAGTTTCAGCACCTGCATATTTTACGCCATACCAATAATAAGTATCGCCCACTTGCAAAACGCCACCGCCTTGCGAATAAATATTTTTTCCATCAACCGTTTTCCAAAACACATCGTTTTGAATCGTTTGTGCATTCACAAAAGCGCTTGCGATAAAAACGAATGCAATGCCAAAGAAAAGCGCTTTGCACAAGAATTCTAAAACGCCTAATTCTTTCCAGTTTTTCATAACACACTCCTTTTGGGCAGTTTTCAATGTACTATACATTGTACTACAATCCTAAATATAATTCATTTTACTACAATGTGTACTATAATTTTGTAAAATTCCAGAAAAAACTTCCTTTTTTATAAAATTCTATATTCTACTATAAATTGTACTATGTTTTTTAATTCAATTTGACTATATTTAATAGCATGAATGAATTTGCAAATATTTTTGAATTTACGAAATTCCGAAAATTTTTAGCGCATTACCAAGCGCAAAGGCAATTAAAAGAGCCTCATTTTTCGCGTACCGAATTTTGCAATCTTTTAGGACTTCCGAATACTCGTAGTTATTTTAACGATGTAGTGCAAGGCAAACGCGTCACCGACACGATGATAGAACGCTTTGAAAATGTCATTGGATTAAAAGGAACCGAAGCGAAATATTTCGAAGCGATGATTCTTTTTGACCAAGGAAAATCCGCCGAAGTCAAAGATAAAGCTTTCGAAACCATGATGAAACTCAACAAAAACTCGCAAGCGATTTTAAACCCCGATAGTTACGCATTTTTTTCTAATTGGTACAATAGCACGCTTTATGCGATTTTAGAAGTTTTAAATGTCAATGAAGATTTAACAGAGATTTCACAAAAAATATTTCCGCCCGTTTCCGAAAAAAATTTGCAAGAAAGCTTGGCGTTGATGCAAAAAATGAATCTAATTTGCAAAAATGAAAAAGGCTTTTGGAAACCCACAAAAGAAAGCTTAGCAACAGTGCAACAATGTAAAAGTCAGATGGTTTTGCAATATCAAAAGCAATGCTTAGAACTTTCAAAGCAAGCTCTTGAATCCAAAGATAATTCGCGCGACATGACAACTTTTACTTTTGCCGTTTCAAAAAATGCCCAAAAGAAAATTGAAAACGCTGTCGAAAAATTTAAAGATGCTGTTCGAAAAATTGTGAGTTCTGATTTAGAAAAGCCCGAAGTCGTTGAACACATTAACCTGCATTTTTTCAGCAACTTGACAATTGAAAATTCGAGTAAAAAATAGGAGTGTTTATGCAATTCACAAAATTCATTTTTGCCAGTGCTGCTATTTTATTTTTGGAAAGTTGTTCCACAAACTCAACGGATTCTGCAGGCATTTTAATCGAAACAAACACAGGCAATAAAACCGCACGCATTCTTGTTTCCTCAAAAAATTTAGGTATCAATGCCGGCGACACTTTAGTTTTAAATCAAACGCACGCAGATACTTTAGGCGATACCATTTTCGTTTCAAAAATCAATTACACTCGCATCGCCGATTCTTTAGAATGCAATTCTGGCATCATGGTTTTAGACAGTTTTCCTGTAGGAAAATTTGATTCGGTAAAAATCAATTCCGCAAACGGAAATTCTAAAAGCGTTTTTGTTTCGTGGAATGTTGTAGAAGATTCTCTCAATTTCGATTCTTCGCTGGATGCAGAATTTAAAGGCGCTGTAACGCTTGCTCTCCCTAGTGATTTCAAGGATTTAGAAAATGCAAATGAGCTTTACGAAAATATGCCTTTTGCGCTCCAACTTTCGCAAATGAAAAATCCTTGCATTTTAGATGTCGATGGAAATTTAATTCGTTTAACCAAAACAGATTCGAATTTATATCGCGGAATCATGCCCCAAGTCATTTTCAAAACGAAAAATCAAATTCAATTTGACCTTGTCAATCAGTGTCAAGAAAGCGATTCTTTGAATTTGAAATTTGCCAATCACGCTGAATTTTTCGATGAATTGAAAAACGACAATTCAAGCATTTTGGGGCACGCACGCTGGAGCGATTCCACCGATAACTGGTATTACATCGACAATGTGAAAATTTTCAGCGATGACAATTACGGCGGCATTTCGATTTGGTTTAATGCCGATTCATTAGACTTAAAAGACTACGCCCAAATTATTGCAGCGAAAAATGACTCCACCGGATTCAAACTTCAAAAGCGCGGAAATTCGGGCGCAGTCAATTTACGCATCGATACAAAAGGCGGCGTTTATAACGCAGTCTTTGGACGCGCAAACGGAGTTCTTGACGGCAAATGGCATCAATACACATTCAAAATTCACCAAGATACCGTCACCACTTTTATCGATGGAAATTTAATCGGCGAAACGCAATTTAATATCGGGCAAGGTTTATCTTCTGCAATCAATCCTGGAATTGGCTACGGTGGATTCACGGGCGGCGTCGATGAACTTTACTTTTTAACAGGCCGCGAATCCAACAACTGGATTAAACTTTTCTACGCCCTTCAAAAAAGTTCACAAGAATAAACTCAAAATTGAATTGATAAAAATTCTCTCCCCACATAAAACCCCGAGCAGACTTTGCGCGGGGTTTCTTTCTCAAAACATAAAAGAACTCCCTAGAAAATCTAGGGAGTTCTTTTTTCTCAATTTTATTTCTTACGAAACCAAAAGCATTGAGAACACCATGACGAACAAGGCTACGGTTTCGCCCACGCCAAGCACCATCAAGTAGTTCACAAGACCTTTGCCCGTTTCACCGAGAGCGTTGCAAGCATTTGCAGCCGATTTACCGACATACCAAGCCGAAGCCAGCATACCGATTCCGCCGAAAATACCGACGCCTAAGTAAGCAGCCCACATCGCTCCAGTGGGATCCGCTCCGCCTTCTGGGTTGATTTTACCCAAAATGAAGAGCATCAAGAGCATCCCATAAATTGTCTGCGCAATCGGAGCGCCAACAAAGATGAGCAATGTGAAAAGTGCGTTTTTCCCTTTGAGATAGGCCTTTTTCCAGGCGCCGATCGCCGCCATGCCAGCGGTGCCGCAGCCCAAAGCCGAACCCACTGCAGCGAGACCTAAAGTCGCCACTGCACCGAGTTTCGTCAAAGTAAGTGCCATTTGTGTATCCATAGGTTTTTCTCCTTATGGATTAAAGAACAAACATCGAGAACACGAGCACGAACAGAGCGACGGTTTCGACAATACCGAGAACCATCAAGTAGTTGACCATGCCCTTGCCCGTTTCACCGAGAGCATCGCAAGCGACCGCCGAAGACTTACCTTGGTACCAAGCCGAAGCCATCATACCGAGACCGCCGAAGATACCTGCACCAAGGCATCCGCCCCAGTTGGTAAATCCGCTTGCTTCTGCAGCGCTCAAGATGAAGTTCATCAAAAGCATACCATAAATCGTCTGCGAAATCGGAGCACCGACGAACACGAGCAGTGTAAAGAGAGCGCCTTTACCCTGTGCGTAAGCTTTTTTCCAGACGGAAATTGCCGCCATGCCAGCCGTACCGCAACCAAGGGCAGAACCCATAGCCCCGATGCCGAGAGCTGCTGCTGCACCCATCTTAGCGAGAGTCACCATCGTTTGTTGATCCATTTTGTTATCCTCTTTTTATTGGTAACGGGAATTGATCCCTTGGTTAATTTTTACTCTTGGAGAAGGGAGCGAAAGCATAACCGCTCCATTGCAAATCCAAGCCGTTTGAAAATTCGAGAGTATTAAGACGCACAGCGTGAACGGCAACCCCCATCACTGCGAGGGCGATATTCAAACCGTGGACAAAAAGGAGAATCAGAGCTGCTCCTGCAATGCCAATCGCTGAACCGAACAGCGGAGAAAGCATTCCATTAAATGCTTCTGCAATTGCTGCGCCACTCATGCCCACCGCAAAAAGACGGATGTAGCTAATGACGTCAGTAAAGCTGTTCACAATGTTCAACGCGAGCATCGGAATTGAAATCCAATCCTGTTTGAGTCTTTTCGGCGGAACCGAGAAGAGCACGAGCAGAACGACAGCAGTGATAAACATAGGCATCATGAATCCCGGCATCGTCATTCCGAGAACCATGTTGTTCGCAAGACAGAACATGCACCAGCAGCAAAGCAGCCAGCCGACCTGCGCCATAAAGGTGGAATCTTTCCGTTTAATGCGAACGGCGATATTCCAAATATGCGCAATCGAAAGATGCACAACCGCAATGCAGAAGCAGAAGAACTGAATATGCTGCATCTGAGACTCGCCCGCTTCCATCGGCGTAAATGCTTCGGGGAAGAAGGTAAGAGTCTTGAGCCAATCATGATAAGCTGCAAACTTGGCCGGATCTGCTGGCGCAGAAGTACGAATCCAAAGCATCGCATTCCGAATCGGTTCCGGAAGCCAGTTGAAATTCGTCAAATCCAAGTAAGCGGTCCATGGCGCCATTTCGGGCGAAAGCCCGAGGAAGCTTGCATTGATTAGCCCCCAGAAAATTGTCATTCCACTCATCAAATAAATGAAATGAAATCCTGCGGGATTTGCCTTCGGCTTTTTGCTGCGGACAAAGAGAGCGATAGCGAGGAAGAGAATTCCATACGCCGAATCACCGACGATCATCGCAAAGAAAATGCTGAAGAAGCAGAGGAAAACGCTCGAAACATCCACTTCATGATATCCCGGAGCAATGCCGATAATATCATAAAGGAACTGCATCGGACGCGAAAGCTTGTTGTACGAAAGAAGAGTCGGCACATTATCTTCGTCCGACGGTTCTTCGACGCGAAGCCCCCAGCCGAGAGATTTTGCGGCAGCCGAAAGTTCTGCAACTCGCGGAGTGGGGCAAAAGCCCTGAATCGCCGAAAGAATTTTCGACGAAAGCATCCCAGCCGATGTTTCTTCGAATTTATAAGCATCCGAAGCATCGTCCAAGCACTTTGCCACTTTACTCTTTGCCGAAGAAAGTTCTTTGAAGCGGCTTTCTACCTGCGAAAGTTTTGCAGTGGCATCTTCTTTTTCTTGGCGGTAAAATGCCAAAGAATGCGTTGGAAGCGCAAGAGGAGTTGCGGGAGAAGTGATCTTCGCCGGTTCCGAACCGAAATTCAAAACCGCATAGCAAGAACCTTCGGAATTATCCGCAAAAGCTTCGATGACGGCATTGCCTTCGGCTTCGAGTTGCTGCCCATGAGGCGCCACATAAAGCCGCACAAAAATGCCGCGTTCTTCTAATGCTTTTACCGTTTCGGGATCGAGATTGCCAAAAATTCCATAACGCGAAAGCGCAGAATCGGCTTCGGCGTGGCGATCTTCAGCATCTTTACGCGATTCCAAAAGTTTTTGCACTTCGGCGATCACGCTTTCTCCCGAGACTTCGGAAGTGGCTACGGATTTCTTCGCATCAGGAATGGAATCCAAAGCTTTTTGCACACGCTGCAAATCATTTTTTGCGGCGTTTAATGCATTTCCTGTCGGATTTTTTAGCGGCGTCACATGGAGAATTCCCATTTCGCGGAGTTTTTCCAAAGACGCTTGCTTATCAGAATCCAAGCAGAGAATCGTCACCTTTTTCATCGGAGTAATCATGCTGCAGCTCCTTCCTGGGCGAGAGTGCGGGCGTTAGCCTTTCCCTTTGCCAGCTTGGAACGGGCGACACCAGAAATTTGCTGATCCGAAAGGAAGATATTGATCGTGCGAATATTTTCCTTCGCTTCTGGAATTTTCACCTTTTCAAACAGATTCACTCGCTGACTCGTCGAACGGAGTTCTGCCGAAAGCAATTCGTATTGCTTTTCGAGAACGCGACGTTCCAACCGCAGAGAAATGAGTCCCTGCAACGAACGAATACCTTCGTCGAGCCACGCAGGCGTCGTAAAGAAGTCCGGAATCGAAACCTTAAAATCGACACCGTTGAAAATAGGGATTTCCACACCGGCAATGTTGCCTTCGTCTTCGCGCACTTCTTTCACAGAAATGTACTTATCCCATTCAATCGGTTCCGCATAAAGCCCGATCCAACCCGCAATCGATTTCCGAAGCGAGTCTTCTTCTTCGCGCTTTGTCATCACCTTGGCCTGGAGCGTGCGCATTTCTAACTGCAACTGTTGCTTTTTCAAAAGCAACGTCGGCAGATAGCGCTGATAGCGCTTAAGCGCATCGCGTTCGACCTTCAGTGCGTTTTTTGTTAACTTGACCTTCGCCATATTACCCCTTCTTGGGCCAATACTGGTTGATCATCTTGGACGGAATACCGGTTTCTTCGGGGGTAAAGCAGTCGGCAAGAATTTCCCAGCCGAGGTCCAAAGCCTTTTCCAGCGGAATGTTCACGGAAAGATCCATCATTTCCTTTTCGAAACGTTCGCCATACTTCAAAAGCTTATTGTCCCAGTTACTCATGCGGAAGCCCATCGACTGCTTTTCAAGAGTTTCTTTGTAGCTCGCGTAAAGCTGAATCATCGTATTCATAATCGTACGATGGTCGCTGCGGGTCTTTCCGTTCACTTGCTGCTTCAAACGAGAGAGCGAACCGAACGGTTCAATGCGACCGCGCTTGAGGTAGAACTGACCTTCGGTAATGTAACCGGTGTTATCCGGAACAGGGTGAGTCACATCGTCACCCGGCATCGTCGTCACCGCCAAAATCGTGATGGAGCCCGAACCTTCGAAGTCCACCGCCTTTTCGTAACGGCTAGCAAGCTGAGAGTAAAGGTCGCCAGGATAACCGCGGTTCGACGGAATCTGTTCCTGCGTAATCGCGATTTCCTTCATCGCATCCGCAAAGTTCGTCATATCCGTGAGGAGGACGAGCACATTCTTTCCGCGAGTTGCAAATTGTTCAGCAACAGCAAGAGATGCATCCGGAACAAGCAAGCATTCCACAATCGGGTCGCTCGCCGTGTGCACAAACATCACCGTACGAGAAAGTGCACCGTTTTGTTCCAAGTAATCTTTCAAATACAGATAGTCATCGTGCTTCAAGCCCATACCGCCGAGGACGATCACATCCACTTCTGCTTGCAATGCGATACGCGCCAAAAGTTGGTTATACGGTTCGCCTGCGACAGAGAAAATCGGGAGCTTTTGCGAAACGACGAGGGTATTGAACACGTCGATCATCGGAATACCCGTACGCACCATCGTCTTCGGAATGATACGCTTTGCGGGGTTCACCGAAGGACCGCCGATAGGAACTGGGTTTTCTTCGATGGCGGGACCTTTATCACGAGGAACGCCTGCACCGGTGAAAACGCGTCCGAGAAGAGCGTCGCTAAACGGAATTTCCATCGGCTTTCCGAGGAAACGAACCTGCGAATCCGTTGAAATACCGCGAGCACCTGCGAACACCTGCAAGTCCACCATGTCTTTGTCAATGCGGATCACGCGTGCAAGAGAAGTTCCCTGAGCACTCGTCACCTGAGCCAATTCTTGGTTTGCAACGCCATCGGCCTTAACGGTGATAACGCTACCCGCAATACGTTCAATACGATGATAAACCTTATACATTCTTCGTGACCTCCGCAACGGAGCTTGAAATCTGATTTTCGAGAGACTTGAATTCGTCGGAGCCAAACGCGACTCGGTTCCAGTCCTTAGTCATCTGCGTAAGCTTCAAGAAGAAGCCACGAGCGGAATCCTTATCGGCAAAAGACATCGGCGTTTTGAGAATGTTGTAAACGCGTTCAAAGACATACTTCTGACGATCTGCCGAGCAAGCGGCATCGATTTCGTGATAAGCATCTTGCTGCAAATAAACCGCATCCAGATATTCGGACTTGAGGTAAAGAATAAAGTCTTCGATAGAAGTGCCTTCTTCGCCCACGACCTTCATCATCTGGTTCACATCGTTACCGCTAGCGAGGATGTGGCGAGCTTCTTCCACTTTCTTCGAATCGATAATGCCTTCGTACTTCGACCAAGAATCGAGCGGGTGAATTGCCGGGAAACGACGTTGGTCAGAACGTTCACGCGAAAGGCCGAGGAATGCGCCCACCACCTTCAAGGTAGCCTGCGTCACCGGTTCTTCGAAGTTACCGCCAGCCGGTGAAACAGAACCGCCGATCGTCACAGAACCTGTAGAACCATCTTTCAAACGGACAACGCCACCGCGTTCGTAGAACGAAGCGATCACCGATTCCAAGTAAGCCGGGAAAGCTTCTTCGCCCGGAATTTCTTCCAAACGACCGCTCATTTCACGGAGAGCCTGTGCCCAACGCGAAGTCGAGTCTGCAAGGAGCAAGACGTTCAAACCCATTTGACGATAATATTCTGCCAAGGTCACGCCGGTATAAACCGAAGCTTCACGAGCCGCCACCGGCATCGAAGAAGTATTACAAATGATCAAGGTACGTTCCATCAAACTCTTGCCCGTTCTCGGGTCAATGAGTTCTGGGAATTCGCGGAGGGTTTCCACCACTTCACCAGCACGTTCACCGCAAGCAGTCAAAATCACAATGTCCACGTCTGCGTAACGGCTCATCAACTGTTGCAGAACGGTTTTGCCAGCGCCGAAAGGACCCGGCGTGCAGAATGTACCGCCTTGCATCACCGGGAAGAATGTATCGATAATTCTCTGCTGCATCGTGAGCGGCTTCGATGGACGCAAACGTTCTTCGTAATTCTTAATCGGAATCTTGACCGGCCAAGTCTGATACATCTTGACTTCGATATTTTTGCCATTTTCGTCTTTCAAAACAGCGATAACATCTTCCACGACATGCTCGCCAGCCGGAACAACACTTTCGACAGTCAAAACATCGCGGAACTTGAACGGCACCATAATGCGGTGCTTGAAAATGCCTTCGGGAACTGTACCGAGAGTATCGCCGCCGGTAACTTTATCGCCCGGCTTTGCCACCGGAGTAAAAGCCCACTTGAGATCGCGCGGAAGCGCTGGCAGATATTTACCGCGTTGCAAGAAAAATCCGCATTCTTCTGCGAGTTTTGGCAGCGGATTCTGCAAACCATCAAACACTTGAGTCAAAAGACCCGGACCGAGTTCTACAGAGAGCAATTCGCCTGTAAAGCTCACTTCGTCGCCCGCTTTGAGGCCTGTCGTATCTTCAAAAACCTGAAGTTCTGCGTAATCGCCACGAATACGAATCACTTCGCTTTTTAATTCCACGCCCGAAGAAAGTTTCGCAAAACCCACTTCGTTTTGTGCGACTGCACCTTCGAATGCGACACGGATAAGGTTTCCGTTCACACCGACAATTTTACCGATTGTAGCCATTGAAAGTTAGACCTCCGGTCTTTCCTGCTTATACGCAGGATCGTTATCATTAATCACTTTTAGGACGGCAGCATTCCCCGCTTCTGCGGAAATCCGAGACCACCGTTCACAGATTTTCAGTTTGATGGCAAATGCGTAGACCGCAGCCATCGAATCTTCTCCGCGGGCAAGTTCATCGACCAGCCAAAAACGAGCGCGGTCCAAATCCTGTTCACGGTCTAACGGATTCGGTTTTGCAAATGCATCCGAAACCATCTTGGCAAATGTGACATCGTAGCCGGGGAATTGGCGTTCTGTAAAACGCACTTCGGGTCCCCAAGCTGCAGCACGTGCGTGCCCCACCACATTTTTCAGTTGAATCTCATGAGCCATATAAGCCGAAACAAAAGGATCGTCGCATTCTTCCCCGTTCACCAGGGCGTCGAACGTAGCGAGTTCTTCTTCGGTCATGACCGCCGAGCAACGATTGCGAAGATCCGCAATCGAGAACGGAGGAGTATCTCCGAACTTCAAAAACGGAAGCGACGCGGTAATGTAAACGGCATTGCTCATGGATTATTTTCCCTGTGCCACGTCAGAAACGACCTTTGCGATTTCTGGGCGAACGAGTGCCGAGAGAGCTGCAGCGATCGACTGGGAAGTAAATTCGTGAGAAACTTTGCCACCGTCCAATTTCAGACGGAAACCAAACTTGACTCCGGAATCGCTGGAAACCTGAACGCCTGCCCCGAGAGCCTTTGCAAATTCACCTGTAGCAAAAGAAGTGAGTTTTGCTTTATCTGCATCCGAGAAGACGACTTCGGTTTCGGAAGAAGCATAATTCTTTGCGAGAGCGAGAAGCATTTCTTTCACGGTTGCGTCGGAAAGATTCTTTTCGACCTGAAGGGAAAGGATTCCGTTTACCATCGATTCTAAGCTGCGGCCCACCGAAATGAGAACATCGCGAGCAGCTTGCTCCAAAGCTTTTTTGCTGCGTTCTGCATAAACTTCGGCATCCTTGTCGGCTTTTTCCAAATTTGCCTTCGCTTGTGCTTCGGCATCTTTGACAATGCTTGCGGCCTTTGCTTGAGCCTTTGCAATAATTTCTGCGGACTGAGCGTCTGCCTTTGCAACAGCTTCGTTTTGAATGCGATCAATCAGGTTTTGTAAATCTTCTGCCATAAAATCTCCGATTTCAATAGCGCTTTGTTTGCGTCGTTTTTTAATATACAAGAAAAAACGCAAATGCGCCCGCAAAAAATCGTAAAATTTCGACAAAATTGCGATGAATTTAGACGAAATGCATCCTTTTGGGATATTTTGCGGGTTATTTTGGGCGGTCTATCGCCGTCGAATCTTGAAGTAAAGAAAAGAGCCACGCGACCATTAAAGCGGCTTCGGCATCGGAAAGTTTTCGAATTTCCATGGGACGATATTTGTCCGGATGGATGGGCTGCGGGTCTTTTAAATAGGCGATGAGAGAATCGGGTTTTCCAAAGTAACGGGCGATATTCCCTTTCATTTCGGGGCCTGCGAAGTTTCTTGTCCACCGATGACACGCATAACATTCTTCGTCGTAAATCTCGGCAGCCTTTGCGCGATTTTCAGGAGTTAGCTTCGGAAGTGAAATCAAATCCGCGGCAAAAAGCATTGAAACAAACGCGAAGAAAAGAACGATTCCGATTTTCCATTTTTTATTCTGCATTTTTTTTCATACAAAATTTTGATAGTTTCCAAAATAATTCGTGATCATTTATATAGTCTGCGAATTTATTCGTCGCGCGGTTTTAAAAGTTTTCCCGTTAATGCGATGACAAGTCGGCGTGGCAAAATGCGTTCGGCAAAGACAATCGCTTTGTTCGCAAATCCCGGAATAATGACATCCGGAAATCCGAGAAGAATCGCACGAACCGATTCCCAAGCGACTTGCTCGGGGGAAGAACTCCAGAACTTGCGCAAAAATCCGCGTTTTGATCCCGCGAGAAAATGGAACGCTGTATCGACAGAACCCGGACAGAGTGTGAGAACGCGGACATGGTAAGGCTTCGCTTCTTCGGCGAGCGCTTGACTATAAGAAAGGACAAACGCTTTACTCGCAAAATATGCCGCCATATACGGTCCCGGTTGAAATCCGCCGAGACTTGCGACATTTAAGATGACGCCTTTGCGACGCGCATTCATCGTTTTGAGCGCAAGCTTGGAAAGCACCATTAAACTTTCGATGTTGAGAGTTACCATTTTGCATTCGGCAGCCGCAGAAATTTCCGCTGCATTTCCGCAGAAGCCCGCACCGGCATCGTTGACCAAAATATCAGGCGGGCGTCCGGTGAGTTCAATCGTCTTTTCGAAAACTTTTTCGGCGTCCCCGCTTTCAGAAAGGTCGGCGCTTAACGCATAAGCTTGAACGCCAAAACGCACAGAAAGATCGGACGCAAGCGCTTCTAACTTGTCGGTTCTACGGGCGACGAGAACGACTTGTTCTGCTTGGGGAGCTAGAGCGTAGGCTATTGCTTTGCCGATGCCGGAACTTGCACCTGTAATCAAAAGAGACTGATAACGTTTCATAGGCACTCAACATTTCTATTATTGTGACACTTTCAAATTAACTTTTTTTATAGGATAACGCAAACCGATGGATTTGATCAGCGTTTTTTTGATCGCCTGCGCCCTCGCAATTGACTGTTTAGCGGTTTCTCTTTCCATCGGACTTTGCCGCAAAGAAACTTCTCAAGCTGAAATTTTCAAAATCGGACTCTTTTTTGGAATTTTCCAAGCGGGAATGACCTTAGCTGGAGCTTTTTGCGGGAAATTTTTAGCGGAACTTATCGGCGCCATCGACCATTGGATTGCTTTTGGGCTTTTGTGTTTTCTCGGTGTGCGGATGATTTGGGAAGCTGCCCGCGGAGGCGAAGAGCAGACTTTTACAAAAAAATTGAATTTGAAAACGGTAACGGCGTTAGCGGTTGCAACGAGTTTAGACGCCCTCGCCGTCGGACTTTCTTTTGGACTCATCGGACACGAAATTGCGTGGACGTCAGCCGTCATCGGAATCGTCGCTTTTCTCGCTTCGGAAATCGGCGTCAATTTTGGAAAAAAAGTCGGGAAAAATTTATCGGCAAAATGGGCGGAAATCGCCGGCGGAATTGTGCTCCTCACAATCGGCTGCAAAATTTTAGCGGAACATTTATAATCTTTTCGCCCGCAGAATTTTTTCCATTTCCATTTTATTTTTTAGTTTTAAGAATGCGGTAATTCGCCGTAAACATTCACTTTAACAAAAAATTCTTATGGCTATATTTCACGAAATTTCTCCCGAAGAACTCCGCGATAATCCGTTTCATCTGTTTGATAAAGAATGGACTTTAATCACTGCGGAACACGCTGGAAAAGTCAATATGATGACCGCATCTTGGGGCGGTCTCGGCATTATGTGGCACAAGCCCGTCGCCTATATCGCCATCCGTCCGCAACGTTTTACAAAAACTCTCGTCGATGCCGAAGAGCATCTTTCGCTTTGCTTCTTTGACGAAAGCTACCGCAAAGAACTCGCTTTCTGCGGGCGCAATTCGGGGAAGGACGTAGACAAAATCGCTGAATGTCATTTTACCGTTGCGCACGAAAATCAAGTTCCCTATTTTGATGAAGCGCGGATGGTTCTCGTTTGCCGCAAACTTTTTGCGCAGCCATACGACAAAGAAAGTTTCCTCGACAAATCTATTTTAACAAAGGATTACGCCGCCGAAGATTACCACACATTTTACATTGTGGAAATCGAAAAAATTTTGGTGAAGTAATTGAATTCTTTACGAAAAGAAGCAGGTTAAACGCCTGCTTTTTTGTTTGCACTTTTCTTGAATTTTTCGCGGATTAAAAGCAAATCGTGTTCATACGGATTCCGTTTGAAATCGTCAAACGCCCACGCAGTCGGGAGAAATTTTCCTTTCGCATAATGCAAAATCATATCGAGCCAAAGACCGTTCCCCGCATAAAGTTTGAAGGGGCCGCGTTTATACGAAGGCAAAACGACTTTGTCCAAATCCATGTAGCCAATGTCGATGTTGATTTTTCGATGTTCGAGAGAAGCCGCTAATTTTAATTCGAGCGCGTTGGATTTTTCTTTTTCGACGCCGATATTTTGCGGTTCAACCGTATTTTCGAACGAAAGAACGCCGCGGAAAAGTCCGCTTCCCATTTCGGGAGTGTAATAGTCGGTTTTATCAAACGGGAAAAGCTTTCCTAAGTGGCGAATGTTTCCAAAAACGGAAGTGAGTTTGCTCAAAATTTCTGCGGGCCATTCGGGACTCGGCAAAAGGACAAATGCGATTAAAGCTGCGTTTTCAGAAAATTGATGCGGAAGTGCCATAAAGAAATGCCACCATTTTAATGCGGATAAAGGGAAAGCATGCGGGCAATGTAAGCGAGCTGTCCCGGAGTAAATGAAGAAATCGTTTCGAGA
This sequence comes from Hallerella porci, assembly GCF_003148885.1. Taxonomy (NCBI): domain Bacteria; kingdom Pseudomonadati; phylum Fibrobacterota; class Fibrobacteria; order Fibrobacterales; family Fibrobacteraceae; genus Hallerella; species Hallerella porci. The sequence goes on along the minus strand of NZ_QGHD01000001.1, from coordinate 236,460 downwards.
GTTTCTGCGGGAAACATCGGATTATTTTCGTCGGGGCAATGGGCGACTTCTTTGAAGAAAAGGCGCGGCCTTGCCCAAGTTGAAATTTCATAATCCGTCGTCGTTTCTAACGAATCTTGAGCGGCGCGTTTCATGTTGAGAATATTTCCGCAGAAAGGCGTGTCGTCAATTCCGTCCTCGCAATTCGACATATCTTCTTCGGAAATAATATCCGATGTCGTCGCCGTCGTATGGCGAAGTCCCAAAAAGTGCGCGCTTTCGTGAATCGCTGTGTTGACGATATCTTCGGAAGTCTGCATTTTTTCAGTCCGCGAATCCACGCGGTAATGCGTTCCTACGACGACTGTACTTCCCGAGCCGCCGCCGAAATTTCCGCTGAAAAGCATGGAATAGCCGAGGACTGCGGTTTTCTCAATGCGATGCACTAGCACAATGTCTAAGGCATTATAAATTTCTGGTTCCGCGGAAGAATTTGGCCAACCGCCGAGTTCGGTTACGAAAAAATCTTCACTCGACTTCCCGGCAAGCCACGGTTCATTGTCCGGATACGCAGTCGCTAAATCGATGCGTTCGGATGCGCGATGCAAATAAACGGTATCGATGAAAATTTGCCCGGGCGAAAAATTCTTGCGAAATTCTCGCTGTAAAAGCTTTGCCAAAGAATCTGCAGATACCGAATCTGCGGTGCCGCCGTACTCGCCCGCGACAATTAAATTCACGCTAAAATGATTGCTGTAATTGCCCGCGCCTTCGAAAAGGACATTTTGGACTTGTCCGCGAAAATAATCGCCATTTCTTTCGAGAGTTGTCACCCAATACATCGGTTCATTTTCTTCGCAGACGAATTCGTAAATCCAGCGGCCATTTTCTTCTTTTGGCGTAATGCTTCGCGTTAAATTGCGAACGTGACTATCGACGACGCGGAATAAATTAAGTTGCGGCGCTTTTTGCAAAGAATCGATATCAAACGAAAGCCGATAAAATGCATTCGGATAAACCCGCAAAAGAGTTCCCGAAACGAGATGCGCTTTGGCAGAATCATTATTTGCCAAATCATTCGCCGAAAGTTGAAATCGCACATCAAATGGAGGCAATTTGGAGGGCGAATCTGTCGAAGAACCAAAATTTTCACAGCCGACGACGCCGAAGGGCAAAATGAGCCAAACGAGCCAAAAAAGTGTGAAAAATGAGCTTTTTTTCCTTTTTTCCGACATTCGAGCGTTTAAAGAATAAGAGGACACTTTGTCTTTGCAATTTAATCTTTTTTTAGGAGAAAATTATGCGATTCGATGAATTTCGAAAATTTTTAAGCCCGCTCTCAGAAAGACCCGCTCTCGCAGCCTTTTTTGCGGCGACATTGCTTCTCACTTCCGCAGAATTTCCGCTCTACGGCATCGCGTTTATGCCAATTCTTGTGCTTGCGCTGTGGGCGTTCCCCGCTTTTTCGCGGCGAATTTCGCTTGCGGTGCTGCTCTTTTTTGTGATTCGACTGTGGATTTCGTCATTTTTTAGCGCAAACGAGCCCGCTTTTCCCAAAAATCTTCCGCAGGAAGGTTCTGGTTTCGTCGAATCGGTCATCGATCGCCCCGAAGGCGTCGCCGTAATCGTAGAAAGCGAAAACGGAAAATTCCGCTTATCCAAAAAGCAAGCGCCCTTTCCTATGCCCGGAGATTCGATTCAATTTACTGCGAAATGGTTTCCGATTGAGCCGCCGACACTTCCCGGGGGATTTGATTCGCCCAAATGGTTAAAAAGTCAAGGACTTGCGGGCTTTGGAAAATTGGAATCCTTTCAAGTGATTTCGCATCGCTTCGTCTTGGAAAAAGCATTTTCAGCATTCCGCAGGCATTTAAAAAATTACTTTGGTAAGTATCTTTCGCCCGCAGAATCGGGACTTTTAATCGGGCTTTTGGCCGGCGACCGTTCGAATATTCCCGATGCGCTCCAAAGCGGATTTCGCCGCGCAGGAATTGTCCACGTTCTCGCCATCAGCGGATTCCATGTGGTTTTACTTTCGGGAATGATTTTATTGCTTTTAAAAGCGACGCGGATGCCGCACCGAGCAGCAAGTCTTTGCGCCATTTTTTTGATGCTCATTTACGCGCCCGCAGCCGGCGGCTCGCCCGCTGTTCTTCGTGCGGTCTTTATGTTTTCGGTCGTGCAATGCGGACTTCTTTTCGAACGCAAAGCGGACTCGCTCAATTCTTTAGGCGTTGCGCTTTTGATTTTAACCGCCGTTCATCCCGATGTCATTTGGAATGTCGGATTCCAACTTTCGGCGTCCGCCACCGCAGGGATTATCGCTTACGGAAAACGAAATCCGTTGACGACAAAAAATGAATTTTTGCGGAAAAATAAAATTTGGAATTTTTTAGAAAATTATGTTTTCGCAGCCGTTTGGATTACTTTGGTTGCGACCGCTTCGACTGCGCCATTTCTCATTTGGTCGTTTCATTCGCTTTCACCGATTTCAATCGTCGGAAATATTTTCGTGGTACCGCTCGTAAGTCTCGGCATGCAAGCGGGAGTTTTTGCGTTACTACTTCCGATTCCTGTTTGCGCCGAAGCGTTTTGCGCTGCCGCGGGATTTCTCTTTCGGCTTTCGGCATTTCTCGTCGGGAAAATTTCTGCGGTTACATTAGCGTCGGTCACGGCGGGGCCTTTCCCCATTTGGATTCTTCTTTTAATTGGGCTTGTGGTGCTTTCGCTCGGTAAATTCCGCGAAAATTTTTGGGTCCGAAGAATCGTTCTCATTTCGCTTTGCCTTTTTGGAGGCTATTTCCTTTACACCGCACTTTCGCCCAAAATTTCTCCGTCTTGGGAAGTGACCGTTTTGGATATCGGACAAGGCGATTGCATTTTAGTCAAAAGCCCAAAAGGAAATGCCTATTTGGTCGATGCCGGCGTCAATTCGGGCAAACGCAATGTCGCAAACGATAAAATTATTCCGTATTTGCAAAACGAAGGAATTTGGAAACTCAAAGGCATTATTATTACGCATCCCGATTTGGATCATTTTAGTGGCGCCGAAGTTTTGCTCCGCGAATTTCCCGTAGAAAATCTTTGGATTCAAGAATGCGCCCGCTTTACCGAAAAGCCAGAATGGATGCGCGTCCTTTCGACAGCGACTATTCGCAATGTCGCCATTCAAGATTTGCGGCGCGGGATGATTTTCCGCGAAGAATTTTATGCCAATCCAGAAGAAAAAATTCCGTGGGAAATGCGCGTTTTGCATCCCGACCCTACGCAATGCGGAGAAACCAATTCCGAAAGCATTACCCTTCGCATCGAAGGCGTCGGCGGTTCGATGCTTTTAACGGGCGACCTCACCAAAGAAGGCGAAGCGGAAATTTTGCAAACCGATATTGCGCTTAAAACCGACATATTAAAACTCGGGCATCACGGTTCAAAGACTTCGAGTTCGCGGGAATTTTTAGAAGCGGTTCAACCCGAAATAGCGATTGCATCCAATGGAAAACACAACCGTTTTCGTCATCCGCACAAAGTCGTCGTCGAACGTTTGGACAGTTTGAAAATTCCGCTGCTCAATACATCCAAAGTCGGCACTGTTTTTGTGCATTTTAATGAAAGCGGGCATCAAATTTACAGCACCGCGAATTCGGATTTTTCGGAATGAAAATTTTAGCGAGCGAAAACGGATTCGATTTTTCCGTTTGTCGCTTTGGCGTTATAACCTTCGTGAATGGGACGCGTCGGTTTTCCGTTTGCATCGAAGAGCGCAGTCGTTCCATCCAAAAGCGAGAAACTTCCACCAGCTTCAGCAAAAATTGCAGGAAACGCAGCGATGTCCCACAGCGAAACGACGGGATCAACCATTGCTTCGGCGCGACCCGTGGCGACTAAGAAGTAACCGTAGCAATCGCCCCAACCGCGGTAAAGTTTTGCGGATTTGCGATACGCTTCAAATTCTTTGCCGAGATGCATTTCGTCAAAAGTATTGACCGTTCCCGAAAGCACAAGCGCATCGCTCAGGTGTTCGACTTTTGACGTATAAACGCGACGTTCTCCGACAAAAGCGCCACAGCCTTTTGCCGCATGCAACATTTTTCGTTGCGCCGGAAGATTGATAATGCCGACGAGCGGTTCGCCCCGATGATAAAGCCCGATAAGAGTTCCAAAAAGAGGAACGCCGCGGATAAAAGATTTTGTGCCATCAATCGGATCGAAAACCCATTTATATTCGGCTTCGGGATTTTCAATGCCAAATTCTTCGCCGATGACGCCGAAGTGCGGCGTTTCTTGGGCAAAGACTTTTCGCAAAGCTTCTTCGGCACCTTTATCTACGATTGTTACCGGCGTATTGTCCGGTTTCCATTCCACCGCTAAATCGGAATCAAAATGCGAAAGAATCACTTTTTCCGCAGCCGATGCAGCGCGCATCGCGATTTGTTCTAATTCTTTTACTTCGCAAGTTGACATTCTTCTTTCCACTTTTGAACGAGATCGATCAGCAGTTGATTTTCTTCGGGCTTTCCAATCGTTACGCGGATAGATTCGGGGAGGCCGAAACTTTTTAAGTAGCGCACGATCATGCCGTTTCGTTCCAAAAATTCCGTCAACTGTTTGCAATTTTCGCCGATATGCACGCAGATGAAATTCGCCTGCGTCGGGAGAACGGAAAAGCCGAGCTTGGCAAAATTTTCCGTCAAAAATTGCGCACCAGAAACCGTCAAAGCAATCGATTGTTGAATGTGATTTTCATCGGAAAGCGCAGCCGTTGCCGCCGCTTGCGCAGGTAAATTCACATCGAAAGGCGGTTTCACTTTCCAAATCGCCGCGATGATTTCGGGACTAGAAAACGCATAACCGATGCGCAGTCCCGCGAGTCCGTAAATTTTACTGAATGTGCGATTCAAAAGCAAATTCGGAAATTCTGCGAGTTTCGAAATGAGCTTCGGATAATCTGGCGCCGTCGCAAATTCCGAATACGCTTCGTCCAAGAAAACGAGAACATTCTGCGGCACTTTTTGAAGAAAGTCGAGAAGTTCTTTTTCGCTGTAATAAAATCCGGTGGGATTATTCGGATTGCAAATGAAAATGGCGCGCGTCTTCGGCGTTAACGCTTGAAGATAAAGATCTAACGCAGGACGTTCTTCGCCCGCGGCGACCGAAATAAATTTTGCCCCGTATAAATCTGCGGTTGCGCTGTAAACAGAGAAAGTCGTTCGGATGCCGATGCATTCATCGCCTGGCTGCAAGAAAGCTTTCCCCACCATATCGATGATTTCGTCGGAGCCATTGCCGAGGACGATTTGATTTGTGTTCACGCCGAATTTTTTTGCAATCGCCGAAATTAAATGCGGCGCATTTCCGCGCGGATAAAGATGCAACTGCGAAGCCATTTCGCAAAATGCCTTTTGCGCTTTCGGTGACGGTCCGAGCGGATTTTCGTTGGACGCAAGTTTCACTGCACTTTTTAATCCGTATTGTTCGCAGATTTCTTCAATGGATTTTCCGGGAACGTAATCGGAGATATTTTTTAATTCTGGACGTGTTTCAATCATACGCTAAATGTAAAAAATTGCCGTTTTATTGGCTTTGTGTTCTTTTTTAAGTTTTTCGTTTCCTTTTCTTCGCACAAAAAAGCCTCGGTTTTACCCGAGGCTTTTTCGTAAAAATCCGAAAGGAAAATTACTTGGTTGCCACGGCAATTTCTGCCATGCCAGTCATGTGTTCGCGGAGCCATGCACCGATGATTTCGGTCGGATGCTGACGAATGCCCTTGTTCACTGCGATGAGTTTCACGTTATCGACACCGTTGCCCTTGCCTGCACCGTAAACTTCGCCGAGGTCTTCCTTCGTAATCTTCTTCATGAAGTCTTGGAGGAGAGGAATGCAGCGGTTTGCGAAGAGGTAGCAGCCGTATTCAGCGGTATCGCTAATGACGCGGTTCATTTCATAGAGCTTCTTGCGCGCGATGAGGTTTGCAATCAGCGGAATTTCGTGAAGGGTTTCATAGTAAGCGCTCATCGGCTTCATGCCCGAAGCGGTCATCGTTTCGAATGCAAGTTCCGAACCAGCCTTGATCATAGCGACCATGAGAACGCCGCGGTCAAAGTATTCTTGTTCGGTAATCTTTGCGTCCGAAGCAGCGGTCTTTTCGAAAGCGGTCTTACCCGTTTCTTCACGCCAAGTGAGCAAATCCTTGTCGCCTGCTTCCCAGTCTTTCATCATCGTCGAAGAGAATTCGCCCGAGATAATGTCGTCTTGGTGACGGCGATAAAGGTCGGTCATAATCTTCTTCAATTCCAAGGAAAGTTCGTAAGCGCGAATCTTTGCCGGATTCGAAAGACGATCCATCATATTCGTGATGCCACCGTGCTTCAAAGCTTCGGAAACAGTTTCCCAACCGTATTGGAGGAGCTTTGCTGCATAACCCGGTTCAATGCCTTCGGAAACCATCTTATCGAAGCCGAGGAGAGTTCCGGTCTGGAGCATACCGCAGAGAATGGTCTGTTCGCCCATCAAGTCGGACTTGACTTCGGCGATGAAAGAGCTTTCGAGAACGCCGGCGCGGTCTGCATGAAGACCAGCAGCGTAAGCCTTTGCATAATCCCAACCCTTGCCTTCTGGATCGTGGTCCGCTTGGACAGCGATGAGGCACGGCATGCCGAATCCGCGAACATATTCTGCACGCACTTCGGAACCCGGACCCTTCGGAGCACACATAATCACGGTGATATCATCGCGAATCTGTTGACCTTCTTCGATGATGTTGAAGCCGTGGCTGTAAGAAAGAACTGCACCCTTCTTCATAAGCGGCATAATCTGCGGAATCACATTGTGATGCTGCTTATCCGGTGTGAGGTTGCAAACGAGGTCTGCACTCGGAATGAGTTCCTTGTAAGTACCTACCTTAAAACCATTTTCCGTCGCATTCTTGAAAGATGCGCGCTTTTCTTGAATTGCAGAATCGCGGAGTGCGTAAGATACATCCAAACCGCTATCGCGAAGGTCAAGACCCTGATGAAGGCCCTGAGCACCGCAACCGATAATCACAATTTTCTTGCCCTTAAGAGCTTCGGTTCCACGAGAGAATTCAGAAGCTTCCATAAAACGGCAATGACCAAGTTCTTCGATCTTCTTGCGGAGAGGGAGTGTATTGAAGTAGTTCATTTTTTTACCTCTAGTGTGTTACTACGTTCGCACAATAATGTAGAAAAATTTAGAATGCGAAAGCGGTTAAAAAGGAGGAATTAGTGGTCGGTGATCAGGGGTTAGTGGTTAGTGGGCAGGGGTTAGTGGGCAGGGGTTAGTGGTCGGAAATTTGCAAAATTTCATCTCCGGAGTTCCGATGGAATAATTTTTCATGTAAAATGTTATCTCCGGAGTTCCGATGGAATAATTTTTCATGTAAAATGTTATCTCCGGACTTCCGATGAACAAATTTTGCGTGTAAAATGTTATCTCCGGAGTCCCGACGGACAAATTTTGCGTGCAAAATGGTATCTCCGGAGTCCCGACGGACAAATTTTGCGTGTAAAATGTTATCTCCGGAATCCCGACGGACAAATTTTGCGTGCAAAATGGTATCTCCGGAATCCCGACGGACAAATTTTGCAAAAATGAGGCGCTTCGCACGAGTACATCAAAAATTTTCCGCTCTAAAACTTCGCGTTTCCCCTGCGCGGCTACGCCGCGCCATTATTTTCAATTCCTCCTTCCTCCCTCCTAATTTTTTCTTAAAGCTTTCCTTTTCTCTAAATTCTTTCTATAATAACGCTATGAAATTAGACGAATTGCTGGAAAAAGCTCAGTCCATCGCTATTTTTGGCCACGTTCGCCCTGACGGCGATTGCATCGGTTCTTGCCTTGGGCTTTACAATTACATTTGCGATAATTATCCCGAAAAAACGGTACAAATTTTTGCGGAAAATTTTCCGCCGAGTTATCGCATTTTGTCGGGAGCCGAAAAAATTCTTCCGGAATATGATGGACGCGAAGCGGATCTTTGCTTTCTTCTCGATACACCTTCGTTTGAACGCTGTGGCGCGGGCGGCGAAGCGGCTTTTCAAAAAGCGAAATTTACCTGCAACATCGATCATCACATTAGCAATCCTCAAAATCTTTGCACGCTGAATATCGTCGAACCGCAAGCGAGTTCCGCGAGCGAAGTCTTGTATTTTCAACTGGACTCGGAACGCATAAGCCAAAACACCGCCAACGCCATTTACTTAGGAATCGTCCACGATACCGGCGCATTTAAATTCAGCTGCACGGGAAAACGCACCATGATTGCCGTCGGCGATTTAATTGACAAAGGCGCCGATTTCGCGCGCATTATCAACGAAACTTATTACACGCGAAGCTACAAAGCCACGCGCGTCACCGGATTCGTCTTAGAAAATTGCAAACTCGCTTTAGACGGAAAAGTCGTCTGGGGAAGCATTTCTCCCGAAGAGTTGAAACGCTTTGAAGTTTCTCCGCTCGATTTGAGTTCAATTATCGATACACTCCGCGAAGTCAGCGGAACCGAAGTTGCGATTTTCCTTTATCCGGTCGGCAATTCGTATAAATTGAGTTTCCGCTCCAATTACATTATCGATGTCAATCAAATCGCAGGAAATTTTGGCGGCGGCGGTCACACGCGCGCAGCGGGGGCAAGCGTGAACGAATCTCCGGAATCGGTGATTCCCAAAATTCTCAGTCTAATTCAAGCACAACTTTCTCATTTCAATGCGATTTAAAGAAGGTTTATTGTGACGAAAAAAATTTTACTTATCAACTGGCGCGATATTAAAAATCCCGAAGCCGGTGGCGCAGAACTTTATTTCCACGAAATTTTCAAACGCCTAAACGCGAACGGCTACGAGGTCACCGTCCTCGCCCACCGCGTAAAAGGTTTGCCCGATGAAGAAGTCATCGATGGCATGCGCACGGTCCGCATCGGGAGCAAATTTCTTTTCAATTATTCCGCATTCTTTTACGCAAAAAAACACGAAAAAGAATACGATTTAATCGTCGAAGATTTGAATAAAATTCCTTTCTTTACGCCGCTCGGCACAAAAGCAAAACGCTTACACATGGTGATGCATTTCTTCCGCAAATCCATTTTCCGCGAGACATTTTTTCCGCTTGCGCTTTATGTTTATTTGATGGAACGCGCTGTTGCGCTCTTTTACAAGAACGAAAATTTCCTCGCTATTTCCGAAAGCACGAAAGAAGAAATCGACGACATGGGAATTCGTTACAAGAAAATGTTCCTCGTTGAACCGGGAATTGATACGGAATATTTTCACCCGACAGAAGCGAAAGCAAATCCGCCAGTCATCTCTTTCATCGGCCGTTTGATGAAATACAAAAACGCGCAATTTGTGATTCAAGCGATGCCGCGTTTAAAAGAACTCATCCCCGGAATTCAACTTCAAATTGCGGGCAGCGGCGATTATCGTCCCGAGCTTGAAAAACTCACGAAAGATCTCGGCGTTACCGATTCCGTGCAATTTCTCGGGCGCGTTTCCGAAGACGAAAAGCGCAATTTACTCAGCCGTTCTTCTCTTTTTATCAATCCTTCGTTCAAAGAAGGTTGGGGCATTAACAACATCGAAGCCAATTTATGCGGAACGATTTCGATGTCCAATAATGTCGCCGGTTTAAAAGATTCTGTCATCGACGGTGAAACAGGAATCCTTTATGAAAATGATAATCCCGAAGGATTTTGCGAAAAAGCCGCTGCGATTTTACACGCTCCTGAACGCCTGCACACCTTAGAAGCGAATGCGAAAAAGCGTGCGCTCGGCATGAGCTGGGATGCGATGGCCGAAAAAATGAAAGTCGCTGTCGATTCGGCTATGGAATCGTAAACGCTTTTCCCTCACAAAACAAAAAGCGAAAAACTTTTTAAATTGGCTGTAAAATTTTTCACGAGGTTTTATGTCTCAAATTGCAGATTTCTTTGCGAATTATTGGTGGCTTATTCTCATTTTAGTCATCGTCGTTATCATTATCGCCGCTGTGCGCGCGGTGCGCCGCGTCATCAAAGAAGGCGGTGGTGCATTTGACTTGGAAACGATTAAAAAGAATACCGCGCCGAATTTGGAATTTGTCCGTCAGAAAGGGCAAGCGATGCTCAAAGACGCCGACGTGATTTGCGAAATCAAAAATGGTCGCGTTATTCCGAAGCGCGAAGACATTATGACTTTCCGCACCGTTTACAAGACCAAGTACAAAGCCGCTTCATTCTACATCGCCAAAGAAAATAAAGTTGTTTATTTCTTCTGCAAAACCGAAGCCGGTTTACAACGCCGCTTGCAAAATTTGCTTTTCGATCGTCAAATGAAGAATAGCCATTGGCCGTATGCCGACAAGGCGACCGCCGAACATTTGCGCTATCCGAAAGCTTAAAATTCGATGGACGATTCCGCATTTCAAACGCTCCCGCTTTATGAAAGCGCGAGCGTTATTCGTCAAGAAATTCGTAAACAAAAAAATCTTCTTTTAACGGCGCCGACCGGCTCCGGAAAATCCACTTTGGTTCCGTGGATTCTCGCTTCCGAAAAAGAAGAACTTGCCAAAGTCGCAGTTCTCGAACCGAGACGTTTAGCGGTGACAAGTCTCGCCGGATTTCTCGGAAGTCTTTTGCCCGAAAATTCCTGCGTCGGTTACCGCATTCGATTCGAAAGCAATTCTTCGCCTTCGACAAAAATTCTCTTCACCACTTACGGCAATTTTTTAGAATCCATTTTGCACAAAGCCGAAAATTTCGACTGGATTGTTTTCGATGAATTTCACGAACGCCGCGCCGAAATGGATTTGCTTCTCGCCTATTTTTTAGCGTTACAAAAAACATCTCCGCAAGCGCCGCGCATTGCGATTCTCTCGGCAGAACTCAACCGCGAAGAACTCGAAAATATTTTACAAGTTCCGTGTTTAAAAGTCGGAAAGCCCGGTTTTCCGGTGCAAATTCTCAATCAAGATTCTCCCGTCGGAACGCCTCTCGCAAAAAATGTGGAGAAAGCGCTTCGCACTTTAGAGCGCAATCGAATTTGGGAAACTTCCCTCGTTTTTCTTCCGGGCAAAGGCGAAATTTCTACGGTGCACCGCCACTTAGACGAAGCATTCGGTTACGGAAAAGTGAAAATTTTGGATTTATTCGGCGGCCAAGAAAAATCGATTGAACGCGAAATTTTTTTGCATACAAAAGAACCGCGGATTGTCCTTTCGACAAATATCGCAGAAACGAGTTTGACAATTCCGAACGTTACCGGCGTCATCGATTCCGGTTTAGAACGCACGACCGAATTTAACGCCGAACAAAAACGGAACATTTTAAAACTCAGCCGAATTTCTCTGCAAAATGCGGTGCAGCGCACGGGGCGCGCGGGAAGAACGCAGAAAGGCGTTTGCATTCGTCTGTGGAATTCTCGCGAAGAATCGCTTTTCCCGAAAGGCATTATTCCCGAAATTTTGAAAAGCGATTTGCGTCCGCTCATCTTAAAAATTGCAGCCCTCGCTAAGCGTGCGCAAGTTCCGTTCGATGCCATTCTTTTGCCGACAAAGCCCGACGCAAAAAATTTTGAAAAAGCTTTTGCGGAACTCGTCAAAAATCAATTTTTAACCGACGAAAAATGCATCACCATTCTCGGCGAAAAAGTTTTGCAAATTCCGTTGAACGATTTATCGCTCGCCAAAGCTTACGCCGAAGCCGAAAAAATTTCTGCGCTTTCCATTGCGCTATTCAGCATTCTCGATGCCGATGAAATGCAAAGCAAAGAGCGGACGCCGCTCAATGCGCTCGAACTTGCCCGCGATTTAACCGAAAAAGGAAATCGCCTTTCACGAGAAATTCGACTTGCCCACAAACGCCTTCTCGATTATGCCAAAGAAAATGACCGCAAAAAATTTTCTGCGGATAATTCCGACGATGCAATCGCCATTTTCTTGAACGCATTTCCCGAAAGCATAGCGATTGCAAACAGCAACTCTTACAAAACGCCGACGGATACTTTTCCCATTTCGCCTGCGAGCGTAAACGATGCCAAAGCGATTCTCGTCTTTCATTTACTGCGCACGAATTCGCAGCAAAAATCCGAAATGCGCGCGGGCCTTTATCTGCCTGTTCCCGAAAAATTTTTGCAGCACGAAAACGCAACCGTTCGCTATGAACTGCTTTGGCGCTCGGGGCAAGAACGCTACATTGGACTTTTGATTCGAAGTCACGGCGATGTGGAAATTTCCCGCGAAGAAATTCTCCCGCAAGAAGCGAACGCCGAAACTTTGCAAAAACTTTTAGCGCTCACCGCAGACACTTGGATGGAGCGTCACCGCCGCGAAAATTTTTCGCATTTGTGGATGGACGAAGCGAATCAAATTCTTCTTTGCAAGATGAAACTCGCCGCCGAAAATTTTCCCGATTTTGGACTTCCTTTGTGGAATGACGAAGATGTGGAACTCGTCACCGCAGATTTTTTTGACGGCGTTTTTTTAATGCGCGATCTTTCGCCCGAACGCTTCCGCAAAAAAATGCAAGAATACTTCGGCGAAAATATGCTCAGTTGGCTCGCAAAAATGTTTCCGGATTTTCTCGTTCTTCCAAACGGCAAGCGGGCGCATTATCATTATGTGGAAAATTCTCCCGTCGAACTTTCTGCACGCATCGAAGACCTGATGACATTCCGCGGTGAACATTTTATCACGCAAGGAAAAGTGAAAGTCCGCTACGATATTTTAGCGCCGAATTTTCGCACGGCGCAGAAAACGTGGGATTTAACAGGATTTTGGAAAAATACTTATCCCCAAATACGAAAAGAGCTTCGGGGTCGTTACCCGAAGCATCCTTGGCCCGAAAGCGTTCTTTAATTATTCCATTTTGACGACGCTCCATTTTTTCGGCGTCGCATATTCACTCTTCGAATCGAAATTATCAAACTTGAAACTGTCCGCCGTTAAATTCTGAATGGCACCGCGTTCCGTTTTGCATTCAATGGATTTTGCCGCTTGGCAAGTATCGACCGTTAACACAAGATAATCGCCGAAGACTGCCCACTTGCCGAGACGACGCACTTTCATCGTGTTATCGCTCAAACCGGTTTTTCCGACGACGCGATATTCGTCATATTTAAAATCGAGAGTCCACTTGAGAGTGTCATTACTTTCGGATTCCCAACCGTGATCCGTCAAATCGGAAACTTTCGGATATTCCACTTTCATCGCAGTTGTGTGATAAGTTTTCTTATCGGTTGCGCCTTCGAAAATCAAATCGTCATCATCGACTTTCACCGTGTAATTGCCGAGAGTCGTCACCTTGCCCACGTGATACGCCGGGAGCAAAAGCAAATGCTGACGATGCACATCGTAATAACCCGCTTCAAACAAGTCTTCTTTCTTGTCGCCATTTTCTGCGACCGAAATGCGGACATATTCACCGTTTTTAAAGAAGCGATAAATCGACGACGCATCGCCTGTGCTCCATTCCGCTTTCTTTCCGACGAGAGAATCGGAGCGCGAAAGATAATCTTTAGTCACTTTACGCGTTGCTTTGCCGACTTCCTTCGCCTCTTTTCCGTTGATGGAAACCGTGAGAGAAGAATCCTTCACCGCAAATTCCAAAGAAATTCCCTTTTCCAATTCGGCGAGGAATTCATCGCCCTGCGCTTCGCCCGCTGCGTAAACCACGCCGTCGTCCTTCGTAAAGGTCAATTTTCCGCTCGAAATATCTGCGGTTTTTGCGACCGTGCCATACGAAGTTTCCGGATTCGAGGAATCGATTACCCACAAAGAATAAAGCCCGTTCGCGCCCGCCGTAAGCCAGAGCTTTCCGCCGAAGCGTTCGCCCAAATCCATATTCGGCATTTCGCTCATGATTTTTTGAATCGCATCTGCATCTTCTGCTTTTTGCGAAGACGAAGAAATATCTGCTGCGGACGAAGACGAATCTTCTTCGGGAGCAGAACTGCTAGAACTATCACTGCACGCAGTAAAGAAAAGTGCCGACGCAGCCAAAGCCAAAGAAATTTTTTTCAAATTCATAAAAACCTCATTTTTGATTTAAAACTAAATTCTTAAAAGCCGCCAAAACAAAGAATGTTGGATTTTCAAATTTGTTTATGGCAAGTCACAGCATTTCGTCATTGAGAACGAAAATGATTTGTCCAAGAAAATGAAGAAAAAGAAAAATTACTGCACAAAATGTAACTACTTTTCAAAATTTTTAGTATATTTAGACCATGATTGAAAGTTTACACGGAATTTTGATTGAGCGACACCCGACTTTTGCAGTGATTGAATGCGGCGGAGTCGGTTACGGCGTTCAAATTTCTTCGCGCACAGGCGAACGCTTGCCGCAAGAAGGTTCAGAACTCACGATGTTAACGCATTTAGTCGTCCGCGAAGATGCGATGGAACTCTTCGGATTTGCCGATTCTCAAGAAAAAGAAGTTTTCTTAAATATGATTTCGGTAAATGGCGTCGGGCCCAAAACCGCTCAGCGGATTCTTTCTGGCATTTCTCCGGGAGATTTTTTAGCGATTATCGCCCGCGAAGACAAAACTGCCCTCGGAAAAATTAAAGGCGTCGGAAAAAAGACTGCCGAACAGTTCATTCTCGCTCTCAAAGACAAAGCGATTGCCCTCTCGTCCGTCTCTGGGGGTGAACAAACGGCATTACTTTCTCCGAATCAAAGCGAAGCGGTCTTGGCGCTGCATACTCTCGGCGTCAAAGACCCCGCTGCCCAAAAAGCGGTCGAAAAAGCGGTCGAAATTCTCGGCGTTAACGCTTCGGTCACGCAAATCATTCCCGAAGCCCTCAAACACGTTTAACGATTCCCTATGTCCGAACGCATTATTTCTCCCGAACAAGCAAATGGCGAAGAAGCGGATTTGGAGAGAAGCCTCCGCCCCGAAACCCTCGCCGATTTTACCGGCGAAGATCACATCAAAGAAAGTTTGCAAATTGCGATTGAAGCCGCCAAACGTCGCGGTGAAGCGTTGGATCATTGCCTTTTCGCAGGTCCTCCCGGACTCGGCAAAACGACTCTTTCGGGAATTATCGCCAAAGAAATGGGAGTCGGCATTCACATTACCAGCGGTCCCGTTTTAGAAAAAGCGAGCGATCTTGCAGGACTTCTCACAAGTCTTGGCGAAAACGATGTGCTTTTTATCGATGAAATTCACCGCTTAGGCCGCGTCATCGAAGAATATCTTTATCCCGCGATGGAAGATTTTCGCTTGGATATTATGCTCGATTCCGGGCCCGCTGCCCGCAGCGTCAATTTACCGCTCAAGCATTTTACGTTAATCGGCGCTACGACGCGGACAGGGCTTTTGACCGGACCACTCCGCGATCGCTTTGGTTTACATTACCGTTTGGATCTTTACCCCGCCAAAGATTTGGAGCAGATTTTAAAACGCAGCGCCAAAATTTTGAATGTTAAAATCACCGATGAAGCGGCGAAAATTTTGAGTTCAAAATGCCGAGGCACGCCGCGTATTGCAAACCGAGTGCTTCGCCGTGCCCGCGATGTCGCCGAAGTGCGCGGCGAAGGAATTATCGATTTAGAAGTCGCCGAACGCACGCTGAAAATGCTCGGGATTGATAATCGCGGCTTAGATCCGATGGATCGAAAAATTCTTTCGACGATTGCAACGAATTTTTCGGGCGGTCCAGTCGGACTCGGAACAATTGGTGCATCCCTTGGCGAAGAACCCGATACCCTTGAAGAAGTTTACGAACCTTTCCTCATCCAGCAAGGACTTCTTTCGCGGACTCCGCGCGGGCGCGTTTTAACCCCGACCGCTTACCAAGCGCTGCATATTCCGATGCCCAATGGGATGCAAAGCGAATTGCCTTTCGCATAAATTTTTCGTTTAGACCTTTCGCGTAAAAATTTCAATCTTTGCTTTTGCAATCTTGAGCAAAAATGGACTAGCGAAAATTGAAATTTCCATTTTTTGCGAAAACATTTAACCATTTTCAAATAAAACTTTGAAATTTTTCAAAATTTTTGTTTTTTCTAAGAATTTTTACTGTTCATTTCAATTTTCACGATGATTTGAATTCATTTCAAACGAAAATTGAAATTTATTTGAGCATTACCTTGCTACGCCATTTTCCGCTTTTCCAACGGAATCGGAATAAAATGGGAGCAGTGCAATAGACGCAAACGATTGCTGCCCACGCATAACGGGGCGAAAATTGAAATACGTAAGCGGTCACATAAAGCGCAATCGCCGCAGCCCAATTCATGAGTGCGCTCGCAAACATGACCCAAAGCGTATCGCCCGCCCCGCGGAGAGCGCCCGCATAAACCACCAAAAAAACTTCGACCATAATGTAAAGAATCGCAAGCCGAATCATAAAAATCGCATGAGGACGCGCCGCATCAAAAATCGAAAGCGAAGCAGCCGTCGCATCAGCGGCTTCGGGGCGGAAAATGTCCGCAAGAACTCCGGGCAAAAATAAAAACAAAAGTCCGATTAACGCCGAATACATCCATCCAATTTTTAATCCCGAATAAGTCACCCGATTCGCTGCCGCCCCCGCTTTTGCGCCCACATAACGCCCGACCAAACTTGTCGTCGCCACTTCTAAACCGATGAGCGGAACGTAAGCGACCATGTCCCAGTTAAACATAATGGACGCAGCCGTCGCCGAAACCGAGCCGAGTCCGTGAAACATTAAAATCAAAAGTTGGAACGCCGCCATATTGAGGAACATTTCAACGCCAGACGGAAGCCCGCGTTGGAGCAATTCTTTTAACAATTTTCCGTTGAGCGCAAAAGAAAGAGTCGTCCCAAAACGATTGCGGTAACGTTTCCCAAAATAAGTGGCGAAGAGAATTATCGTCGAAACGGCATTCCCGATGAGAGTTCCGTAAGCGGCTCCCGCGACACCGCATTTCGGAATCGGTCCAAATCCAAAAATCAAAAAATAATTGCAGATGACATTGACGAGCATCCCGGCGAACGCCGCTTTCATCACAATTTTCGTTTCACCAATTCCGCTGAAAAAGCAAGGCGCTACATTGCGAACCAGACTAATCACCCCGCCAAACATCAAAATATCAAAGTAAGTCGTCTGCGCCGAAAGTTGCTCGACATCCAAATGCTGCATCGAAAAAATCCAATGCCCGAACGGAATCGTGAGAAGCAAAAACGGCACGCAAAAAAGGGAAAAGTAAATCGCCTGCACAAAAATGCGCGCACATTCGGTATATTTTTTCGCCCCGAGACGCTGCGAAACCATCGCCGTCGTATAACTAATCGCCCCCGTAAAAAGCGAGAAAAGCACAATCGTGACTCCCCCGCCACCGAGAGCCGCATTCATTTCGGCAGGTCCAAGCTTTGAAAGGAAAAGCCTATCGACAAAGGTCATCAGCGTGTCAAAAGACATAGAAAGGAGCATCGGCAGTGCAATAATCAGCACATCCTTCATGTCGCCGTTCTTTTTTAATTTTCCACGCTGAAAAATTCGAGCCGGAAAAATTCTCGAATAAATTCCTTCCAACATGAGTTACCTCGGAAACAAAAATAGAAAAATGAGGATGGGGGAACGGATTTATGCGCGAAGTTTTAAAGCGGACAATTTTGAAAATTTCATTCGAAATTTTGAATTAAGAATTTCACCATTTGAAAATTTGGGGCATTATCTTGACGCTGAAGATTACTGCTAGATTCTACCCCAAAGGACTTAATTCAACTAAGGAACTAAAGTTCCAAGTTTCATATATCGCTCCGCCTACGGCTTCACTCAGAATGACTTAGAGTTTGTCATCCCTTCGCAATGCCCTGCGTGTCATCCTGAACGCAGTGAAGGATCTAGCTGTTCTCATTGCGAAAAAAAAAACGCTAGATAAATCTCATTTCCAGAAATCCGGTGAACAAATTTCCTCCGGGAAATTTCATTTCTAGAAATCCGGTGTACAAATTTCCTCCGGGAAATGTCATTTCCAGAAAGCCGGCGAACATATTTCCCCTGGGAAATCTCATTTCCAGAAATTCGGCGAACATATTTCCACCGGGAAATCTCATCTCCAGAAATTCAGCGGACAAATTTCCTCTGGGATATGTCATTTCCAGAAAGCCGGCGAACATATTTCCACCGGGAAATCTCATCTCCAGAAATTCAGCGGACAAATTTCCTCTGGGATATGTCATTTCCAAAAATCCGGCGGACTTATTTCCCCCGGGAAATGTCATTTCCAAAAATCTAGCGGGCAAATTTCCCCTAGGAAACGTCATTTTTAATTTTTTAACGCTGAAAATTACAGCTAGATTCTACCCCAAAGGGCTTAATTCAACTAAGGAACTAAAGTTCCAAGTTTCATATATCGTTCCGTGCTCCGCACTCCTCTCAGAATGACACGGCGGTTGTCATCCTTTCGCAATGCCCCGCGTGTCATCCTGAACGAAACGCAGTGTAGTGAAGGATCTAGCTGTTCTCATTGCGAAAAAAAACGCTAGATAAATTTCATTTCCAGAAATCCGGTGAACATATTTCCCCTAGGAAATGTCATTTCCAAAAATCCGGCGAACATATTTACCCTGGGAAGTGTCATTTCCAGAAATTCAGCGGACAAATTTCCCCTGGGATATCTCATTTCCAAAAATCCGGCGAACTAATTTCCCCCGGGAAATGTCATTTCCAAAAATCCGGCGAACTAATTTCCCCCGGGAAATGTCATTTCCAAAAATCCGGCGAACTAATTTCCCGCAGGGGGGGGGAAGAACTTAGATTTTAGAACTTAGAAACTCTAAGCTCTAAAATCTAAGTTCTAAGATCTTGCATTGTGCGCCCCTAGTTGGAGTTTTCTAGGCAACGGACGGAAAACGCGTGGTACTTAATGTCGAGGTACTGGCGCGCGGACTCGACGTAGTAGGACAAGTCTATGTAGTAGACAATATCGTCGCTATCGACCTCGGTACTGGACCAAAAGATAGCGTACTCGTCTGCGTCGATGTAGCGTTCATTGAGGAAGCCGATGCCTGCGGGGAGCGCCGAAAAGCCAAAGGCGTCCGTTCCATTACCACTCTTTCCTTCGTATTCTTTCCAACCATTTTTCGCCTTGAGGGCAATGCCTGCTTTATCTTCTCCACCCACAGCATCCATTAAAGTTTTCCATTCGGCTTTGGACGGTAAGTGCCATCCCTCGGGGCAAGCATTTTGTGCCTCATCCCAAGTATAAAGCCGTCCCCATTTTTTGCAGTTATCAGGATTATCTTCATAACAGAAGCCATCCCCTGCGTAATTCAAATTTTCTGCCATCCAAATTTGGGTACCGATTTTCACCGTCTTGTAAACTTTGCTGTCGCGTTTGTCTGTCATCGTGTTTGGATTCCCGCAGGCAGAAAGCCCGAATACTAAAGCGGCTCCCAACGCCACCGCTGCGCATTTTGTTTCCAAGTGAAATTTCATATTACACTCCTAGGTTATTCTTCGCGACGAAATGCAAGAAAAAAACAGAAATGGCTAGGGATTTTGACTTTCCCAACTCCTAATTCTTCATTAAAAAAAAGAAGCCCACACGCATGCGGGCTCCTTTTTTTCGCTGGAATGCTTTTTAAGTGTTGCTGAAAATTTGGAATCCACCGTAGGATTCTTGACCGTGTTCCGAAAGATCAAGACCGCGGAGTTCTTCCTTTTCGCTCACACGCAGACCGATTGTCTTCTTAATCGCAAGGAAGATAATGCTTGCGCAGAGGAAGCAAGGAATCGCATAAGCGACAACGCCCAAGAGCTGAGTGAGAACGCTGAAGCGACCCGTGTAATCGAAGACGCCGACTGCAATCGTTCCCCAGACGCCGTTCACCAAGTGAACCGAAAGCGCACCCACAGGGTCGTCCAAACGCATTCTGTCAAAGAAGAAGACGGCGAGCACGACGAGGACACCTGCCACGGCACCGATAATCCAAGAACTCATCGGAGTAACTGTATCTGCGCCCGCGGTAATCGCCACAAGACCTGCCAAGCAACCGTTCAAAGCCATCGTCGCATCCGGCTTCTTCGAAAGAATCCAAGAAGTCGCTGTCGCTGTGATAATGCCTGCAACTGCGGCGAGATTTGTCGTTACCAAGATGAGAGAAGTGTCAAACGGATTTCCGGAAAGAGCAGAACCGCCGTTGAATCCCCACCAACCAAACCACAAGATGAATGTGCCGATGGTTGCGAGCGGAATATTGTGCGCAGGAATTGCGTGAGACTTGCCCTTCGAATACTTGCCGAGACGCGGTCCCAAGATGATAACGCCCGCAAGAGCTGCCCAACCGCCGACAGAGTGAACGAGTTCCGAACCGGCGAGGTCGTGGAAGCCGAGCTTCGAAAGCCAGCCACCGCCCCAAACCCAGCTACCGACAATCGGATAGACGAAAGCGACATAGAGCAAAGTGAAAACGAGGAAAGAGCTGAGCTTAATGCGTTCTGCAACAGCGCCCGAAACAATCGTCGCAGCCGTTGCCGCAAACATCGCTTGGAAAAGCCAATCCGAGAAGAGAGTAAAGTGGCCGTTATAACCGCTTGTAAAACTCTTCGGATTTAACCAATCGCCGATGCCAAAGCCCGCAAATCCGAGGATGCCGTTAAATTCACCCGGATACATAAGACCAAAACCGACGAGAGCGTAAACCGAAATGCCAATCGCCGGCACAGCGATATTCTTAAAGCAAATGTTCGCGCTGCTTTTCGCACGGCAAAGTCCCGATTCTACGCAAGCAAATCCGAGTCCCATGATGAACACGAGCATTGCGCTAATCATAATCCAAATGTTTTCGCTGATAAAGAGCGAATAATCCGGAGCGCCCGTAATAATCGAGCAATCGCCCATCAAAGGTCCGCCGTTTCCGCAGGCTCCGGTTACCGCTTCGGTAATTGTGGTTAAAGAATCCATGATTTATCTCCTTATCCGATAGCAGCTTCGCCGGTTTCACCCGTACGAATGCGAATGCATTGTTCCAAGTTTTCGACGAAGATTTTTCCGTCGCCAATATTTCCCGTGCGGGCGCCTTTAATAATCGCATCGATGCAAGGTTGCACAAATTCATCATTTAATGCGATTTGAATGCGAATCTTTTTGAGCAGTTGAACTTCTGTTTCGGTTCCGCGGTAGGTCGCGGTGTAACCTTTTTGCTGTCCACAACCCAAAACATTGGTGACGCTCATCTTGTAAATTTCAGCTTCGTAAAGAGCTTCTTTGACAGCGCCGAGTCTTTCGGGTTGAATGTAAGCGGTGACGACTTTCATTGTGTATTCTCCAGTGTTTGTAAAAGATCAAAGGAGCTGACCTTTTCGCTTCGGAGATATGCAAAAGCCGTGCCAAAAAAGAAAATTGGCGAAAATTAGCGAAAAAACGGCAATTTTAAAAGCGGAAAATTAAAATCCGACATTTTTGTTTGCGTAATTTCACAAAATTGTCAATTTGAAAATTCAAAAAAAATGCAGGAAATTCCTGCGCTGCTTATTTTTCGTTTTCTAAATACGATTGTAAAATGTGCTGTGCCGCAAGGCGATCGATTAAGCCTTTATCTTGTTTCTTTTTTTTCTTTTTTAAATAACTCGTTTCTTGAAGGGCCGCAACCGATGTATATGCTTCGTCTTCGGTTTTAATCGGAATGTTCGGGAAGCGTTCTGCGAGCTGTTTTACGAATTGTTCGACGACGAGATTTTTCCCATCTTGACGGCCATCGGGGCGATACGGCATTCCTACGACAAAAATGTCAATTTTATTTTCGCGGACAAGTTCTTCAAGCCGCGTCATCAAATCCGTCTTTTTTTGGTCTATCGTTTCACGGGCAAAAGCCCAACGCAATTCCGAATCGGCGAAAGCGATGCCGACGCGATGTTCACCGTAATCAATTCCCAGATAATTCACTCTCTAAAAGTAGAAAATTTTTTCTAAATTTTGCGCCAAATTGACGAGTACCTGAAGTACCCAAAATAGGACATCCAAAATGGATCAAAATAAAATCAGAAACATTGCGATTATCGCACACGTTGACCACGGTAAAACCACACTCGTGGACCAGATTCTTAAGCAATGCGGCACGTTCCACGAAGGCGAAGAAGTGAACGAACGCGTGATGGACTCCGGCGCTATCGAACGGGAACGCGGCATTACCATTCTTTCCAAAAACGCAAGCGTAAACTATAAAGGGTACCACATCAACATCGTCGATACACCGGGGCACGCCGACTTTGGCGGTCAGGTGGAACGCGTTCTCGGAACCGTTGACGGTGTGCTCTTAATCGTCGATGCTTTTGAAGGTCCGATGGCGCAGACTCGTTTTGTGACGCAAAAAGCTCTCGCTCTCGGATTAACTCCGATCGTCGTCATCAATAAGATTGACCGCGACGGTTGCAATCCGCACAACGCTTTGGACAAAGTCTTTGATCTTTTCTGCGAACTCAATGCGACCGAAGAACAGTTGGATTTCTCTTGCGTTTACGCAAGCGGTCGTAAAGGCATTTGCCGCAAAGAAGTCGATGATCCGGATGGCGATCTCCGCATTTTGATGGATCTCGTCATCGATAAAATTCCGGCTCCGAAGGGCGATCCGAAAGCTGCTCCGCTTCTTCAAATCAGCACTCTCGAATATTCGAGCTTCCTCGGACGTATGGCGGTTGGCCGCGTTCAACAAGGAACTTTTAAGACGGGCATGACCGTTGCGCAAAGCTTCCTCACGGACGACGATACCGCAACACCGAAAGTCAAGAACATTCGTATTCAGAAAATTTTGCATTACGACGGAATTCAATCCGTTCCTATCGACGAAGCAGGTCCGGGCGAAATTATTCAAATCGCAGGCCTTGAAATGTTCGATATCGGCGATACTCTTTCTGCTGTCGATAATCCGGTGCACTTGCCGCGCATTCACATCGACCCGCCGACCATCTCGATGCTCTTTACCGTGAACACTTCCCCGCTCGCGGGCAAAGGCGGAGGAAAGTTCCTCACCGGCAATAACCTCGCCGAACGTTTGGAACGCGCACACATGGCCGACCCGGCTCTTCTCGTCGAAAAGGCAGAAGGCGCTTCGACATTTAAAGTTTCCGGTCGCGGTATTTTGCATTTGACGATTCTCATCGAAAGCATGCGCCGCGAACTTTATGAATTCACGATCGGTTCTCCGCAAGTGATTTTCCAAAAAGATGAAAACGGAAAAATTTTGGAACCGATGGAACAATTCAAGGTTGAAGTTCCTTCGGAATATAGCGGTCCGGTGATCGAAGAACTCGGACACCGCAAAGGCGAAATGGTCGATATGGTGACCGACGATAATAACCGCGTTTCTTTGGAATATAAGATTCCGAGCCGCGGCCTTCTCGGCATCCGTTCGAAGCTCCTTTCTCTCACGAAGGGTTATGCTGTTTCGCAGTCTCTCTTCTTAGACTTCGAACCGTATAAGGGCGATATTCCGGCGCGCGTCAACGGCGTGTTGATTGCAAAGGAACCGGGACAAGCTGCGAGCTATGCACTTTCGAAATTGGAAGATCGCGGTTCTCTCTTCATCCCGCCTGCAACCGAAGTTTATCCGGGCATGATTATCGGTGAACACAACCGCACAACCGATATCATTGTGAACGCGACCAAGGGCAAGCACTTGACCAATATGCGTTCGAAAGCTTCGGACGATAACATTCAGCTTACGCCGTATCGTCGCATGACTTTGGAAGAATGCGTCACATTCATCAACGATGACGAATGCGTCGAAGTCACTCCGCAGTGCTTACGTCTTCGCAAGATTACTTTGGATCCGCATCTGCGCAAGCAAGAATCCAAGGCTGCCGTCGAAGACGACGACGACGATTAAGAAGAACATTAAAACAGAAAACTTCCCGCCTTTGGCGGGAAGTTTTTTTGTGCTCTGAAATTTTTTTAATTCTCGTAAACTTCCATGTAAGCGACATCGCTCCGCGTTCCTTGACGAACCATTTTAAAGCGATTCGCTTGCGGATAATAATACCAAATCATCCATTCATTTGCCATATCGGTGCGCTTGGTTTTGAGCATCGTCGGTTTTTCGCCGTTGAAGAAATCGCGCTTATGCGGAATCATCCGTTCCATCGGACGGTATTTGTGCACTTGATCGCCGCAGTGGCGTTCGATCATCCCTTGCGAATTTTTGCTCCAAATAATTTCCACATCGCAATCATCTTCGTCGCGGATTTTTTCGCAAGAACTCGGTCCTTCGGGACACCAAACGAACTTTTTAAATTTCTCGGAAACTTCGGAATCGCGGAAAACTTCGGCGCGGTGACGATATTCTTTGTAAACATCGTAAGTGCCCGCTAATTTGAAATGCGGCGAATCATATTCTTCGCAGCCATTTTCTGCGACGCGGACTTTGCGTTCAAACAAATCAATCGCAATTTTACAGCCGTCTTCTTGATAATCAAATCGCGTGTGCCCAAATTCTTCGCGGGCTTGCACATTTCCCATCGCCATTTCGGCGCGCGATGCGCCATCGCCATTTTGAATTTGAATATTGAAACGCCCCGGAGAATTCGGCGATTTCGAAAGAATCACAGAACCCGTCGACGACGAATAAATTCCGCTTAAATCGGAAGAACGTTCTTTGAAACGCGCGAGGTCTGCGCGGCGCACATAACCTTGTTTTGCAAATCGCGTTTTCACCGGAATATATTCGGGCGGTTCGGTGCGCGGCACATTTTCGTATTTCACCACTTTCTTTTTTTTCTTGGATTTTTTCTGCTTAATATACTTCACCACTTTTTTGCGCATCGGCGGAATCGGTAATTCTTCGACTTTATCCGTCGCCGTTAAATAGCCGAGAATGCGAGATTCCGGATTTTCTTTTTGGTAAACAGGAAGAGTTTCTGCAGCAAAAATAAAGGTGCACAAACAAGTCAAAAGCAAAATAATTTTCTTCATATCCATACCCCTTAGATTTAAACTTTTTTGCGCACAAATGAATGTAAAATAGTGTTTATTTTTAGCGCGAACCGATTAACTGTTTCACTTGAATTTCGGCTTTGCATGCTGCAAAGCGCGCCGCGAGAAGCGCTTCGCGGACCGAGCGCCATTGACTTTGCGTTTCGCGAAATTCGAAGGCAGAAATTCTTCCGACTTTAAAACGTTCTTCGCCCAAAGCGAGCATTTCGGAAGCGAGTTTATCATTGCCTTCGGCAACTTCTAACGCTTCTAATGCGCGGAGATGAGTTTCGACTGCGTTTGCCACATTCGTTTCGATATTCAAACGCACATTTTCCACTTTGAGTTCCGCAGAACGTTCTTCAATTTTTGCCGATTCCATCGTCGCATTATCTGCAAAACCGTTGAAGAGATTCCACGAAAGCGCAGCACCTACGCGGAAATATTGACTGTTCGCTTCGGCGGGATTTCCTTTATCTGCTTCGCTCGCTGTCGCATTCCACGATCCGTGCAAATTGAGTTTGGGATAAAGAGAAGATGACGCACCGCTGCGATTTGTCTCCGCATATTTTTTAGACGCAATCGCCGAGAGCAATTCGGCATTTTGTGAAACGGCGCGTTCTTTTGCCCGAGCAAGTCCTTCGGGAGTTTTCCAATCGGGATTGCGCTCTACCGAAATGGAATCGGGAAGATCGTCTGCGCTTGCGATTACGCCACCGCCGAGAAGTTCGTCTAAGTTACGAATTGCCGACGCAAGAGTCGACGCCTTCGAAAGATTCGCCGCGCTATCACTTGCAAAATCCATTTGCGCCGAAAGAACATCTAAACGAGTCATCGCTCCCGCTTCGAATTTATCCTGCGCCAATTTTTTTCGGGCGCGCGAAACCGATAAATTGGAATCGGAAAGGACGAGAGAAGAGTGCGCGTTCACCGCGGTAAAATAAGCGATTAAAACATTCGCAATTAAATTTTCGCGTTCCCGCTGCAATTCCGCTTTCGCCACTTCGACTTGCGCTTTTCCCAAATTGTATTTCGAAATATCCGCGAAGCCATCGAAGACCGTATAATTGACCGCAATTTGAAACGCGTCGCTATGACTTAAATCGTTATCGATATCCGTTTTCACGCCGGCTTGATTTTTCGAATAAGTGTCGCCGTAATTGTAATAGCGCGAAAGAGAAAGATCGACGGTCGGAAGCAAACCTTTGCGAGAATTTTTAAGTCCGGCGTTTGCGCTTTTCACATTTTCTTCGTAGATGAGCGCTGTCCGATTTTTTTCAAGCGCAGTCCGCACCGCTTCTTCGGGCGAAAGTTCTGCAGCGGCATTCGGTGACACAAAATGCATCATCACAAAAATGAGCGGAAGAATTTTCATCGCGGGCAAAAGCATTCCCGATTTGAATTCTTTCTTTTCTAATTCTTTTTTCGGTTTTCCCGCAAAGAACGAATACGCAGCGGGCACGACGAAAAGGGTGAGAAATGTGGCGAAAGAAAGTCCGCAGACAATGGTAATTCCCATCGCGATGCGACTCGGTGTTCCCGTTAAAATCAAAGGTACTGCGCCGAGAACGGTCGAAAGACTCGTCATGAGAATTGGACGGAAGCGAAGACGCGCTGATTTTTTTGCCGCCGCTAAGCGCGAGCAGCCGGTGCGTTCCATAATTTGGTTTGCAAATTCGACGATTAAAATGCCATTTTTCGTCACAAGTCCAAGAAGTAAAATCAAAGCGATTTCACTAAAAATATTCAACGTTTGCCCAAAGAAATAGAGAGAAATAATTGCGCCGGCTAATGCGAGCGGCACCGTGAAAAAGGTGACAAACGGAGAACGATAACTTTCAAATTGTCCCGCGAGAACGAGGAAAATGCAAGCGAGTGCGAGCAAGAAAACCATATACAATCCCGAAGAACTGTCTTCGTATTCTTTGGAAGTTCCCGAAAGTTCTGTTTGAATATTTAACGAATCCGGGATGACTTTGCGTGCGATGCGACGCATTTCGTTAACGCCATCGCCGACCGTTTTTCCCGGCATAAGTCCCGCAGAAATTGTTGCAGCGCTAAAGCGATTGTAACGCGGAAGTGACGGCGACGCGGACTGTTCGGAATAGGTGATGAAATTGGAAACCGAAAGCATTTCGCCCGAAGCATTGCGCACGCTGAGTTCATCTAAATTCGAAGGCGATGCGCGATATTCATAAGGCACGGCTCCGATGACATCATACTGACGACCGTCTTTATAAAATTCTCCATAAGTTTGATCGCCGAGAGTTAACGCAACAGTGCTTGCAATATCGTCGATGGAAACGCCTTGATCGTGCGCTTTATCGCGGTTAATTTGAACGTGAAGTTCTGGCTTCGTAAATTTTAAGTCCGCGTTAACCACGCTGAAGACATCGCTCTTTTCGGCTTCGGCGGTAAACTTCGGAAGCAATTCGCGGAGAGTTTCAATTTCGCCCGCTTGCAAAACGAATTGCACAGGAAGCCCGCCGCGACTTGTGCTAATCGCTTGCGGTTCAAAAACCATAACACGTAAATCCGGATAACTTGCGCCCAAAATTTGCACAGCCCGCGCAATTTCACTTTGCGAACGCCGTTTCGTTTTATCGCTAATGAGAGTGACGCGAATCATTGAACTTCCGCCCGATCGTGCGCCCGCTTGAATTTCTTCGTATTCCGAAGAATCCATTAACGCGGTCATTTCTTCGACGAACGCTTCCGTCATTTTTTTCGTTTGCCCAAGTCCTGTTCCTTCGGGCGCAGAAATGTTCACCATAAACATATTGCTGTCTTCTTGCGGAGCCATTTCACTCGAAAGATTTGTCAAACAAAAATATGCGATAAAAAGCAATGCGGCGATGATGACGAAGATAAGTCCGCGCACCCGCAAAAATCCGTTGAGAAGAGTGTTGTAAACGGAATTCAACCATTCAAAAATCGGTTCTGTTTTTTCGTATAAAATTCCTTTTTTCTGTGCCCGTAAAATTTTAGAGCAAAGCATCGGCGTAAGCGTTAAAGCGCAGAAAGTCGAAATCACAACCGTTCCAATCATCACTGCGACAAATTCGCGGAAGAGAAGTCCAGTCGTTCCGCCGAGCGCAAGCATCGGAACAAAAACCGCCATTAACACTACCGAAGTCGCGATGACCGCAAAGAAAATTTCGTGAATGCCCGCGACCGCAGCCTCTTTCGGCGACATTTTCTTCTCAATTTTTTGGTAAATATTTTCCACGATAACAATCGCATCATCGACGACTAAACCGATTGCTAAAACCATCGCCAGGAGAGTGAGAACGTTGATGGAAAATCCGAAAATATAAAGCACGAAGAAACTTCCGATAATCGAAACAGGAATTACAATCATCGGAATAAATGTGGTACGAACTTCGCGGAGGAAAATGAAAATCACCGCAATAACGAGCAAGAAAGAAACGAAAATCGTTTCGATGACTTCGCGAATAGAAGAGCGAATGCTCACCGAAGAATCCATGCCGTTGATGATTTTTACATCCGAAGGCAAATCGCGACGAAGCGCATCGACGCGTTTATAAAATTCGTCTGCGATGGCGACGTGATTCGAACCCGGCTGAGCGATGAGCGCAACAGCAATCACATTTTTTCCATTGCGTTTAAAACCGGTGCGCGTATCTTTCGGTTCATAATGAATTGTCGCTACATCGGAAAGGCGAATAATCGTTCCGTCCGCTGCCGTTTTCACCGGAATCGCATGAAAGTCTGCAGGCTTTTCTAAGCGGCCCAAAGTCCGGATGGAAAGATCCATCGTTTGCCCTTCAATTTTTCCGGCGGGCAATTCTTCGTTTTCTTTGGAAAGTGCTTTTGAAATGTCCGAAGGCGAAACGCCAAGCGCTTTCATCCGCAGCGGATCTAGCCAAAGACGCACCACCGGCGTTTTTTCTCCCCACAAATTCACTTCGGAAACGCCCGGAATGGTTTGAAGTCTTTCTTTCACCACATTCGAAGCGAGCTCCGAAAGTTCCATCGCATCGCGGGTATCCGAAAGTAAACTCGCAATTAAAATCGGATCCGAATCCGAATCGGATTTATAAACTACCGGCGCATCCGCTTCATCGGGAAGTTTTCTTTGTACGCGTGAAACGCGGTCGCGGATATCGTTTGCTGCGGCTTCCAAATCGGTGCCCACTTCAAATTCCGCGCGGATGACAGAACGTCCATCCGAACTTGTCGAAGTTAACGATTTAATGCCCGCAGCACTGTTCACCGAAGCTTCGATAATTTCTGTGACTTCGGATTCGACAACCGCTGCGTTTGCGCCCGTATAAGATGTGCGCACAGTGATAATCGGCGAATCGACATTCGGATATTCGCGAACGCCTAAATTCATCGCGCCAAATGCCCCGATTAAAACAATGCCCAACGCGAGCACTGTCATGAGAACGGGACGCCGAATGGAAAGAGTTGCAAAACTCATTCGTGCACCCCGTAATTCATGCTGTTTGCAATATCTTTAATTTCAAGAGAAGAACCTTCGCGGACGCTCATCAAGCCCGAAACGACGACAGTATCGCCTTCGGCAATTCCTTGCATGACATCGACCGTAATCGGAGTTCTAAGTCCCGTTTTCACATAAACTTTTTTCGCTTTTCCCGCTTGCATCAAAAAGACGTATGCGCCGTTGGCGTCAAGGGTGAGCGCTTCAGCGGGAATGGGAATGCCCGAAAATTCTCCGCCTGCAAAATGCAATTCCACGCGGACATATGTTCCCGCGAGATATTTTCCGCCCGCATTTTTAACGACTGCGCGGACTTTGCGCGTGCGACTTGTTGACGATAATGTCGCATCCATAAAACGCACCGTGCCCGCGATTTTCAAATTGCGTTCCGCATCGAGCAATTCCACTTTATCGCCGATTTTTAATTTCTGCGAATAACGCTGCGGCAATTCAAATTCCACTTTGAGTTCTTGCGTGTTCGTAAGAGTTGCGATTTTACTGCCGGCGGTAAGCCATGCGCCTTCGGACAAATCAACCGTTCCTAAAATTCCCGCAAACGGCGAACGAATTTCGGTCTTTTTCAGCTGCGCTTGAATTAAATCCACACTCGCTTCGGCGGTGACGACGGCACTTTCTACGGATTCTAATTCTTCGGCAGTTGCACCATCTTTTTCATAAAGAGTTTTCAAACGCGCCGCTTTCTTTTTGGCGAGTTCTAAATTCGCTTGAGCATTTTTCAAATTCGCTTTGAGTTCGGCGTCTTCAATTTTGGCAAGAAGAGTTCCCGCTGAAACTTTCATTCCATCTTTTGCGTACAACTTTACCAATTTTCCAGACATTTCTGCAGCGACATTTACTTGGTCGCTCGCAATCAGTTGTCCGTCTGCGGAATACAAACCCGAAGTTGAATCCGCCTTCGCAATATAAGCGGAAATACGAAGAGTTTTGGGAACTGCGCCCAGTCCGCGTTTTCCTTTGGCATTTCCCGCGGGAGCCGCCTCCAAGGAACACGAAGAAAGGAAAATACATCCGATAAGAAGAGCGAAAACCGCAGAAAAATTTTTCATTATTCAACCTTTTCAATTCATTATTTAGATGCATTTCCACGCCTTTCGGTTGCACGCCGAACGTCAAAAATGCATTTAATTAGAAACCGCAATTTCGGGGAAAGCGAGCGCCGGCACCATTAAACTCGTATAATCATCGGGATATTCGCTTCCGATGGCGACGAGACTTTCGAGTAAATCGATAAAGTTTGTGCTGAGAGTTGCGCCTTCAACGGGATGCACGATTTGTCCGTTTTCCGCGTAAAGGCCTTGCACGCCGATGCTCATTTCACCGCTTACCGCACTGCAGCCCGAATTGCCTTCGAGCTTTACTACGAGCAAACACCGCGGGAACATTTTTAAAAGTTCTGCAGTAGATTTTTCGCCCGGAAGAATGACGAGATTTGAAAATCCTGCACCGACTTTTCCTTCGTAAGAACGCAAAGCGCAGCCGTTGCTTTTACGTCCTTCGACTGCAGCCGTTTCCAAATTGTACAAGAAATCCGAGAGAACGCCATCTTGAATGACATTCACCACATCGGCGTAAGTGCCTTCGGAATCGTAAGTTTTCACTCCCGGCAAATCTTCGCGAGTCGGATCCGAAAGCAACGTGAGCCCAGCTCCCGCCACTTTTTTGCCGAGTTTTCCTTGCATCCGCGATTGTCCTTTTTGCACTTGTTCTGCGACAAAGGATGACGCATACATACCAAAGACTTGGCCCGCGACGCGTTCCGAAAGAATCACGGGCATTTTTCCGGATTCAATTTTTGATGGTTCCAAAAGTTCGCGCGCATACTCGACAGATTTCGTCGCAATTTTTTCTGCGGAAAGATCTTCGAATTTCATTTCGAGTTGATCGTATCCGCCGATTTTTTTGGAGCCATTCCGTTCGGCGACGACTCCGACGCCTGCGCTAATGCCGTTATCTTTGCGTTCAAAACGAACGCCGTTTGAATTCGCAAAAACAATCAGTCCTTCGGATTTTTGGCAGCCGAGATACGGCACATTTTTTACATCCGATGATTTTTCAAAGCAGCGTTTTTCAATGTCGATGGAAATTTCTGCCATCTGCGAAAGCGTGACATTTTTTAAATCGGGATTGTAATCAATTTTTCTTAACGGATGATTTTCGGGATGCGGCAATTCCAGTTTTAATTCTTTGGTAAATGCCGTATGCGAAAGCGCATCTTTCAAAGTTTGCTTTAACGCTTTTTCGGTTAAGCGCTCCGTGTAAGCATAACCCGGATGATTTCCTTGAAACGCGCGAATGCCAACGCCGACCGATTCCGAGATTTCGGTATTTTGAACTTTTCCTTGAAAAACAGAAACGCCTTCGGACTTTGAATGCGTTCCGATAATGTCAAAAGATGTCGCCGATTTTTT
Organism: Hallerella porci; assembly: GCF_003148885.1. Lineage (NCBI taxonomy): Bacteria > Pseudomonadati > Fibrobacterota > Fibrobacteria > Fibrobacterales > Fibrobacteraceae > Hallerella > Hallerella porci. Next base: position 204,722 of record NZ_QGHD01000001.1, on the reverse strand, counting down.
TGCTTCTTGCGAAAGAAATTCTACTGCTTCGGAAATATTCATGCGCGTGCCTTTTCAAAAGCGATTTGCGCTGCCGCAACCGTTTTCGTGAGAATTTCTTCGGAATGTTGTGTGCCAAAAAATGTCGTTTCAAATTGCGACGGCGGGAAAAGAATTCCTTGATCGAGCATCGCGTGGAAAAATTTTGCAAAGCATTTTGTATTCGAAGCCATTGCCGATTCCGTATCGTTCACCGGAAAATCCGAGAAGAAAATCGTGAACATCGCACCGACGCGGTTAATTTGTACAGCACAACCTACCGAAGCCGCTGCCCGTTTTAATCCCGCTTCTAACTTCATTCCTTTTTCTTCGAGAGCTTGCCACGGATTTAATTGATAAAGAGTCCGCAGTTGCGCAAGGCCCGCAGTCACTGCCATCGGATTTCCCGAAAGAGTTCCCGCTTGATAAACTTTTCCGAGTGGGCTCACATTGCGCATAAGCGATTCCTTGCCCGCATAAGCAGCAAGCGGCATTCCTCCGCCGACGATTTTTCCAAATGTAATCATATCAGGCGCAATGCCAAAACGCTTTGCAGCTCCGCCGTCCGAGACGCGGAATCCCGTCATCACTTCATCAAAAATTAAAACGGTTCCATTCTCTGTGCACAATTTGCGCAGCCCTTCCAAAAATCCCGGGCGCGGTGGTACGCAGCCCATATTGCCCGCAATCGGTTCGACGATTACCGCTGCGATTTCCGAAGCGTGCGCAGCAAACAAAGCAGAAACTTGTTCCAAGTGATTGTAATCTGCGATGAGAGTATCTTCGGCAACTCCCGGCGTTACACCCAAAGAACTCGGAGCTCCATGCGTTAACGCGCCCGAGCCCGCTTGAATCAAAAACGAATCGCCGTGACCGTGATAGCATCCGCGGAATTTGATGATTTTATTTCGTCCCGTCGCCCCGCGCGCAACGCGCACAGCGCTCATCGTCGCTTCCGTTCCCGAATTGACCAAACGAATTTTTTCCATTCCCGGAACTTTGGAAAGAATCAATTCCGCTAGTTCGACTTCGATGTCTGTTCCCATTCCAAAGCTCAAACCGCGAGAAAGTTGTTCTTGCAACGCTTCAATGACTTCGGGCGGATTATGTCCTAAAATCATCGGACCCCAAGAGCCGATATAATCCACATATTCTTTTCCACTGTCCGCATAAAGATACGGACCTTTTGCCCGACGAATAAAAATCGGTTCACCGCCCACGCCACCAAATGCGCGCACCGGCGAATCCACGCCGCCTGGCAAAACTTTCAAAGCACGAGTCCACCAAGAAACTTCCATTATTCCAACCTCACTTTTTTCCAGCCTTCTGCCCCAAAACGCAAATCGCGTTCCACGAATTCCCAAACTACTAATTTTTTCCCTTTGAGAACACCCGATTTGCGGGCAAGTTTTTCGCGGACAAGTGTACTTGCGCCACCGTCCGAAACAATCGCTGCAACCGGAGTTTGCAATTCACTAGCAAATTGCGAAATCCATCCCGCAGACATCGGCGCATCGGTTTCATAAATGCGCGAATAACTATCGCCTAAAATCAAAATTTTCGATTTGCGAAAATCATTTTGCCGCGGGCCTTTTGCATTTTTAATTTGATACGCTTCCACCGTTTGCACGGGGAACGCATATTCCAAATCCGCCATCGTCGCCACGTCGCCGGTTCGATCCGCAGAGACGAGAGAATCGGTGAAATTTTCATGCGGAAGTTCATTTGCAATCGGCATTTTGCGAACTTTTTCAGCAATCGCTTTCGCAGCAATTTTTGCACCGCGAGGCGTCCAATGCGTATCCGTATTTAAATACAGAAAATCGCCCGCACGATCTTTTTGCTTTGCCGCTTGTAAAACCGGATACAAATTCACCACGTTCACATTAAGTGTTTGCAATGTATCGACGAATCGTCTTCCAAGAGAAATATTCAAACCCGAAAGTCCATAAAGAATTGGATTTAAAATTTCTGGATAAATCGAAGGCTTTCCGGGAACGACGACGACCAACAGTTCTACGCCGCGCTTCGCCAGTTCATTGCGAAAATCAAGAACCGCTTCGATGGGATTTTCTAAGCTGTCCATTTTCCACGGTGCAGGCTTCACTAAGAAATCGACATCTTGCCGATAGAATAAAAAATTCGAATCGGCGAGCACCGCTTTTTCACCGGGATCGTGCAAAACTTTCCACGAAAATGTCTGATAAATCGGGCGCGTTTTTTTTACAAAAGTATTTTCTTTTTCCAAGCGATTTTCATAAGCCCGCAAATATTTTCCGCTGAATAATCCGTGATGAATCCACGAATCAAAAATTCGACTCCAAGAAATTCCCGCATAATTTTTCTGCAAATCCTGCGCCATTTTAAATAGCGAATCGCGGACGCTTTCTTCGGATTCCCACTCGCCAAGTAATCGTTCAAACACCGAAATTTTCTGCACCGATTCTTCCGTAGAATCAAGCGGGAGAAGTGAATTCACTTCGAGAAGTGTGCGTTTAAAATCTTGGACTTTCGTTTCTAAATCCGAAAGCATTTCTGTAAAAGAATCCGAGCGTTCGCCATTTTCCGTTTCAATTTCTGCAACGAGCGCTTGCAAATCCGATTGAATTTCGGAGGATTGTTTTTGCAATTTCTTTTCCCGCGAAAATGGAGAAAGAAAATCTTTTACCAAATCGAGCGGCGCAAAAGGTTCTCCCGTTCGAATAGAATGAACCAATTCCCACGACACCGGCAAAAGCAGCATCAAAAAAAATATCGCGGTAAAAAAAACGTAGTGGCGTTTCATAGAATTAAAAAAGTACCCCCACTGCGAATCGAACGTAGATCTCACCCTTAGGAGGGGCGTGCTCTATCCATTTGAGCTATGAGGGCAAAAAAATGGTAACGCAAATTTAGAAAAATTTTTCCTTCAAAAAATGCAGCGGATATTTTGCACAAAAAAATTGCCCGCCGGAGGCGGGCAATTTGCAGTTTTATTTCCGATTAATTTTCTTCGGGCTTTTCATTCGAAGCTTCAGAAGAGTCTGCAGTTTCAGCATTTTCTGCTGATTCCGAATTTTCTTCTGCTTCTTTCGGATTCACGCCGTCGGTAATTTCTGCTGTCGCTTGACCTTCGACGCTTTCTTGCTCGATGTCTTCGCTGCTCGGTAATGCGGTTGCGTCTTGCACCTTATCGTTTTCCGAAAGGGTAATCGCCTTCACACCTTGAGAAACGCGTCCTGTTTTGCGGATGCTTTCGACCGGAATACGAATCACTTGACCTTCACGGCTTGTGATAATCAAATCGTAATCGTCGGCGACGCTATCGACAAAGACAACATTTCCCGTTTTTTCGGTGATGTTGAAATTGCGAACACCTTTACCGCCGCGACGCGTAATGCGATACGATGCCGGTTCCGAGCGTTTGCCGTAACCGTTTTCGCTAATCGTTAACACCTTGCGATCGGACTTGAGCCAAAGCAGAGCGATGACTTCGTCACCTTCGGCTAAGCGAATTCCGCGGACACCGTGAGTGCCACGGCCCATCGTGCGGCAACTAGAAATCGGGAAGGTAATCGCTTGCCCGTTCTTTGTCGCGAGCATGAGCAAATCCTTCGCCAAGTTAGTACTGTCTGCGGGTTCTTCGCCATTTTCATTTTCCGATTCTTCGGTTTCAGGAACATTCGAATCGTCTTCGATTTCTTCGCCACGAGCGGCAGCTTCCATTTCTTCTGCAGTGACGCCCACGAGAATGACTTTGACCAATTCATCGCCTTCATCGAGAGAAATTGCGTTCACCCCGATGCGACGCGGATTTGAGAAGACCTTCAAATCCATTTTGTTGATGACGCCATTCTTTGTCACAAAGATGAGGCAATTGTATCCGCCGAATTTACGCACCGGAACAATCGCCGAAACTTTTTCGCCAGTCGTCAACTGCACGAAATTCACAATCGGACGACCTTTGCCGTTACGCGTGCCTTCGGGCAAATGATAAACCTTTGTCCAGTAAGCGCGACCTTTATTCGTAAACACGAGAAGGTAACTGTGCGTGCTCGCTGTAAAGATGGATTGAATATTATCCTGATCTTTTAAGCCTGCACCGATGATACCTTTACCGCCGCGGTTCTGCGCTTTAAACGTTCCAATCGGAAGACGTTTTACATAACCTTCGCGGCTAAGCGTAATCACTTGTTCTTCTTCTGGAATCAAATCTTCGGAATCGTAATCTTGCACAGCGGCTTCAATCGAAGTGCGACGTTCATCGCCGAATTTTTCGGTAATCGCATCGAGGGATTCGAGAAGAATTTGAACGCGACGTTCTTTGCGAGCGATGATATCTTCCAAATCGCGAACCGTAATGATGAGTGCTTGATATTCGTTTTCGAGTTTTTCAATTTCGAGGCCGGTAATACGCTTGAGTTGCATATCCACAATTGCCTGCGCTTGAATATCGTCAAACGAAAAACGATTTCTCAAATTCGTCTTAGCGTCTTCGGTGCTGCTCGAATTTTTAATAATCGAAACGACTTCATCCACGTTGCTGCACGCGATGCGGAGCGCTTCCAAAATGTGCATTCTCGCTTGCGCTTTTTTCAAATCGAATTGCGTGCGGCGGAGAATCACTTCCAAGCGGTGATCGACGTAGCAGCGAATCATATCCTTTAACGGGAGAAGAGTCGGCTGCGTCCGATTGACGAGCGCCAAATTGTAAATGCTGAAAGTATCTTCGAGCTGCGTGTATTTATAAAGATTATTGAGAACGATGTCGCCTTGGAAATCGCGTTTGATATCGACGACGACGCGCATGCCTTCGCGGTCCGATTCATCGCGGATATCGCTAATGCCGTCGAGTTTTTTATCGCGGACAAGATCAGCGATATTTTTCACCAAGAGCGCTTTATTCACCATGTACGGAATTTCGCTGATGATCAAGCGTTCGCGGCCCTTCGCATCTTTTTCAATTTCCACGCGAGCGCGCACACGAATTTTTCCACGGCCAGTCAAATACGCATCGCGGATGCCGGTCTTGCCGCAGATAATTCCACCCGTCGGAAAATCCGGCCCCGAAACATAATTCAAAAGTTCTTCGCCGGTGATGTCATTATTTTCGCAGTATGCGTGAATCGCTTTCGTGACTTCGCGCAAATTGTGCGGCGGAATATTCGTCGCCATCCCGACTGCAATCCCCGAAGAACCGTTGACGAGCAAATTCGGAAGTGCCGACGGCAAAACGAGTGGTTCGTCCAAAGTTTCGTCGTAGTTCTTTCCCATATCGACGGTTTCTTTGTCCAAATCTTCGAGCATCGTTTCGCCGATGCGGGTCATTTTCGCTTCGGTATAACGCATTGCTGCAGGACTATCGCCATCGACAGAACCGAAGTTTCCTTGACCGCGGACAAGCGGATAACGGAGCGAGAAATCTTGCGCCATACGCACAAGAGTATCGTAAACTGCCGAATCGCCATGCGGGTGATATTTACCGATGACTTCACCGACGATACGCGCAGACTTCATCGTCGGCTTGTCGGCGTTTAATCCGAGTTTGTGCATTGCAAACAAAACGCGGCGGTGCACCGGTTTAAGACCATCACGCACATCCGGAAGAGCACGAGCTACGATCACGCTCATCGAATAGCGCAGGTAACAATCCTGCATATCTTTTTCGATCAGGGATTCGTAATGAGTTCCCGGAGTCAATTTATTGATTTCATCAGCCATTGATTTTCCTCGATTTTATCTTAAAAAAACTTTTTGAATTTCTCGATCCAGCGGGGTCAGGTCGCTTTCCAAAGTTTGATCCACCGTCATCGGTGTAATGGACGCGTAGCCTTGGCTCAAGACGAGATCGTCGGATTTTTCAGCAAATGTTTCGGGCACTTTATAGCCCTCTAAAAAATACTTGCCCTCTTTTTCCACATAATAATCGGTAAACATGGAAACGTTCTGGCGCGCCACGCGGTAACCCGCAAAAGGAATTTTATCGTCGGGATAATTCACATTCCAAAATGTATGCGCCGGAATTTTTTCATACAATTTCGACTGCAAAATCGTTTTGGCAAATCGCGCCGCTTCTTTTTCCATTTTCTCTGAAATTTGAAAATCGGAATTGAGCGCAAACGAAACCGCAATCGCAGGAATCCCCCAAAGAGCCGCTTCGCGGGCACCGGCGACCGTTCCCGAATAAAGAGAAGAAACGCCGGCATTTTCGCCTTTATTCGGACCCGAAAAAACGCAGTCAATTTTTTCGTCGCGGAATAATTTTTTGATGGCGAATTTGGCGCAGTCTGCAGGGGAACCGGAAAGCGCATAAAATTCTAGCGGTTCTTTGCCTGCAATTTTCCGAAGAGAATGTCCCAAAAATCCGCAAAATGCATGGGAAACTCCGCTTTGCTCGGTCTCGGGTGCGACGACATAAACCGTCGCCACTTCCGTAAGCGAAAGCGCAAAACGTTCCAAATACGGGCTACGAAACCCGTCATCGTTTACCAGTAAAATTTTCGGCTGTGTATTTCCCGACATTGCGCATACAATGTAGAAAAATTCTACATTTGCGTCTGTATGACAAACGTTAAGATGCAGACTCCTCCGCTTCCCAAGGGAACGCGCGACTTTTACCCCGAATCCATGCGGATTCAAAATTATATTTTCGACACTTGGCGCAAAGCTGCGCTCCGTTTTGGCTACGAAGAATACGAAGGTCCGATGTTCGAACATTTGGAACTTTACACCGGAAAATCCGGCGAAGAAATCGTAAGCCAACTCTACGATTTTATGGATAAAGGCGATCGCCATATTGCGCTCCGCCCCGAAATGACGCCGACTCTCGCCCGCTTAGTCATTCAAAAAGGCAACTCGTTAAGAAAGCCGTTTAAGTGGTTCAGTATGCCGCGTCTTTTCCGCTATGAACGTGCGCAAAAAGGTCGTCTTCGCGAATTTTTCCAGCTGAATTTAGACATCATCGGAACAGAAAGCATTTATGCCGAAGCGGATTTGCTCTCGGCGATTGCGTCGATGCTCAAAGATTTCGGTCTTCAGGCGGATGATTTTTACATCGGCGTTTCGAGCCGTAAATTGCTCAACGCTTACCTCGAAGAAATCGGCGTTTCCGATGTTTCCAAAGTTTATCCGGTTTTGGACCGCCGCTTAAAAATTGACAAGCGCGACTTTTACGCAGAACTCGCCGACGCAGGACTTTCCGAAGAGCAAACGAAAAAGCTCGATGAATTGATGGACTGCAAAAGCATTGATGCGGTCGCCGAAAAATTGCAAAGCGAAAATGCAAAAGCTGCCCTCGACGAAATTCGTCAATTATTCAAAACCCTCGAATTTTCGGGCGCAGGAAAATCCGTTGCACTCGACCTTTCGATCGTCCGCGGGCTCGCTTATTATACAGGCATCGTCTTCGAAGTTTTTGACAAAGGCAAATCGATGCGCGCCATCGCAGGCGGTGGCCGATACGATAGCTTAACCGAAAAACTCGGCGGACCAAAAGTTCCCGGCGTCGGATTCGGCATGGGCGACGTTGTCCTCGCAAACCTTCTCGAAGAACGCGGGCTCTTGCCTTCGAACAAGCAATCTCTCGACTTTTTCGTCGCCAGTTTCACCAACGATATGGATAAAATTTTTGCCGTCGCTAGTGAACTGCGCAACCGCGGATTCGATGTCAACCACCCGCTTTCTCCGGTAAAACTCGGCAAGCAAATGGAACAAGCCAATGCGCAAGGCGCAAAAGTCGTCGTCTATGTCGATGGCGATAAAGCTCCTGCCGGCGGATTTGAATATAAAATTCTCGCCACCGGAACATCGGGCGCAGGAACTCTCGACGAAATCGCGGCACTTGCGAAATAAGGCGGACGCATGTCGCCCTTTCGCACTCTTCTCGCGATTTTAGCGGTCTTTTTCTTACTCGGGCTTCTTTCGTTCATTTTTCCCGCCGAAGGAATTTCCTTTGGTAGTTATACTTTGCGGTTTCCATCGCTTACCGAAGAATTGCGTGAAAATGCGCAAGTCGATTCGGTAACCGTCAATCCCGAAGAACAAATTCAAAAAATGCTCGAAGAAACGCGAGCGAAAGAATTCGCCGAATACGCGGATTCTTTGGCTTTTTACGAAGAATTTTTCCGCAACGGTTCCACGCGTTTTGATTTTCCCGACGAAAACATCGCATGGTTTGACCGCTTTTTTCAAGAAATCGAAGAAGCGTCCGATTCGGGCGAAGTCGTTCACATTGTTCATTACGGCGATTCGCAACTCGAAGGCGACCGCATCACCTCCACTCTCCGCGAATTTTTGCAAACACTTTGGAAAGGAACAGGCCCGGGAATGGTGCCGCCTCTCGCCGACATTCCTTCCTTTGTTTTCAACGGACACAGCATCGGCAACTTAGAACGCCACCGCATTTTTGGTCCCGCGAGCGAACACGCGCGCCACAATAAATATGGGCCACTCGCCCAAGTTACCGATCTCCGCGGAAGCGCAACTTTCACATTCAAAAAAAGTTTGCATTTAAAAGGTTATCCGCACGCTGGAAAATTTCAAAAAATTCGATTGCTCGCTAACAAAGCCAATCTCAAAACAAAATTGATTTATAGCGCAACGGTTTCCGATACGATTTTCGCCGATTCTCTTCCACCAAAAATCGTTGAAAAAAAGAAAAAATTTCAAGCGAATCTTCCCGAAGTCGAAACTTTCCCTGGCCTTTCTCTTTACACGTGGAATTTGCAGTACGAAACCGAATCGGTGACCTTAACCGTTTCGGGAAATGCTGAACTTTACACCATCGCACTAGATGCAAACGCCGGCGTCGCCGTCGATAATGTCGCCATGCGCGGAAGCTCGGGAACGATTTTCACCAAAATGGATAACGCGCTTCTCGCAAGCAGTCTTCGCGCGATGAACGCCAAACTCATCATCATGGAATACGGCGGAAATTTAATGCCGAGTGTAAACAAATCCAATTTAGATTGGGTCGAACGCATTTTGGAAAAGCAAATTTTAGCGATCCGCGAAGCCGCTCCCGATGCAGACATTCTTTTCATCGGCCCCGCAGACATGTCCAAAAAAATCGGCGGACGTTGGAACAGTTTCCCAAGCCTCGAAATGACCATCGAAAAAATCCGCGAAATCGCACTGCGTAACGGCTGCGCTTATTGGGATATGTATCGCGTCATGGGCGGACACAATGCGATGATTTCTTGGGTAAAAGAAAATCTCGGCGGTCCCGACTACATTCACTTTACGCGAAACGGCGCAGCGCGCATGGGCGAACTCCTTTATCAAGCGATTAAATTACACTACGATCATTATCGTTTCCGGAAAAGTCACGGCATCGATACCGAAAAATGGAACGAAATTCACGCATTTCAAAATCAAGAAAAATCCGCCGACACTTTAATCGCCCAAAACGATACTCTCGTTTTAACGCCGATAGAAAAAATTCCCGAAGACGATAACTTCGTACTCGATAGCGCCGACGAAAAAAGCGATTTTGAAAATGCAGATTCCATTCCGAGTGAAATAAGCGATTCGGTAAACGCAGCAGAAAATGCGCCAACGAATGAATTGAAAGAAGAATTCAACGAAAGCGTCGATTCCGCTAGCGCAGAAATTCGCCCCGAAAATTCCCCGTCGGAGGAAACTCCATGACGAAAAAAATTTTCTTTCATTTTCTCTTTGCAATTTTCCTTTTCCCGACGACTCTTTTGGCGGGAAGTAAAACCATCAACTTGCCAATTGATACGGCGAAAAATCACATCATCTTTCCCGCAGGAAATGCAGCGTTCGCACCATTTTTGCGCAAATTTGATTCGCTCACTTTCACCGGGAAAGGAAACATCAACATTTTACATTTAGGCGGTTCGCATTTACAAGCCGATGTTATTTCGAATCGCACACGAGTTCGTCTTTTAAAAGAATTAAAAATTCCCGCAGCTGGCCGCGGATTTGTCTTCCCTTACGCTGCCGCAAAAACCAATACGCCCGTGAGTTACGCATCGCGGAAAAAAGGCCACTTCAAATGGAAGCGCAGCGTTCTCAAAGGCAAGCGCCCGCCTCTCGGCGTTTTGGGATTTGAAGTGACGACCATTGACCCCGATGCCGAAGTGCGCATCGTTCTCGATAGTCGAATTCCCGACGAAGATTTTTGGAATTTCACCCAAGTCCGCGTTTTTGGATTTTCTCCCGATTCCATTGAACCAATTTTACAACTCGAACGCGGCGGCGTTTATTATCACGGCGAACGCGATTCTCTTTCGGACAGTTTTGCTTTTGATTTGCCCGTCCGCGCAGATTCTTTGATTCTCAGTTTCCCGTGGCCGAACGCACACAAAGAAAAAAGGCTCCGCGATACGCTTTCCAAACTTTCTCCCGCCGAACAAGATTCGCTTTTTGCAAATTCCCATTTTTTCAATTCGCAGCCATCGTTTACTCTCACCGGAATTTTGCTCAACGATACAATTCCCGGGCTCATTTACAATTCGATTGGAGTCAATGGCGCCGATATGAAAGCGTATCTTTCCCTCGAAAATTTAGAACGCGATTTGGAATTTTCGAAACCGGATTTAGTGATTTTTGCGATTGGCATTAACGATGCAAATGTGGAAATTTTCAATTCCGAACTTTTTAAAGCGCGCTACGATACACTCATCGCCCGCATCCAATCCGTTTCTCCGCAAGCCGCATTCATTTTCGTTTCGAATAATGATTGCTATCTCACTTCGACGAAACAGCCAAATTTAAACAGCGTTCTCGTCGCCCAAGCGGGTTACGATTTAGCGAAAAAACACAAAGGCGGATTTTGGGATTTATACGGAGTCATGGGCGGATTTAAATCTATTGAAACTTGGCAGAAAGCCGATTACGCCAAAAAAGATCATGTGCATTTTAAAAATGCGGGCTATGAACTTTTAGGCGATCTCTTTTACGATGCGCTCAAAGAAGTCATGCGCCCCGAAGCGCCGAGCATTTCGGTCATTCCGCAGAATCTTCCCGCACTCGGAAGACTTCCCACAGCGAATGCTCCCGCCAAAAGCATTAAGCACAGCAAATCCAAAAAATCCGCGCACAAGAAGGTGAAAAAATGAACCATCTCGCCGACCTTCTTCAAAGCATTTTCTTATTCGATCCTTCGAAGCCGCTGATTTTTACGCAGTTTTATTTCTGGGCATTTTTTGCCATCGTCTTTGCGCTGTTCACGATTTTTCACAGCAAAATTTTACTGCGCAATGCGTTTCTCTTTTTTGCGAGTCTTTTCTTTTATTATAAAACGAGCGGAAGTTATTTAACGCTTCTCGTTTTCTGCGTCATCGTCAATTTCTTCGGCGGGAAAATTTTAGACAAATTAACTCGTCGCGGATTTAAAATTGCGTTGCTCGTTTCTCTCGTCGTCATCGACCTTTTAACTCTCGGCTATTTTAAATATGCGTACTTTTTCGTCGATGTCGTGCACCAACTTTTTGGCATCGATTTAAAAGTCTACAACTTTTTTGCCGCGGCGGGCAATCGCATTTTCCATACAAATTCTCTAGTCGATCAAATCATTCTCCCTGTCGGCATTTCATTTTTTACCTTTCAAGCGATTAGCTATTGCGTCGATGTGTTCAAGAAAACGGTAAAACCGATTCAGAATATTTTTGACTTCGGATTTTATTTGACATTTTTCCCGCAACTCGTCGCCGGCCCGATTATCCGCGCCGATAAATTTATTCCGCAATTACACCGCAAATTTTTCTTATCGCATCACGCCTTTGGGATGGCAGTCTTTTGGATTTTAAACGGCCTCGCCAAAAAAATTATCATGAGCGATTTCTTGGCGACGCAATTCGTCGATAAAGTTTTCGAGACTCCGCTACTCTTCACGGGCTTTGAAAATTTACTCGCACTCTTTGCGTATTCGTTACAAGTTTACGCCGACTTTTCGGGCTATACCGATATTGCGACCGGAGTTGCGCTGCTCATGGGCTTCCGTTTGCCGCAGAATTTTAACAGTCCGTATAAAGCCGACAAGCCTTCGGAATTTTGGCATCGTTGGCACATGTCGCTTTCTCGTTGGCTACGCGATTACATTTACATTCCTCTCGGCGGAAACCGCGGCGCAGGATTTGGCACATTCTTTTGGACTGCGGTCATTTCGGCGATTGCGATTCTTCTTTCGGGAAGCGTTTGGGTGGCACTCGGGCTCGGCATTCTTTACGCAGCCCTTGCGCTCTGGGCATTTTTCCGAGTGGATTCGCGCAAAACAATTGCGAAGCATATCAATGCGATGATTACGCAGCTCATGGGCGGACTTTGGCACGGCGCAAGTTGGAATTTTATCATCTGGGGCGGATTAAACGGAATCGGAATGATCGCCAACACGCAATGGTGTAAACAAAAAATTGAAGTACGCGCAATTCTCATGTTTGTGATTACAGCAGTCGCCACCATTCTTTGCAAATTGCATTACGAACCGATTTTTGGAATCGCAGCCATTTGGAGCGGAATTATTTTCGTTGGCATTTATGCAAAACTCGTTTACGGACTTTTTTCTAAGACGCCACTTCCCCGCTTACGTTTTGCGTGGAATGTGATTTTGACATTCATCTTTATCACTTCAACGCGTTTATTTTTCCGCGCAGGTTCCAATTTGGATCCCGCTGAAGCGAACGAAGTCGCTTGGGAAACCGCCCGTAATATGATTCATCAAATCGGTTCTCCGTGGAATTTTTCACTCGTTCCGCAGATGGCATATTCGCATCTTTCGATTATTCTCGTCTTTGCGCTCGGCATGGCGATTCATTGGTTGCCCGATCGTTTTAAACGTTCTTACCGCGTCATTTTCTGTCACCTTCCCATTTGGGCGATGATTTTATTCGCCGTATTTGCGTGCCTTGTGATTTATCAATTTTCAAGCGCAGACTCGCCACCGTTCATCTACTTCCAATTTTAAACGTTGAAACGCACGGCTTCGCCGTGCGTTTTCATTTGAACTTGTCAAAATTTTTAGCGCGAAAGTTTTCGCACGCAGACGATTCCTTTGCGCCATTTTTCAATCGGTTCTGCGGGAAAGCCCGCATAAACTGCGCCCGCGGGGATGCTTTTTGTGACTCCCGCTTTCGCAGCGATGACTGCCCCGCGACCAATCGTTAAATGCCCCGCAATTTGTGCGCCGCCTGCAAATTCACAATCGTCTTCGACAACGGTTGTCCCGCCGAGACCCGACTGCGACGCCATATAAACGCGATTTCCCACTTCGCAATTATGCCCGATTTGCACAAACGAATCAAAATGACAATCGTCGCCAATTTTCGTCGGCGCAAGAAATCCCGCAGCCACGACAGAATTTGCGCCAAATTCAGAACGGTTGCCGATGCGAACTCCGCTCACATGCGGAACCATTTTGCGTTCGCCATCTTCATCGACATAAAATCCAAAGCCGCGCGACCCCACGACTGCGCCCGCTTGGAAAATGCAATTTTCACCGATTTTTACATTCGGATAAATCGTCACATTCGCCTGCAAAATTGTCCCCGCGCCAATTTCTGCCCCGCGCATCACCACGGAGCCCGGCCCGATTTCCGCCTTTTCACCGACGATTCCTTCTACAACTGCAGACGGATGAATTTTTGCCGACGCAGCAATTTTCGTTTCCGAAAAATTTTCTTCGTATAAAAATTTCACCGCCCGCACCATCGCCGCATACGGATTTTTCACCCGTAAAAGCGCACCGACTTCGGGCTCGCCCACAAAATCCGAAGCGACTAAAAGTAAACCCGCGGACGCGCTCCGCAATTCACCTGTTACCGTTTTCCCCGTAAAAAAAGAAATTTGATTTTGATTTGCCTCTTTCAGCGGCGCAAAACCTGTGATTTCAAAATTTTCCGTCGCCGTTTTCCATTGCAATTCGCCCGCTAAAAATTTCGCAAGCGATTCCGCATCTATTTTTTTCATCCGATTTTTATTCCCGGTTCGAGAGTGAGCATTTGCACCCGTGAACCAAATTCAATATGAATTTCTGAGCCGACGCGACGCGTCAAATCATCGCCATCCAACTGATGAAATTCTTCTTCGGAAGTCTGCAAAATAATTTCTTTCGCATGATGCGTTTTGAGAAAGCAACGCTTATAAATTTTTCCTAAAAGCGGAACCGTTCCAAGCGCAAGCGCTCCGAAAAAAGAATTCATATTGGGAACCGGCACCACTTCTAAAAGGCCGTCCGCCATATCGCCGCCGTCAAACGGATTTGCGCCCGACGCAAAGCTCGGAATATTGCCGACGATGACCGTGCGAAATCCCGAAACATCTTCTTCTTGCCAAATGCCATCTTGCGTTAAAAATTTGAGTTTCGCATTTCCCAAACAATGACGACGATCGGCAAAGAAACGGCGCACATAATGCAATTTATTGGCGATTACCGATGTGCTTGAAACTTTCCCCGATGCGCGATCCGCATTAAAATCGTGAGCAATCCGCGCGTCAATTCCGCTCGAAAAATAATTTGCCAACACAAATTTTCCGTTGACTTTCCAAATGTCAAACGGACGATGCTTCGCTTGCACTAAACGACGCACCAAGAAAAGCAATCCTTTATTCACAAAGGTATCGTATAAATTTAAAACGCGCGCTAAATCATTTCCTGTGCCGAGCGGAATGAGTCCTAAGCGAACTTTTTCGGCGAGCCCCGATTCGAGCATTACCGAAAGCATTGTGGACATCGTGCCATCACCGCCGACAGCGATGAGAGTTTCCGTTTTTTCGGCGACTTCGCGAATTTGTTCGCGCAGCCTTTTTCCATCGGTGAGTTCAGCCTTCCATTCGGAATTTTCAAATCCCATGGATTGCATAATTTCCGGTACAAACTTTAAGATGGACTTTCCTTGCCCACCGCCGCTGATCGGATTGATTAAAAAGCTGAACTTCAACATACCCTTTTAAATTACATTTTTATTTTTTAATAAGCAAAATTTGAACTTTCCCTTTTTAATCGAGCATGCCCAAACTAGCAAAATCAAAATAATAAATCGGATGAATGGAACTCGATGTGAGAATGAATAATTCATCTTGGGCGATGTCAATGTCCAAAGCCCCGCGGATTCCTTCTTCCGTTAAATCCACCCGACGAATCAATTCTCCGTTCAAATCAAAAATGCCGACGTAAGCGCATTTTGCATCGAGAAGCGCCAAGTATGCCGCACCAAAACGGATTCGCGTCGCCGAACAAAAATGCAAAGTGTTGCGTTTATCGCCCGCGGCCAAAGCCCGTCGCACTTGAAGATTTCCGCTTTCACTATAAATATTCAACCGCTGCGGTGGATCGGTTAATGCGCCCGAAGTTTCGACCGTCGCAATCATTCCCGCTTTGGCATCCATCGCCATGACCCGCGTCGCAGCGAACGAAGTCTGCGTTTTTTTGCAACCCGTTCCGTTGATTTTCAATTTTTCTAATCCCGAATTAGGCGCGTAATAAATTGCCGACGATGTAATCGCCATTTGCCGAAGCGAAACGTCGCAAAGAAATTCATCATCGTCGTAGCGCAAAAGAGAAATGCCATCGTAATAATACAAGAACGATCCAACGCTTTCAATTTTTTCCGCTTGACCCACCGGAATTTGCCCATCGGAATTTTCCGGTGTCCGAAATAATTCAAATGCACAAGTCCGCGCATCATTGCGACCGTAAACATACACGTGATTAAATCGATCGAGAATGTAAAGATCTTCGCCGTCTGCAGAAAGGGAAATTTGCTCCGCCGATGTAAACGGCACATCCGAAATGCGGCAAGAAAGCGCCGTCGAATCTGCAGCAGTCCATTCGCCACCGCACGAGACGAATAGCCCGAGAAAGAAGACGAAAAAAGCCAGAGATTTCACAAGACAAGTATAACAATTTTGCTATAATTTCACTTTAAAAGTCCTCTAGGATTTTGCGAAATGACACTAGAACAAAACATCGACAGAATAACGCACAAATGGCCGATTCCGCTTCGCGTGATGATCGTTTCCACGAAAGCATTTCTGTTTAATCACGGAACGATTCGAGCCGCAGCGATGACTTACACATCGTTTTTAGCGGTCATTCCGTTTTTAATTCTTCTCACCGCAATTTCGCTTTCTCTCGGACTCGGTTCTTTCTTCAATACTTATCTGCCTGTTCTCGACCAATTCTTCTCTCTCGGTCTTCCGCTTGACGATATTATGCCGCTCCTCGAAAATACGGAGCACATTCATCTCCGAACTCTCGGCGTCATCGGTTCTGTTTCGCTTTTCATCACTTACATTTTCGCAATCGGCAACTTAGAAGTCAATATGAATGTCGTTTGGGAAAATCAAACTTCGCGGCCATTCTTCAAACAATTCGTCGCTTATACGCCGCTGCTTCTTGTCGCCGCTCTCGGTTTCGCTTTTTTTGCCATGTTCGTGAATCATTTGAAAACCGGACTTTTAGAAGTCGCGAATAACTGGGAATTTTTGACAGCCGAAACGATTCCGCAAATCATGAGCACATTTTGGACAGTCGCGATGAATGTGATTTTTGTTGCGCTCATCTTTTTTGCGATTTTTCTTTTGCCCTACCGCAAAGGGCATTATTCCTACAAAAGACTTTTTTGGCCTTCTCTTGTCGTGAGCCTTGGCATTTGGGTTTGCACTTGCGGTTACCTCGTCATTTTAATTATGCTGCAAAAAAGTTTGGTGAGTCGCATGTCGCTCTTCTACGGTTCACTCGCTTTTATTCCGCTCGTGCTGCTTTTTGCTTTTGGATTTTGGGCGATTATGCTCTACGGAAATTGTTTGGTTTGGACGATTTATTCTTGGCCGCGTTCTGGAATTAAAAAATGGAATTGGGTGCAACCCGAAGGCTCGCTGTGAAAAAATTTTTCACCCTTTTCGTTTTTCTTTTTTTCGCTCCCGCATTCGCAGAAATTTCGAGTTTAAACGATTCGGAAAATGCAATTGTTTCGGACGAGAATAAAATTTTTCTCGGCTTTGAAGCGAATAATATTTTACTTCTCGAAGACGGTTCTCTCTATTTTTCTTTTCACGGCGGCGTTAAAATTCATCCGCAATTCCGTTTGGGAATGTATGCGGCAACCGTCGCAAACGATGTAAACACCAAAGAGCACGGCAAAAAAATTTCCATCGATTATAATTCTCTCGGAATTCTCGCCGAATATAAACCGCTTCAAATCGGCAATTTTTCGCTTTCGATTCCCGTGACAGCAGGCGCAGGATTTACAAGCATCAACACAAAAGGCGAAGAACATTCCAAAGCAAAAGACGGTTACTTTGTCGCCGATGCGGCGCTCCATTTCAATTATCAAATCAATCCGTCAATTGAAATCGGCATCGGTGGCGGTTACCGAGTATTCCTCGGCATCTCCGAAGATGACTTTGAAAATAGCGATTTCAACACGCCCTTTGGTGCGTTCTTCATCAACTGGGGCGAACGCTGAGGCTTCCCGTGGATAGCGAAATTTCTCTTCGCGGAGCGCATCTCCGCAATCTGAAAAAATTAAACGCCGACTTTCCCGTCGGAAAAATTACCGTGGTCTGCGGGCCTTCGGGCTGCGGAAAATCTTCTCTCGTTATGGATGTTTTGCACGGAGAAAGTCGCCGCCGTTACTTGGAAACGCTGAGTCCTTTTGCACTCAAAATTTTGGGAGGCCGCACCAATATTCCGCTCGATAGCGCGGACGGTCTGCGCCCAAGCATTGCGATTTCAGCTTCCCGCGGAGACGCTCCCGCAAAATCTTCGCCGCTTTCGATTTCGGAATGCGAATTTCCGCTGCGCATTTTATGGGCTGCACTTGCAAATCCTGCATGTCCCATCTGCGGAAAACCGATGACGTGTGACACGCGTGAAAATATCATCGTGAAAATTTGCGAACTTCCCCTCGGCAGTCGTCTCCAATTTCTCGCTGCCGTTGAAGTCAAAAATTTATCGCTCGATGCCATTTCGGCAACTCTTCTTTCGCAAGGATATTCCCGCGTTATCGCCGACGGAAAAAGTTATTCTCTCGATGCGCTTCGCGCAGAAGAAAAGCTTCTCGTTCCCCAAGAAATTTTCGTCGTCCTCGACCGCGTCATTATCCGCGAAGGCGTCCGCACACGCATCGCCGAAGCCGTCGACGCGACTCTCCGTTTTTCGCATACAAAAGTCATCTTGGATTTGGGTAGCGAACGAAAAATTTTTAGCACAATTCCATTTTGCGCCGAACACGATACGACAGCGGCAGCGTTAAATCCTGCGGACTTGTCTCCGCATTCTCTGCATTTTCAATGCAAAACTTGTGGCGGCAACGGAGAAATCGAAAGCAAAACCGAAGACAAAGATGCAGAAATTTGTCCGGACTGCGGCGGTTTTCGTCTGCAAAATTTCATCTTGGAATCGAGCGTGCAAGGAATTTCTTGGCGAAAAATTTTAAGCTCTTCTTTTGCTGAATTAGAAAAAATTTTGCCGGAAATTTTTAACGGGATTCTTCCCGAACATTTGAAAAGCACCGCCGAAATGCTTTTCGCACGCATTCACGCGGTGAACAAAATCGGACTCGGCTACTTGGGCGCCGGGCGCATCGGCAGTTCCCTTTCGGGCGGAGAACTCGGAAGACTTCGGCTTTCGCCTTTAGCAACGGGACATTTAGACGGCATGTGCATTTGCCTCGACGAACCCGCCAGCGGACTTTTTAAAACCGATGTCGAAAAACTTTGGAAAATTTTTGAAGAAATTCGCGACCGCGGAAACACTCTCGTTTTAATTGAGCACAATCCGTTTTTAATTGAGCGCGCGGATAAAGTCATTGAAATGGGCCCAGGCGCAGGCGAACTCGGCGGCGAAATTCTCTTCAGCGGAACTCCCGCCGAACTCCAAGCAAACGAAAATTCTCCCACCGGAAAATGGCTCCGCGAACTCGCCAAAAATCCGCCACAAAAATCCGACGAAAAATCAGACTCTTGCATTCACGTGAAAAAATTTCACCTCTACGATATGGCGCCCGTTTCTGCAGAATTTCCACTGCAAAAATTCAGCGTGATTTCGGGAGAAAGCGGAAGCGGCAAAAGCACTCTTTTATTCCAACATATTTTGCCGCGTTTTTACAAAGGCGATTTCAAAAAACTCGGCATTCAAAATATTTCGCTTTTAAGTTCCCGCGGATTTTTCAGAAATCGTCGCAGCACAGTTGCAAGTGCCATCGGCATTGCGCCGCTTTTCCGCGATTTGTTTTCAAAACTTCCCGAAAGTAAAATCAAAGGATTTTCCGCATCAAAATTCAGCACCGCAGTTCCCGGCGGACGTTGCGAAACCTGCAAAGGCGAAGGCATTCTCCGCGATCCATCGGGCTTTGAAGAAAGCGAATGTCCCGTTTGTCTCGGAAAACGTTTCCGCGATGAAATTTTAGAAGTCCGCTTTAAAACTCTTTCCTACGCCGATGTGTTGGATTTAACCGTCGAAAAAGCAGCGACGATTTTCAACTTCGCTTCTAAATTTACCGAAAAACTTTTGCCGCTTGTGCGCACAGGTCTCGGCTATTTACGACTCGGCCAATCGACTGCAAATCTTTCTGGTGGCGAAGCCGCTCGCATTAAACTTTCTCTCGCCCTTTCCCGCGCGAAATTTCCGAATACACTTTTCCTCTTCGATGAACCCGCCCGCGGACTGCACAAAAATGACATCGATAAAATGATTGCTTTAATCCGCGAACTCGTAGAAAACGGTCACACCGTCATCGCCATCGAACATCAAGAAGATTTTTTAAGAAACGCCGATTATAAAATCGAATTAAAAAGAAAAAATCATTAGCTTCTGCTAGCCGTAAAACGCACGTGGAAAGAATTCGAAGTCCATTTCACATTGCTATAATCATCGTCATCAGCGACGATTAAATTATAACTTAGCGCAATACCTAAGCTCCAATTTTCACCGACCCACCATTCTTTTCCCACTTCAAGATCGATTCCAACTCCTGTCGCCGAAAAACTTTCATAATTATAACGCAGCCAATCATCATCATCGTCATCCGAAGTGAAGACGGCAAATCCAACCGTTCCGCTGAAAAATAAATTGCTCATCACACCGTAATGAAACGGATAAATCGTAACGCCCGGGCCTAAAATACACGAAAGTACAGTGATTCGAGCCGTCGAGTTCCAATCTCCATTATCAGTGTAAACATTGAAATCATTTCGTCCGACCGAAAACCAAAATGCTCCATGAAGCACAACCGTTTGGTTTAAAGCACCGCCCACTTTGACAACCAATTCTTGCGAAAAATCATTATCCGATTCAATTTTATTTCCATCAAAGCGATTGGTTTCTTGCTTTGACAACCCCGCACCGTATTGAAGATTGATGAAAAATCCATCGTGAGTATACGGTTCTGCAAAAGCGAACGCTGCGACGGAAAGAATTAAAGCCAAAAATTTTTTCATCGGATACCTCCCAAAAATTCTGCACTAAAATGTAAAAAAAAATTTCATTTTCGCAATCATTTCGGATTGGAATCATTAAAAATTTTCATTTAACTACGCGTCAAAGAGAGGCGCAGACGGAACGAATTCGCATACCAAGAAATCGTATTTTTAAAATCGCTATCATCCGCAACGATGAAAGTATAAGCAAGCGAAAGCCCAAACGTCCAACTTTTTCCAGTCCACCATTCCTTTCCCACTGCAAAATCAAACCCATAACCGCCTGCGCTAAAATCTCCCGGATCATTATAGCCGTCACGATAAGACCATAAACTAGCCACGCCCATCGATCCGCTAAAAAAGACGTCTCGCATCCAACCTTGCTCTTTCGGATAAATGGTGATTCCTGGTCCCAAGAATATCGAAAAAAAGCCATCTTTATACTCAAAATCTCTCTGATATTCTTTTGCATCTCCGTAATAATTAAAATCACTTTGACACGTCGTCATAAAAAATGTTCCGTGCAATGCAACAGTCTGTTCAATAACACCGCCCACTTTGAATAAAAATTCGTGTGAAAAACCAAAGTCCGATTTCACCTGGCCGCCATCAAAATGATCCGATTGCACCATCGCGCCACCGGGACCATATTGAAAACTCATATAAAATCCATCGTGCACATAAGGCTCTGCAGAAACCATTGCGCAAGCAAGAATCACAAGAAGCAAAATTTTTTTCATCAACGCCTCCAAAACGTTTTTAAAATGTAAATCTTTTTCGATTTTCTTTTTTCGTTTTTTTCGATTTGAAACTTTTTCTCGCCTAAAAAATTTTGGGAATTCTTTCTGCGCTTTTCAAAAATCTGCAAAAAAAATTCGACGAAAATAATTAACTTTAACCGTGTCTTTATCCAAACGCATCAAGCGGCACGTGTCCGCAACTCCGCATCTTTTTCGAGTGATTTGTCATCTCGGTTTTGAAAAAACTTGTGCCAAAGAATTGCAGCAACTCGGGCTCGTTTCTCCGTGCACGATTAGCGACGGCGCAATTTTCTTAGAAGCAAAAATCGAAGACGCTTGGCGTTTCCTCGCTTTCTCGCGAACGGCGACGCGCATCGAAATGCAAATTGCAGAATTTCGCGCAGAAAATTTCGGGCGTTTAGAAAAGAAGTCCGCAGAAATTCCTTGGGAACTTTATTTTTTCAAATCGTCCATTCCCGCGGTACATTCCTTTTGCAAAAAATCGCGATTGTATCACAGCGATGCCATTTCAGAACGCGTTTCTGCAATCATTCAAAATGCATTAAATGAACGCGGCATTTTGCCTGCAGATTTAGACGATGGATTTTCGCCCGCTTGGAATTCTCCAACGCAAACCATTTTTGTGCGCTTGGAAAATGACATTTGTAAAATCAGTTTGGATCTCGCCGGCGAACCGCTTTATAAACGCGGATTCAATCGTCATGTTGAAAGCGCTCCGGTCCGCGATACTCTTGCCGCGTCCATTCTCTTCGAAGCGGAATTTTATTCGAAAAAAATTCTCCTCGATCCAATGGCGGGAAGCGGCACATTTTCTCTTGAAGCCGCTCTTTTCAAAGCGCAAGCGCATCTCAATAAAACGCGCCATTTCGCAACAGAATCGTTGCCCTTTTTCCGCCCCGCTGCGTGGAATTTTCTCACCTCGCATTTTCAAGGAATTGACGCCTCTTCTCTTTCAAAAATTGCGGCCAGCGATTTTTCCGAAAAAGCATTTTCCACTTTGCAATTCAATTTAATTTCTGCGGGCGCAGCGCCGTTTTTAAAAAATCTTCCTGCAGAAACTTTGCAAATTTCTCGCGCGAATTTTTTTGATTTGCCCCAAGCCAAAGCGGGAACTCTTCTCGTTTTAAATCCGCCGTATGGAAAACGCATTTCCGCGGACATCACAACTCTTTATCGCGAAATCGGAAAAAAAATCCGCAGCGATTTTACGCAAGCGGATATCGCCATCATGATTCCGGGATTAGCGGCCGAAAAAGCGTTTGCGCTCACCCCGAATCATTTTATCAAAACGTCAAACGGCGGCATTGACGTCAAAGTTTTCTTCATCAAAAACGGATAAATTTTTCGATTATTTTTTATCCTGCGACTTTAACGAACTCTGCATCACTAAACTTTTGACAAGTCCGAGAAGCGCGCTCATTTCAAATCGCGTTGGCGCTAAGCGCTGCAAAAATTCGCGAACCGCGGATTCGGTCCACGTGTTATTTTGATAACGATCCGTTAAATGCGCCCGCAGATACTGAAGAAAATTTTCAATTTGTCCGATATTCGCTTGTTCAACGCGTCCGCGTTTTAAAGGCACGCGATCCGTGCGAAGTCCGCGATTGTCCAAAAGACCATTGCGACAAAGTTCGTAGCACGCAGTCGTTACCGCTTGCGCTAAATTCAAACTCATTTGACCCGGAACCGGAATTTCACAAATCATCGCGCAGCGTTCAATTTCATCGAGCGCAAGCCCGCAAGATTCGCGGCCAAAAACGAGCGCAACAGTTCCCTCTTTCGGAAGAATTTCTGTAACCTGCGGAAGCGGCGTATGCGGAATCACCGTATCAAATCGACGACGAGAAAATGCGATGGCATAATGCGCAGTCGCAAGCGCTTCGTCTAATGTATGCACGACTTTTGCCGCATCTAAAATTTCTGCAGAATTGTGCGCCGTCCGATACGATTCTGGATTGACCGTATCGCGATTTGGATACACAATATAAAGTTCGGGAATCGCGTTGCAATGCATCGCCCGTGCGACAAATCCCACATTATGCGGATGTTCAGGTTCTACAAGAACAATTCGAAATGAAAGCATAAATCTTCACTTTTGAAAAGTTAATTTATACAAAAAATTTTTACAATTTCCACGCAAAATCTTGTCCGCGGATTTCGTTTTTCACGCATTCATTTTCTTCGGTTTTTGCGCCCGGAAAAAGAATCACATGATCGAGAGAAACGCCCGCAGAAATTTCTGCGCCCGGCATTAAAACTGTCGCTTTGGCATTCGCCACATTTTCTAAAGAAACACCGAAATTTCCGACGCCGAGTTCCTTTCTCCGAAAATCGCTCGCCCGCATTAAACCTTCGGGAGTTCCCATGTCAATCCAAAGCGCATGCTTTTGACTGTCATCGATAAACGGCGGCATTCCCATTTCACAAAGTCGTTTCCAAAATTCGCGGACATCGCGTTCCGATTCGCGGATCATTTGCAGCGCCCGTTTGGAATACCAAGAAATGCCAGAAAATGTCACACGTTCTTTTGTGCGTAATCCAAAACGATTTTGAATTCCCGCCATATAACCGCCCTTGACCGAAATCGAATTGACCGCTGGATTATCCACCGCTAAAAGGGCGCACGGCGCCCCCGATGAACGCGCCAAACGCAAAAAAGATTTCAAATCAAATTTGCAATAACAATCCGAATTCATCACGAGCAAATCGTCGCAAGGATCTTCGGCATTCATCCGAAAAAGCGGACCGCCTGTGCCCAAAATTTCGGGCTCTTCCGTCCACACTTTTTCAAATCCAAGCGCTGTCGCGGCTTCGGTTAATTTATCTGCAAAATAATGTGCATTCACATGCAAATGCGCTTCGGGAATTGTATTCGCGAGTTCCATTTGCAATTCGAGAATCGTCTTATCGACAACGCGCACAAGTGGCTTCGGCATTTGAAGAGTTAACGGACGCAGTCTTGTGCCGAGGCCTGCAGCGAGAATTAAAATGCGCACTTACAATTCTCCGTTTTCAATAAAATCGTGACGATACGTTCCCGAACCCAAAAGAATATCGATGGGAAGTTTTTCATATTCGTATTCGTAAGGCGGATTTTTCCACGCAAAATCTTTCGGATATTCGTGCACCAAATAACGCAGAATTCGAATTGCCATCTCAAAAGAGCGAAACACATTTCTATCTAAAACATGAATTTGTGCACCGCCGCAAATTTGACCTGCGCCTTTATGAAATGTCGGCTGGAAATAATTTTCACGGAAATAAACTCCCGGCAATTTGAGTCCATTCAAATAACGGCAAAGTTTCGGCGCATCGATAAACGGCGCACCAAAAAGTTCAAACGGACGCGTCGTTCCGCGGCCTTCGCTCACATTCGTCGCTTCGAAAAGGCACATGCCCGGATAAACGATTGCCGTATCGAGAGTCGGCATATTCGGCGAAGGCATGACCCACGGCAGTCCGGTTTCGTCAAACCACATTTCGGGTTTGTAACCGTCCATTTCCATCACATAAAGTTCACACTTCGGATAACATTCGTCTTGGAATTGTTTTGCGATTTCACCAATCGTCTTCCCGTGGCGGATTGGAAGTTTCCAAAGCCCGACGAAGCTCGTATAATTCAAATCCAAAGTCGGTCCTTCCACGGTATTTCCAAGCGGATTCGGACGGTCGAGGACGATGACTGGAATGCCCGCTTTTTCACACGCTTTCATGCAAAGGAAAAGCGTCCAAATGAATGTGTAATAACGCGCTCCGACATCTTGCATATCCACAAAAAGAACGTCGATATGCGAAAGCATCTCGGGCGAAGGCTCGCGGGTTTTCCCGTAAAGACTATAAACCGGAATTCCCAGTTCTGGATCGACAGAACCTTCCCATTCGATCATATTGTCTTGGGTGTGCCCTTTGATCCCGTGTTGCGGGCCAAAAAGAGCCGAAAGTTTGAAAAGTTTGCCATCATAACGGCGAAGGGTTTCGAGGGTATGATGATAATGAGAATCCACTGACGCTGGGTGCAAGAGGGCGCCTAAACGTTTTCCGCGTAAATGCTGCGGATAAGATTCTTCAAAATGAGAAAGAGCGATTTGAACAGTCATAATTTTCTATATTTTAAGGTACGATATCAAATATAAGTAGTTATATCTCATAAATCGTAAAACACATTAGGAAAATACAAATGCCTTATTTGAACAAAGTTATGCTCATCGGAAACATCGGCAAGGACCCTGAAACGAAAGTCACTCCGAGTGGACGCAAACGCGTTTCTTTTTCACTTGCAACTTCTCGCCGCTACCGCGATGCGAACGGTGAAACCCGCGAGCAGACAGACTGGCACAATATCGTCGGTTGGGGAAAAATCGCAGACATTATCGAACAACTCGGTGTTCACAAGGGAATGACTCTCTACGTCGAAGGCACTTTGACCTATCGTTCTTGGGATGACCAGAATGGTCAGAAGCGCTACGCGACCGATGTGAACATGGACACTTTCCAGCTTTTGACTCCGCGCAGCCAGAGCAACGGAAACTACCAGAACAATTACAACCGTCAACCGCAAGCAACGCCGGCGCCAGCTCAGACTCCGAGCTATGGTCGTTCTCCGACGATGAACGCTCAGCCTTCTCTTCCGCCGATGGGTGCAGGTCCCGACGTCGAAGAAGATCTGCCGTTCTAATTTTTTAGCGACAGAAGGTCATGCCAGCTTTTGAACTTATCGGTTTAGCGATTCTCTGGAGCATTGGGCTTTTGGCCGTGATCCAGACAATCAATTCCCGTGGCGCCATCCGAACAGCAATTTCCGGAATCATCACCGTTATTCTGCTTTTGATGGCGTGCTTTTTCAGCTACCTCAAGTTCGAAGGTTACGGATCTTTTGTTTCGCCGATGCTTTCTCCGACTTCAATTATCGCGGCAAATATTTCAGCCAACGAAGCCGAATTTAACAAGCGAACCAGCGACAGCACACAAAATCCGATGTCAAGTATTTCAAACGATGTCGGAATGAGCAAAAATGCTCTCAATTCTCCGGAGCGCTACATTTCTTCTGCAGAAAAAATCGCAGACGAAGCCCTTTCTCTTGTAAAAGAAATCGAAAAATTCAAAGCGCTTCCTAATGATATTGACGAACCGAGTCGCGAAACCGCCGAATCCAAAGCGCTCGCTCTCCGCAACGCCACCGCCAAAGTCAACAGCAAAGCGGCGGCTCTTTTTCATCCGAAGAGCGTGAGTGAACTTCACAGCAAACTCGTAAGCGCAACCGAAGGACTTCGCCTTGCCGGCTACGCGCTCCACGCTTACACAACCCTCGAAAATGCAGCCGATAAGCAGGCGCAATTTGAGCAAAGTAAGCGGCAAGCCGCTGCCGCCGCAGAAAGTATTTCGGCATACAAATCCGAACTCGGGAAACTTTTAAAGAATTAACCAATCACCACAACAAAGGCCAATTATGAGTCGCAATGTTGCCATCGTCGGCGCCACAGGCGCAGTAGGACAAGAACTGATTTCCATTTTGGAAGAGCGCAATTTTAAGCTGGATTCGCTGAAGCTTCTCGCCTCCAAGCGTAGCGCTGGCCGCAAAATGAAATTCCGCGGCGAAGAACTCACCATCGAAGAACTCACCCACGATTCTTTCAAAGGAATTGACATCGTCTTTTCTTCGGCTGGTGCTGCTATTTCGCAAGAATTTCTCCCGTCGGCAGTCAAAGCGGGCGCAGTTTGCATCGACAACACAAGCTTCTACCGCATGGATCCGACAGTTCCTCTTGTCGTTCCCGAAGTCAACCCCGAAGACATTAAACTTTACAAGCCAGAATTCGGCGGCAAAGGCATTATCGCGAACCCGAACTGCACAACCATTATGATGGTTGTGGTGTTAAATCCGATTAACAAAATTTCGCACATTAAGAAAATTCACATTTCTTCGTATCAGAGCGCAAGCGGTGCTGGCGCCGTTGCAATGGAAGAATTGAAGCAACAATACAAAGACATTTTGGAAACCGGTTCAACCACTCACATTTCGAAATTCCCGCATCAGCTGGCGTATAATGTGATTCCGCAAATCGACAAAATGACGGAAAACGATTACACGAAAGAAGAAATGAAGATGTTCAACGAAACACGCAAAATTATGCACAGCGATGTGCGCACGAGCGCCACTTGCGTCCGCGTTAGCTCGCTTCGTTCGCATTCCGAATCGGTTTGGTTCGAAACAGAACGTCCGGTTTCTGTCGAAGAAATTCGCGCTGCGTTGAAAAATGCTCCGGGCGTCACCCTCAAAGATGACCCGCAGAATTACGTTTACCCGATGCCGCTCGAAAGCGCTGGCCACGACAATGTTTACGTCGGCCGTATCCGCAAGGATCTCGCAGACGATAACAGCAACACGCTCTGGCTCACCGGCGACCAAATTCGAAAGGGCGCTGCATTAAACGCTATCCAAATCGGCGAATTGCTTTAAATCGAAAAACGCCCCGAAGGGGCGTTTTGAATGGAGTCTTTGCGATTTTTCGCAGAGACTTTTTTATTTTGCCGCAGATTTTTTTGCAATCAAACGACGATAACCTTCGGCGTTCCATTCCGCGGAACCTTTTTTAAATGGCGGAGTCAATTCATTTTTGAATTCAAAAATTTGATTGTTTTCATTTTTCCATTTTGCGCCCGAAGCAGCATCTTGACCGTCGAAGACAACGGCATCGGCTGCCGAAATAAGAATCGCACGATGATCCAATTTTTCATCTTTCAACGAAATGCAAAAATCGGGAGCCGCAAACGGTTCTAATCCAAGAGTAAACATCGAGTCTGCGGTTTCTACAAAATTCACAAAAGCTTCGAGAGGAACATCGCCATTTACAATTTCTGTAAATGTTTTCGCAGACCATGCCGCGCCCGAATTTTCACTGTAAACGCCGAGTGCGCCGGCTTCTAAAATTTTTTTGGCGAAAGTCAAAAACGATTCAAATTCTTCTGCACTTTGCACCGAAAATTCCAAAAAGAGAAGCGATTTGTGCGCAGCAATCTCTGCCGATTCTTCGGAAGAAAGCGGCGAATGTTCTGCAAAAATTGCCGCCAAATCGGCGACCGCATTTTGCAAAATCGGTTTATAAAAAATGGAAGAGCCCGCAACCATTACGCGCTCTTTGGACGTATCCAAATTCAATTTACTTTGCAAAAATTCAGGCGCTTCTTGTAAAGAGAACGGAAGCGGAAATGCGATGACGAAAGATTTCATTTTTTCCTCGTTTCAAGTTTGCGGGCGGTGTTTAAAAGAGAAACTGCCGAAATTTCGTGCTGCGTGAGAAGCTTTGCAAAGCCCGCTTGCTGCAAAGAATTTCCCAAATACACTTGTTCTGTTTGACCGGGAGTCGGAACGAAAATACATTTTGCAGATAAATTCACCATATCCATCACCGTGCTATATCCCGGCCGAGAAATCACCCACTTTGCATTTTTCACAGCATTCGCAAAATCTGCAGTTTCTAAATGATTGAAAAGAGTAATATGGGATGACGTCTGCGGAAGATTTTTTTCACCGGGAAGTCCGCGAATTATCGCATGCTGCCCCGCAATTTTGGAGAACGCACGGAGAAGTGCATTTTCAAACGCAGTGCGCATCGGTTCTGGGCCCGAAAGAAGTGCGAGAAAGCGAAATTTTTTTTGTGCATTTTCCGAAGTGAATTTATCCGCATTCTCTTTTGAAAAACGCGATTGCGGACCAATGTAGCGAATTTTTTTTGCAAAATTTTCGTCGGCATATTCAACGTGCGAAAGCTTTCCCGCAAGCCCCGGAAATTCTGCGTAATCGGGCACCCAAATTTCATCAAATTTTTTCATTTGACTTTGATGCCATTCCACGCCAATTTTTTCAAATGCGGAAAATGCCTGCGGAAACGCAATGCGCAGTTGATGCGTCATATAAATATTCTTCGCGCCCGCCGCCCAAAATCCAAAACGATTATCCGAAAAAAGAATGTCGTAACCGCGTTCGCGTTTTAAATTTTCGGCGATTTGATGTTCTGCGCGGATGACCCGCCGAATGTGACGATAATTTTTGAACAACCAAAACGGCATTTCAAATCCGCGTTCCGGATAACGGATGTTGTAACCCGAAATGTTAATTTGTTCTAACTCGGGAAATTCCGATTGATAGAGAGCCGCTTCGCGCCCGGAAACCGCCAAGTCAACAGTCGCACCTTGACGCAAGAAATTGCGAATCACGGGAATTGTCCGCGTCGCATGTCCAAGCCCCCAATCGAGCGGTGCCACGAGAATTTTCATTTGACTTCACTCGAGAACCAAGCATTTGCCCAGTCGCCGTGATCACAGTTTCGGTCACCGCCTTGATCGATTTGCAATTCGAATTGACGAGCGCCCGCAATTTTTACTTGCACCGGATACGATTCGCCGACATACAAACGCTTTGATTGCCAAACTTTTTTCCCGTCTGCGATGACGATAAATTCTGCGCCATCGCCGCAAGCGCTTTCATCATCGAGCCCGACGACAGCGTGGAAAGTTTCGTATGCTTCGGGCAAATTAAAAGACATTTTGGAAGTCGCATGCGAACCGATTCCAAAGCGGTAAGTTTCACCATTTAATTGCATGGTGTGATGTTCCACCGATTCATTCGTCTGCGGTTCGCCCCAATCCTGCGTATAACTCACAATCGGAATGGACGAAAGCAATTTTACTCCCGGCGCTTCGACAAAGACATCGCGCGTAATGCGCACTGTATCATCGGGCACATAAAAATCAAAACGATAACGCGAAAGCCCCGAAGAAACATTTGCTAATGAAACCGTTGAAACGGTGGAATCGAGAGTGCCTTCTGACGCTACCGAATCGCCGAGCCAAATGCGATACGCAACCGATTCGGGGAAATTCTTCGTGAGCGCAAACGAGCCCGCCGCATTTTCAATTTGCATATCGCTCACCGAAATTCCTTGCGCATAAAGGGAAAGTCCGTGTTTCGAAACAATTTTGTGCAGAGTCAACGGATAACCGAAAAGGCGATTTTCCGCGAGAATTTTTTCGACTTTATAACCGTCCAAAATCGATGTAATTTGATCCGTCGTTTTGAATCCGACGACGCGTGATTCGCGATTCACTTGGCCGTAGCCATCTTGCCCGCGGACCAAATAAATGTTGCCGTTCGTTTCATTTTGATATTTCGCAAATTCGTCGGCAGTCCAACCCATAAATGTGCGCTCGCTAAAACTCGAATATCCCGAAGCGAGCATTTGCCACGGACGCGCATAAATGTAAATGGAATTTTTCGGGAAAGTTTTCAGATACGAATTCAAATAATTTTCTTCGCCGAGAAGTTTATTTTTGTAATAAAGCATATTCGCATCAAAGCTCGAAGTATGCCAAATCGCAAGCCCCACCGAAAGGAAAATCGCAACCGCAGCGGCTACCGACGAAGATTTTTTGAAATTCAAACCGCAGGTTTCCAAGCAATCGCTTAATCCGAGCGCCATAATGAGCGCAAACATCGGAAGCGCCACCAACACATAACGCTGGTTAATGTCAATTTCAAATGTTCCCGAGACATTAAAAAGAATCACAAAAATTTGCAAGCAGAAAAGAATGCCGAGAATAAATCCGCGACGATAACGCTTCTTAAAAATCATCCGATAAAGAAGCCAAGCCGTTGCAAGCAAAAGCAGAATCGTAAACGTCGTATAGAACGGATCATTCATAATGCCGCCGTGCGACAAATCGCTTTCTAAACTCAGCATATGCTGAATATCGGTTTTGAGATTAAACCAGAAATTTGAGAAAGAATGCGCCGCATGCGTTCCGCCTTGGAAATCAAATCCGCGATAAGCCGCCATCGTGTTGACCGCAGGCCAACTCACCGCGATAACCGAAAGCACAAAAAGCGGTAAGCGATAAAATTCGCCGCGGAAATAACGGACATAATATAAGCCAAACGGAATGAATGCAAAAACGGTTTCTTGTCGCGTTCCCGAGAAAAATCCGAGAAGCGGAACCGTCAACAGAAAATGTTTCCACTTCACTTCTTTCGGCGGGACAAGCGCATACCAAGCGAGCAAAAGCGAGAAAATGCAAATGTACAAGACTTCGGTAGAAGCCGAGCGCGATTGCATTAAATATATCGGCATCCCTCCGAGGAAAACCGTCGCCGCAAGCGCACGCCAATCGCTTTTAAACCAAATTGAAAGCGCTAAGAAAAAGGCGATTAAACTCAAAAGATAAAACGGATAATTGACGAGCAATGCGGTATCGCGATTCGGTTCCGCGAAATGGAAAACGAGAGAATAAACGAAGCCGAGTGTTTTCCCTTTGAAATTATTCACTTCGGTATGGCAATCGAGAACGCCATCTTTCCAAATGCCTTCGTTGCAAATGCCTCCGGTATGATCGAAATACATTTGAAGACCCATCGATTCCCAACTCGTTTCGTCCGAAAGAACGCGGTGAGAATTTTCGATGTGATTCCACGAGAAAACGGTAAAAAATCCGAGAAGACAGAAAAGGGCGAGAAGACTTTTTGAAGACGGTAAATGCGCCCGTGTCCGCAGCACAATTTCTTTGGCGTTGACGATAAGCCCGACGATAAAAACGATAAATGTTATCAAGGACGCATAATAGCCGTAGCGAATATCCCACGTCCGCGCAAAAGGAACCGAGAGATTATTAAAAATTAAAAAAGCGCCGACAAGAACCAACAAGGTCAAAAAAATAATCCGCGCATCCTTCAGAGAAATTGAAAAGGAAATTTTATCGTTCATAATTGCAAAGTTAGAAATTAACCACAATAAAAAAATCCGCAAAAGCAAAAAACTTCTGCGGACATTCTTTTTGAAAAAGGAAAAATTACTTCACTTCGAGATAGTAAGATTGAAGAGTCTTGCCGTTCGAAGAAATCACGATGAGCTGCTTGCCCTTCGGAAGATTTCCCTTCACCGAGAAGAGACCTTCGGCCTTGTATTCTACAGCGAGTTCAGTCTTCTTTGAAGCATCGGGGAAGATACCGTTCTTGTCGGTTTCAAAGCCTTGGCAGTCTGCGTGAGCCGAAACGAGAGCGGTCGCAGCCGGATAAGCAGCAACTTCTACAGCGGTCGTCACAGAACCCGGATTGCAGTAGAGGAAGTCAACAGCCGATTCCACGACTTTCGCATCCGGAAGTTTGTTCACCTTGATATCTTTCTTGTTCTTCTTCGCTTTCTTGTCTTTCTTCTGGCTCGGAGCCGAAGCCTTCATGTCTTGTTCAAAGCTAATGCGAAGACCTGCGAGAGATTCTTTACAAGTCGTCGAGAAAATCGCCCATTCATTGGCAATCTTCACCGGAGTTTCGCCCGGAATATAAAGACCCGGAGAAACGGTGTCCGAATATTCGTACAAGGTAATTTCCTTGTTCGGTTCCTTATCGGTGGTCGTAAAAGTCTGCTGACCCAAGATATACTTGTTGCGACGAGCCTTGATCAAATACTTGCCAGCCGGAACATTTTCAAATTTGAACTTGCCGTCTTTCAGCATGTCTTTGTAAGCATACTTCTGAGCGTGCGTGCCGTAAATGGTCGAATCCATCCAAACGGTCGGCATTTCCACGGGCTTGCCGGTGAAAGCATCGACAACTTGACCCGAAATGGTTCCAGTCTTCTGGCAGCCCGAAAGCGAAAGAGCAATCGCAGCAGCAAGAGTGGGGAGCAAAATTTTCTTCATAGCAAATCCTCAATCAAATTTTTGTTGTCCAATTATAGATTTTTTTCAAAAGTTTTCCGCTAAATCGTCTTTGAAAAGACGCCTTCACGCTGCACCTTTTGCATGAGCGGATCAAGCTGCATCGCCAAATAGCGAATGACAAGAGTTCCGCGTTCCGTGGTGACGATTTCGTCGTCGGATTTCTTTTCTAAGAGGCCTTCTTTTTCCAAAGAAAGCAAGCGTTCAAAGCCTTCCCCGATGACGCGTTTTTCTTCGTCCGAGACCTTCAGTCGGCGATTGCACATAAGGCGTTCAATCACATCGCGGATAATCCGTTCTTCGTTCGAAAGTTCTTCGCAGCGGATTTCGGTGAGTTTGTGCGCTTCTTGCAATTCCACGTATTTCTGACTTTCGTGAACATTTTGCGTGTAAGCATTATCGAGTTGCGAAATCCCGCTCGAACCGAAAGCGTAAACTTCGCCGGTCGTTGCCCGCGTGCAATAGCCTTGGAAATTCCGATGCAAAAGTCCCGCAGAAAGTGCCTCAGCAAGAGAATCCTTCGGATCGACAAAATGATCCATCCCGACATCGATAAATCCCGCTTTCTTAAAATATTCGCGAGCGCCGAGGAATAATCCGAGTTTTTCTCGCGGAGTAGGCATCGGGAAACGTTCCAAAGTTTTCTGCGCTTTTTTTACCCAAGGAACATGCGCATAACTGTAAAGCGCAATGCGATCGGGATGCGCATCCGCTGCGGTTTCAATGCTTTTGTAAAATCCCGCTTCGGTCTGCGAAGGGAGTCCATAAATCAAATCCAAATTGATTCCGGTAAATCCGAGTTCGCGCGAAAGCGCAATTAAATCTTTCACCGGTAAAAGCGACGGCTCGCGTCCGATATTTTTCAGCACTTGCAAATCAAAATCTTGAATGCCATAACTCACCCGATTAAATCCGATGCGCGCAAGTTCGCGCAGACGTTTTTCATCGACGATTGACGGATTGCATTCGATAGCGATTTCTGCATGCGGAGCAAAGTGGAAACGTTCCCGCAATTTATTCAAAATTTTTTCGAGATAAGAATACGGAACACTCGTCGGCGTTCCCCCGCCAAAATGCACTTGCGTCACCGGGCGAGAAGAATCGATCCACGGCAATTTTTCGTCCATTTCCGAAAAGAGCGCTTGGAAATAACGTTCGCAATTTGCCATATCCGATGGCAAAAGTTCCGAAGTGCATCCGCAGAAAAGGCAGTGCTTCACGCAATACGGAATATGAAAATAGAAGCTCACATTTTGCGGTTTTAACGCATTCGATTCCCGCCAAACACGTTCGATTTGCGCTTTGTCTTGAGCAGGGCGGAAAAGATTCGCTGGCGGATAACTAGTATAACGCGGAGCATTGGTGTTATACTTCAAAAGAAAATCAATCATTCCGTTCATAGCAAAAAATGTAAAAAATTAGGAGTGAGAAATGTAGAATTCAAAGAAAAAGTCGGCTTCCTAAATGAAAAAGAAATGAGCGCCTATGATCTAGTCAAAAATTTTGTCCAACAAAAAATTGGAAACTTCACAAGCAACGATGTCATCGAAAATTGTCCGCGCCTTGGGCGTTCCTCAATTCTTTCGTCGCTAAAAAATTAACGGCAGAAGGATTCATGATGAAGCAAGGAATTGGCAAAAGCACATTTTATGTGAAGGCCGATATTCAATAAACTTCAAAGCAAAATCCCTATGACAAAACAAGAAATTTATCATTTTTTAGAAGGGGAAAAAATCGAGTTTGAAAAGAACATTTTTATTTGATCACCGTTAAAGGAGCCAAAAAACTGAACTTAAAAGCGTTTCGCAAATCGCATGGTCTGCGCACGGGAATCCGGTGAAAGTTGGGGTGGTGTAGAGGGGAATATCTTCCTAAATGGATAAAATATAATAGGTTACCTTTTCTACAAATTGCTCATAATCATTATATATGACAGTTGATTCAAACGGACTATATTGAATTGTAGCCTCTTTTACATTTAAATCTTTTTCATTCAAATAGAAATTATTGTATTCCTTACTATTATGCGGATTATTTTTCATTTTAGGAAAATCCACCAAATATAAAAGTGTTTTTGTTGGAGTATGAAAAAAAGATTCAATATTGTCGGACGATAAATGCAGATATTTTTCTATATGATGAGAATTAACATTTTCCCATTTCGAAAATTCTCCACCCTTTTTAAAATAAGGAAGTTCTTCTGGGATGATAATGATTTGAAAATACGGTATCTTATTCGCCCTAATATTCGCCGTTTCTCCAAGCATATTTTCAAAATAATTATTTGCATTTTGGCAATAATTTTGCATCACAAATTTAACACCAATTCCAGCAATCGGCAAATCTTTTTTATAAATGGTAATATCTACTTTTTTATCAAAATATCTTCCTTTCAATAATTGTTCTTTTCCATCCCCAATTCCAAGAGATTTTATTTTATATAAAACACCCAGTCTTTTTTGAAAATCATTTGAAATAGCTCCATGCAATATTTTTAATTTCTGATTGCTGCGAGACCCTGTTTCCAAAAACACCACAAAAGATTGAGCAACGATATCTAAGAATTCTTGATTATTCATACTTTTCCCCACTTAGTTTATAATTCAAATACATTTCAAGATCTTTGGATGAATATGTATAATATCCTCCTGATTTATAATTTTTTAAAAGAGAGATGTATTCAACAAAGTCTTCTGTTTGTAAAATTGACTTTATTTTTTCAAAAGAAAATTCTGTTAAAATATATAAGCCGCTATACACGCCTTTTCCCGCAGGAACTTCATTCAATTTAATTGTATCAATATCTTTAATAAGACTATTTATGGCGATTTTATTTTTCTTCACATCAAGAACTCCTTGAGAACGCCCAAATAAAAACCAAGCACTTCCATCTCCGTGAGAAGAAATGTTCTCTTTATGCAATAATAAATATGAATACGCCTTTTTAAATTTTTGAAATTCTAACTCCGAAAAAGGTTTTCCTTTAGCATTATAAGGATAGACGCACTTAGTCCATTTTCCAGATGAGGCTTTAATCACATCAATTACACAATCTTCAAATTCAAAATTTCCAATAAAAATTTTATCAGCTAGAGTGGCAAATCCATTTTTAACTTGAACACGGCATGGTAAATTTGAATTTCTTATTTTATGCAATAAGTCTAAATCTTTTTTTGAAGCCAAATAAAATTTTCCATCAATTACAAAATTTGCATAAGACAAATTTTCTTTCTTATGTAATTTTCCATCATAGGTGTAATAAAAAATTGAATCATTTTCTTTTTTATTAAACTGTGATATGATTGTATATGTAGTTGCATTAAATGCTTGATAATGCTCTAAATCTATAAGCTTCTTTAAATTTTTATTTTCAAGAATATAATGCCTTAATTTAGTCCCTGCTAAGCTATTTAGCCAAGAACTTGGTGTAATCACGCACATCACCCCACTATCATTCATCAGTTCAAAACAAATCTCAAAAAATACAATATAAAGGTCTGTCATTCCCTCTTGTGCGAACTGAAACTTTTTTACAGACTCATACATTTGTTCAAGATTGTGAACCCTCACATAAGGAGGATTTCCGACAACATAATCCATTTGATGATTAAATACATTAACCTCTAATGCGCTTCTATTTAACACGTTCCATTTTACATTTGATAATCCAAATTTTAAACCAACGGCATTCAAGTTTTCCAAACACTTTTTATATTCAATCTCATCAATTTCTATTCCATGGATATAAGACTCCAAATCTTTTTTTAATTTCTTTAAATCAGAATTCTTTGATTGAAAATATTCATTACAATACCTGAATACACTCTCAGTCAAAAAAGCTCCATCACCGCAACTATTATCAATTATATGTTTCTTTAAAATTTTACAACCTTCATAACCAACACTATCAAGCATTAGTTTTACAATAGACAATGGTGTATAAACTTGACCTTGTTTCTTTACTTTATTCATTAGATTTTCCTAAAAAGTTCATTTTGCATTCCGCTTCATCCCTTTCCAAGAATCCCCATGCACCACAATCAAATTGTGGTGCATACGGCGCTTCATCCTTTTGCAGAAAGGCTTCCCCAAAGCATCATTTTTGATTTTTTCAGTTGTTTTTTTGATGAAAAAGTTTTATAATTGTATTACAAGAGTTTGTGCACCACAATTTGAAAATGATGCATCACAGATGCCCCAATTTTCACCTTAAAAATTTTTACAGCACAAAATTTTTATACGAATTATCGATTTCTTCTTGATCAATTCCGATGTATAAAAGCGAAATTGCAGGACTGGAATGATTGAAAATTTTTTGCAGCAGCACAATATTTTTGAATTTTTTATAGTGATGATAACCAAAAGTTTTTCGGAGAGTGTGCGTGCCAAAATTTCCGTAAATGTTTAATGCATCGCACGCTTCATTCAAAAAGCGATACACTTGCGAACGATTTAAGCGTTTGCCTTTTTTGCCCACAAATAAAGGCTTGTTAGAATTCGGTTTATTTTTCAAAAATTCTCGAATGAGTTTCCGCAATTTTTCATTCAGAAAAATCCGTTTAAATTTGCTCGTCTTTTTTTCGCGAATTTCAAGAAAATTTTTTTGATAAACATCGCAAATATTGAGCGCTAAAATATCGCTAATGCGAAGCCCCACATTAACGCCCATCGCAAAAATCAAACGATTGCGTTTGCTTTTTTCTTTTAAATAATTTTCAATTTTTGAAACATTTTCTTTGGACTTAATCGGATCCACAAAATTCATAAAACCTCACCGCTGATAGTGAGGAACTAGAAGTTAGAAAAATCGCGCAATTTCAAAGTTTATTTAGAAGCGAGTAATTCTGCAAATTCATCGATTGTTTTAATTTCTATTTTCGGAAAATCAATTTGTTTAAGTTCTGCAAAATGATTATCATTCGTAACGATAAAATCTGCTTGAGATGCAAAAGCGCCATCCACAAATTTATTATCGTCTGGATCTTTTTTTATCAAATTCATTTTGAAAAAAGGATCTTTTTGAATGATGTTATCTGAGAACTCAATAATTTTCATGAAAAAATTCAAAACAATTGGGGAGGTATGTTGATTTAAAATTTCTTCATATTCATGCAAAATTTCATTTGAAATACAAAGAATATATTCACCTGCAATAAATTTTTTCCACAAAAAATGATACTTGCTAAATCGGCCTAGCATTTGAATTAAAACATTTGTATCAATTACGATTTTCAACTGCTTAGCCATGATATGGAGTTCTTAAATGTTGGTCGTTTAATTTATCCAAACACTTTTGGTCAAGCGTTTTCTCATTCCACATTTTTTCAAGTTCTTTTTCAAGACGTTCTGCATAAAATTTTTTTAAGACCTTCATCAAGTCGTGAAGTTCTTCTTCACTATTTGTTCCTGCAAAAGATTTTAGCACAAGCATTTGTGCAGGAGTAATTTTCTCTAAAGTCAATTCATTTTGCATTTTATACCTCTTTCTATGAATATAGATAAAAACAAAGTTCAAAAATTCATTTTCAAAATAATTAATCTTAGATTCTATTTTAAGTCAATAAGAAATTCCCCACCCCAAATTTTTTCTATCATTCCAAAAACTTTTCGAGGTTTTTATGAAACGTTTTTTAGGATTTGCTCTTTCTGCAATTTTACTTTGTGCATGCAACGAACAAAATGCAAAAGAAAATGCTGCAAAAAATTCACCTGCAGAAATTTCGCAAAATGAGACTTCAAAAAATGCGGTAATTTATTATTCGCAAACAGGCACGACGAAAAAAGTCGCCGAAGAATTTTCAAAGCAATTAAGTGCAAAAATTTTTGAACTGAAAATGGTAACGCCTTACCCTTCGACTTACGATAGCACGATTGCAGCCGTTAAACGCGAACGCGAATCGAAAACGCATCCGACTTTACAAAATGCAAAATTGAATTTGACATCTTTTGATACTTTGTACATCGGCTATCCGATTATGTTTGGAACATTTGCGCCGCCGATTTATACATTCTTAGATTCCAATAATTTGAGTGGAAAAGCAATTGTTCCGTTTTGCACTTACGGAAGCGGCGGACGCTTAGCCAGCGCCCATGAAATTCAAGAAATTGAAACGAATGCAAATGTTTTAATTGCATTCGGCATTTCCCATAAGCGGGCAAATAATTCTGCGGTCAATGTCGCAGACGAAATCAAAAATTTTATTGATAAAGTCAGAGCTGGCGCAAAAGAAGAAATTTTAGTCGGCGCTTATTCCGAAGAACGCGCGTTAACGCAAGATGATTCCGCAGCATTTATCGCTGCAACAAAAGATTACGCTTACTTAAATTTAAAACCACTTGCCGTTTCTTCGCAAGTTGTTGCGGGCACCAATTATTTATTCAAATGCACGATGCAAGCTTTTGGCGCTCCCGAAACTTTGGTAAGCGTTAAAATTTTCGCCCCGCTTCCGAATCAAGGCGAGCCGCAATTTATTGAAATGATGAAAAATTAAAAAACACGGCTTTGCCGTGTTTTTTATTTAGAATTGAAAATTTTGAACTGAGAAAAATTCAATTTTTCTAATTCTTCATTTTTTTCAAGTAAGCTTTTACGCCCGGAATTTTTACAACGTAAATTCCTAATTTTTGCGCTTTGGATTTTGGAATTTCATTTCCGTGTAAATCAAAATATTTAGTGTTCGATTCATCAAATTTTTTTTGTTTTAAACTTTGGCGAATGCTTGTCGTCGTATCCCCCGCCGATGACTTTAACTTAAATTCAAAGAAGTCAATATTCACATAATCGCCCGTGATTAAAAGTTTGAAAATGTGTTTGCCCGCAGAAATATTTCCGGCATCCACGCTGACCGTTTCGTAAACATCCCACTTGTTATCGGCGGTTTGTTTGACTTTCACTTCGTCGCCTAAATTTTTCTCGTCGAGAAGTAATTGAAAGCTGGAATTTTCTGCACCCGATGCAACGCTAATATCGATTGTGTAATCGCCCGCTTCAAAATCCATCGTGTATTCAAGCCATTCCTCTTTTTGCGTCATGCCAAGAACAACGCCTGTGCCTTCGTCATATAAATCGACGCCGCCTTCGCGGTAAGTGGACTTTCCTTGATTTTCGGAATCTTTATCGTAATACGAATCGTTTCCTTTTCCAATTCCCGGTTTATCGAAATCTTCGACTTCTAATTTCCCCGGAGCTTTTGTGGCAACGCCTTTGAATGGTTCTTGCGGAACAGGTTCCACCGGCGCCTTGTTCATCACTTGCAACATTTTTTCGGCATAGCGACGCCCAAATTCTTGATACGATTCGCTGCTAAAATGATATGAATCTTTTCCGTTGCCTTTTAAGCCGGTCGATTTGACCACATAAGTATTTTCCATGATATTTGGGAGAGCGCCAACTTGATTTAATGCAAAAGTATAACAGCAGCCGCCCGCATCGGAATCTTCCATTTCGCCCGCTAGAAACGGCACCGTATCGGCACTCAAATTGAGCGCTTTAAAAATATCGTCGCGCGTTTTTTTCACTTCGGTTTTCCAATCGTTTCCGTTCATCGCGCCCGATTCGCCTTGGTGAAAAATCACGCCTTTAATAACGCCGACTTCTTGCGCTTTTTTTCCAATTTCAACAATGCGCGCGTAAGCGTTTCCATCGGCGCCATAATCTTTTGCCCAATTGACAAGCCAAGATTGTTCGCCTGATAAATAATTGGCGTATTTGTCTTTGTCGAAAAGTTCAATTTTTGTGCCGCCAACTGCGACAGGAATCACGCCCACGGTGACATCGGGCAAACTATCCGCCATGTAGCGGCCAAACCAATCCGCAATCGACAAGCCTTCGCCACAATGAAACATCGGAGGAATCGCCGAATAAATTTCACCGACCGTTGGACGATTCAACTGTGCGCACGCTGTCGTTGCAAACATTTTATAGCGCGGATGTTCCACATCATCGACGCCTTTTCGAATGTCGCCAGCGCCTGCCATATTGCTTTGACCGTACGCAATGTAAATGTGAAAATTCGGATCGGGAGCCGCCCAAACTGAAGATGCTAACGAAAGATAAATTCCGCAGAGGCTAACTGCCATCGCGCACGATTTCTTCAAAATTTTCATATTCAAATCTCATCCCTTAAAAATGATTTCACGCTTTCGCTGCATGAAATCTGCCGAAATTTTCGGCAAATAAATTTCACCGCAAAAGCGCTTCTTCAGAAATTACACTCCTTTTCTTTTGCTCAACAATTTTTCGAAAAGAAAGTGTTGTAAAGAATTAAAACTGCGTAAAGAAATCCCAAGTTGCTACGGGAACCCATGTTGTCTGCGCGCCCGGATCTTTGTGATTCCAAATGTGACCGCCATTTTGCGTGCACCAACGCACCGGGAAACGAACGTCCACATCTTTGTAATTGTAGCAGATATGATTGCCGTAGCCCGGATATTCTTCGGCTTGTTCTTTGGTCGCATCTTTGCCCGCAGCGCTTGCATATTTAAGCGCCGTATTTCGCGCGGAGCGTCCCATTTCCGGCTTGCACAAATCATCTTGTAAACCGAGAACTCCCATCCAAGCGATAGGCTTTCCCGAATGTTCCGGAAGCCAAATGTTAACGTCGGCAGTTTCATAAACGGCGACAGCGCGGACAACATCTTGATGATTGCGAGAAAGTCCATTGGTAAACATGGAACCGTAACTGAATCCTGCGATAAAGACACGCGACGAATCGATGCAAAGATTGCTTTCTAAGTCCGCTAAAAGTTCATCGAAGAGAGTGTAATCCGGCTGCGCCCACGGAGCTTGATTTCCGTTTCCTTCGGGGGCGACAAAAATCGTCGTCATCTCGGAATCGAGAGGCTTTAATCCGTAATAACCTTCATCGCGGACGCCGCCTGCCCAACCGCCCATGCAATGCATTCCAAAAACTAAACGATACGGTTTTTGATTGTCGTAATTTTCGGGAATGTCAATTCGAATGGTACGCTTTCCTTGACTCCAATAAAAATCGTAACTGCCCGATTTGACGCGGTTCCACGATTTGCCGCAGCCGCGAGTCGGCACGGGTGCATTTTTCTTTGCCCAACCAA
The DNA here is from genome assembly GCF_003148885.1 of Hallerella porci. Classification (NCBI taxonomy): domain Bacteria; kingdom Pseudomonadati; phylum Fibrobacterota; class Fibrobacteria; order Fibrobacterales; family Fibrobacteraceae; genus Hallerella; species Hallerella porci. The sequence goes on along the minus strand of NZ_QGHD01000001.1, from coordinate 162,804 downwards.
ATGCAAATTTTTCTTCGGCGGGCGCTTTTTCAGAAAGAGTCAATTCGAGAGTCGTATCTAAATTGGCGAGAGGAATTTGCAATGTGTCAAAATTTTCTGCGATAATGCGAAGAGTGTCACCGAAGACCGCTTCTTTTTTGAAAATTTTCCCCGAAGAATTTTCCACACTTTTGGATTTTCCATGGGAATTGACCGCGGGCGAAAAACGGAAAATTTCATGAGAATTGCCATTTGAAATTTTAGCGACATACATCGCTTGCGGCGTTAACTTTTGCAAATCCACCGTCATCGCGCCAGTTCCACGCTGCGATAAAAGTTCAATGCCATTCAAATCAAAAATGCGAATTTGCAAAGAGTTCGAAAATGGCGCTTCGACAAAAAGCATGCGGTTTTGCACTTGCCATTGATTTGCCGAAATTTTCTGCGAAATTAACGCGGTTTCTTTTTCATCGGAAAGTTTAAAATGTCCGCTCACATCCGTTTTTGTCTGCAATCCTTTTTGCAAAAGTTCCACAGAGGCTTCGGCGATTTTTGCGCCTTCTTTATTTTTTACATCGCCTTCTAATGTAAACGAAAATGCATTCGACGCAAACGCAGCCGAGAAAATGGCGGGAAAAGCCAAACGAAAAAGATTCATACCAACCTCAACAAAAAGAGTTTTCTTAGAAATAATTTTCTTTTTGCTGAATTTTTGGGGAATTAAAAATTCTTCGTGGACAATTTATCCAAGACGCGGAACAAATCCGATTTTATTTTCGCCGCCGATGAACCATTTGGCGATATATTTTTTTGCTTCGGCACAAGCTTCGGGAAGCGATTTTCCCAAGGCGACATTTGCGAGAATCGCTGCGGAAAGAGTGCAGCCGGAGCCGTGCTTATCGACTCCTGGTAAACGCTTAGACGAATAGCGATATTCTTTGCCGTTTTCGTATAAAATATCTTCGGATTCGTCGCCGTCTGCGTGACCGCCTTTTAAAAGAATTGCCGTTTTTTTAAGTTCGCAATTTTTCAGTTTTAAAAATTCATATTCCAAACGATTCGGTGTTAAAAGATTGATTTTGGAAAAGATGGGAAAAAATTCTTCGACATCACGGTCCACGAAAAAACGAATGCCGGTGCTTGAACCCATAATCGGATCCCACAAAATGAAAGCGTTCGGATTATGCTTGCGAATCCATGTGATGATGTGCCAAAGCATTTCGGCGTTTTCAATGAGTCCGATTTTAAAATAAGAATAGCGACGAACTTCCGCTAATTTTTCGAGCTGTTCTTCGATTTGTTTCCAAGGAAGAAATCCCGCTCGCGCAAAGGAATATTCATTTTGCACCGTGAGCGCTGTGCAAACTGCCGTTCCGTAAACATCAAAAAATTGCATCGTTTTGATGTCGGTTAAAATGCCTGCGCCCGCGCTGCCGTCAAAGCCAGCAATCGTCATCGCATAATTCATTTTGTCGAGAACCTTTTCCATGCGGCAACGGAATCGGCAAATTCCCAAATTCCCGAAATGAATGCAGCGTTTTCAATTCCCGCGGGCTTTTCCGTCGCATCGCAACAGAAAAATGCGCCATTTAAATTTTCTGCGTTTTCGTTTCCGGGAAGTAAAATCTGCGAAATTTTTTTTCGCAGCGGAATCGAAAGTTTCTGCAAATCGCTCGCCTTTTCGAGAAAGACGCTCACTTGCAAATTCGTCCGCAGCACCGCCGCTTCATTTTGTTTCATCCAATCAAAAGTTTGATGAAATCCGAGAAGCCCAAATTCTTGCGCTGCATTGGGCGAACCGCAAAGAAATGTTTTTTGCCGAATCCGTTCGGGCAAAGCGAGCAGAAAACGTTCGAGTTCTAAATCGTGCATCCGCGGCTTTTGCACATAAAGGAAGTCTAATCCTGCGTCCGAAATTTTTTCGATTAAATCGATTTCATCGACAAAATTTTCTTCGCTTGTAAAAAGTGCAAACATCCGCAGATTCCTTTATTATTGATGCGAAAGTTTTCCGGTTTTCACATATTCTTGAATGTCGCGGGAAATGCGCATCGAGCAGAATTTCGGACCGCACATCGAGCAGAAATGCGAAGACTTCGCACCGTTTCCGGGGAGAGTTTCGTCGTGATAATCCATCGCACGATCGGGATCAAGTGAAAGTGCAAATTGATCGTTCCAACGGAAATCAAAGCGGGCGCGAGAAAGCGCATCATCGCGGAAATGCGCTGCAAAATGTCCCTTTGCCAAATCCGCTGCGTGAGCCGCTAATTTATAAGTCACAACGCCTTCGCGCACATCGTCGCGGTCCGGAAGTCCTAAATGTTCTTTCGGGGTGACGTAGCAAAGCATCGCAGTACCATACCAACCGATCATCGCTGCACCGATTGCCGATGTAATGTGATCGTAGCCCGGCGCAATATCTGTCGTGAGTGGTCCGAGAGTGTAGAACGGCGCATTGTGGCATTTTTCTTCTTGACGTTCCATGTTTTCGCGGATGCGGTGCATCGGCACGTGTCCCGGACCTTCGATGATAACTTGCACGCCTTTTTTCCAAGCGATTTCTGTGAGTTCGCCAAGAGTGTCGAGTTCTGCAAATTGCGCTTCATCGTTCGCGTCCGCCGTTGAACCCGGGCGCAGTCCGTCGCCGAGAGAAACGCAGACATCGTACTTTGCCAAGATGTCGCAGATTTCTTCGAAATGCGTGTAAAGGAAACTTTCTTCGTTGTGCACCATGCACCAGCGTGCGATAATCGATCCACCGCGGCTTACAATTCCCGTTGTGCGTTTGAGCGCAAGCGGCACGAATCGAAGCAAAAGCCCAGCGTGAATCGTAAAATAATCCACGCCTTGTTCCGCTTGTTCGATTAAAGTATCGCGGAAAACTTCCCACGTTAAATCGTCGGCGATGCCATTTACTTTTTCGAGAGCTTGATACATCGGAACCGTTCCGATTGGCACAGGACTATTCCGCAGAATCCATTCGCGGGTTTCGTGAATGTCTTTACCCGTCGACAAATCCATCACGGTATCGGCACCCCAATGCACGGACCACACCATTTTTTCCACTTCTTTTTCGATAGAAGATGCGACCGCGGAATTGCCGATATTCGAATTGATTTTCGTCAAAAAATTACGTCCGATAATCATCGGTTCGCATTCGGGGTGATTCACATTACTCGGGATAATCGCTCGGCCCGCAGCAATTTCACTCCGCACAAATTCCGGCGTAATTTCATCGCCTTTACCGCCGAAGAGTTCGTCCATTTTTTGATTTTCGCGGATGGCGACGTATTCCATTTCCCGCGTGATGACGCCTTCTTTGGCGTATTCCATCTGCGTTTTGTGGCGACCGTCTTTTTCTAAGCGTTCGCGAATCCACGGAGCGCGCAATTTTTCAAGTCCGCGATTGACATCAATCGTTTTTTCGGGATCGCCGTAAGGTCCGCTCGTATCGTAAACGGGTAAAACAGGACATTTCGGATCGTCCAATGTAATTTCGCGCATGGAAACTTTTAAATCGGGATAAATTTTACCGGGCACATAAATGCGACGGGACTGCGGAAACGGATTGAAAAACGCCATAAAAATTCCTTTTTAACTGGGCTGTAAAGTTAGCATTTCTCACCGAAACGGCGCATTTTTTCTTGGACGAAAACGCAGAACTTTGCCTAAGAAATCTCTACGCGAGAATTCTTCCCTTAAAATTTCAAAATTCAGAATGTTTTTTCTATTTTTCCCCAAAAAAAATTGGACTGATTATGTCGCGCAACAATAGCTTTGGAAGACTTATTCTTTTTGTTGTCCTCGGACTCATCATCGGTGGTGTCCTCGGCGAATGCTTCGGCTTTCTCTTTGGAAAACTCGGCGAATTGATGAATGCGGGCGGTTACAACAATATCGTGCACAATTTCTTTGTAAAACCGTTCTGGGCTTTGAATACAGGTTCCGGTAGCGAGATGCAACCGTTTGTGCTCGATTTGTATATGATTAAAATTTCCTTTGGCCTTGCGCTCAAATTGAACGTAATGAGTCTTGTCGGCCTCGCTGCAGGTCTTTACATTATGAAATGGTCCGGAGAACGCTAATGAAATCCATCCAAGAATTGAAATCCGCACTCGAAAACGGTGAAACGACTGCGGTAAAGCTTACCGAAGAATCCCTCGCTTCGATTGAGCAAACAAAAGAATTGAACGCCTACATTTCTGTCCTCGCCGACCGTGCGCTCGAAAAAGCAAAAGCGAGCGATGCCCGTCGGAAAGAAGGCAAAACTCTCGGCGCTTTGGACGGCATTCCTATTGCCATTAAAGACAACCTTTGCCTCGAAGGCACCCGCACAACTGCCGCTTCGAAAATTCTCGAAAAATTCGTTTCGCCTTACACCGCAACCGCTGTCGGAAAAATTGAAGCACAAGGTGCTGTGATCGTTGGCAAAACCAATATGGACGAATTTGCGATGGGCTCTTCGAGCGAATCTTCGTACTTTGGCGCTGTCGAAAATCCGGTGGACAAATCCCGCGTGCCGGGCGGTTCTTCGGGCGGTTCTGCAGTTGCAGTCGCAACGGGAACAGTTCCTGTCGCACTCGGTAGCGATACCGGTGGATCGATTCGTCAACCCGCAGCTTGCACCGGCATCGTCGGTCTCAAGCCGACTTATGGTCGCGTTTCGCGTTACGGCTTAATCGCATACGCATCGAGCTTGGATCAAATCGGACCTCTCGCTTCGAATGTTCAGGATGCTGCAATCGTGCTCTCGGCAATTTGCGGACAAGATTTACACGATAACACAACGAGTCAGCGCAAAACCGAAGACTTCGGCAGTAAAATCGGCGAAAGCTTAAAAGGCAAAGTCATCGGCGTTCCGAAAGAATACTTCGCCGAAGGACTTGACGCAGGCTGCAAAGCGGCGATTGAAAACGTCCTCAAGAAAGCCGAAGCCGAAGGCGCAACTCTCCAAGAAATTTCGATGCCGAATATTCGTTATGCGGTCGCGAGCTATTACATTATCGCTACCGCCGAAGCGTCGAGCAACCTTTCTCGCTTTGACGGTGTCCGTTACACTTACCGCAGCAAAGAAGCGAAGAATCTCTACGATCTTTACGCAATGTCGCGCAGCGAAGCCTTCGGAAAAGAAGTGCAACGTCGCATTATGCTCGGTTCTTACGTTTTGAGCTCGGGATTCTTTGACGCATATTATGTGCAAGCACAAAAAGTACGCCGTTTGATTTCGAACGATTTCACCAAAGCATTTGAATCGTGCGATGTGATTGCTTCTCCGGTAATGCCGGGTCTTCCGTTAAAGCGCGGCGTCAACGAAAGCGATCCGATGGCGATGTATCTTTCGGATATTTACACGGTGAGCTTGAACCTCGCCGGTCTTCCGGGCATTTCCGTTCCGTGCGGAAAATCCGAAGGGCTTCCGGTGAATATTCAATGGATTGGCAAACCTTACGCAGAAACCGATTTGCTTTCGATTGCTGCAGCCGCTGAAAAGCTTCACTAAAACTTTTCGCAAACACAAAAATCTCCGCCGCCGGCGGAGATTTTTTTCGTTAAAAAATCAATTTCAAAAATCAATTTTCAAAATTTTTTACGCTGATTTTTCGGGAGATTCTAAAGTGAAATCTTCTAATTTTCCCGAATCGAATAATTCCAAAAAGGCGTCTAAATATTCGGGGTCAAATTGCGTGCCGCGTCCATTTACCAATTCTCGGAGAATTTCTTCATGACTTAACGCGCGGCGATAAATGCGGTTCGAACTCATCGCATCGTAAGCGTCCGCGATGGCGACGATCCGCGCAAACGGCGGAATTTCTTTTCCCTTTAATCCTTTCGGGTAACCTTTACCGTCAAAGCGTTCGTGATGCGCGCCCGCGACTTCGGAAGCATAAGGCAAAATAAATAAATCTTTCAAAATATTCGAGCCGACTTGAGAATGCGCTTTAATCATTTCAAATTCGGAGTTCGTCAATTTTCCCGGTTTATTTAAGACAGCATCCGGAACGCTGATTTTTCCAATGTCGTGGAGAAGTGCATCGCAGCGAAGCGTTTCAATATCTTCTGCGCTAAATTTCAAAGCCGTCGCAAGTTTTGCCGAATAAACCGACACGCGAAAAGAATGTCCATCGGTATAAGAATCTTTGGCTTCAATCGTCTGCGCAAGCGAATCGATTAAACGAATTGTCACCGCTTCTAATTCTTCTTTGCGTTTCTCTTTTTCTTTTTGCACAAGCGCTTCGCTAATTTTCTTTCCGTGATTTTTCAAAGTGATTAACACAAAACGCGAAGCCAAAAATGTGGCGAGAATAATGGCAAATCCAATCGCGACTTCGGGCCCAATATCGCGCGAGTAAAACGGATCCAACCCCCGCGCCGTTGACGAAAACGCTAACCCCAAAATACTTGCGACCATCGCGACTCCCAATAATTTCAAATCTTCGTAGAGGATGCTTAGAACAATCGGAATTAAAAACATCGCAAAGACAATGGAAAATTGATAATGCGAAAAAGCGACATTCGTACAAATCAATTCGACGACTAAAATGAGAATAATTTTTTGCACCATCCGATTTTCTGTTTTGCGGATAATCCACTGCCCCGCCAAAAAAACGCCGACATTAAAAAGCGTCGTCGAAATAAAATAGCGAAACAATTTATCCACAATTGTATCGGGCGCATAACCTTGAGAACGCGTCCAATAGAGCATCGCATTATTCGCTGCTTCGACAACAAATATAAAGGCAATTATGATTTGCTGCGTCCGCGTGATAATTCGATTCCAACGCGAATAATCCACTTTTTCATCCATTATTTTTTCTTGCATAAGACCAAAACTCTCACTGAATTTTTAATATAAATTATTTTCAAAGTCAAATTTTTCAACTCAGCAATTTCATAGTCGATAATAATTTCATTTGTTCTTCTTTTCTTCAGAGCGTTTTTTATAATTTATCACCATGAAAGAAAAAATCTTACGCTACATTAAAAGTTTCCACTGGAAATTCCTCTTTATCTTTGCCGCCGCCTGCATTTTGCTTGCACTTCTCAACAATCTCCGCGTGAGCGATGATAAATCGGTCGAATGGATCGGCACGCAAAAAGTCATGGAAAAGCCTGAGGGATTCTAATGAAGAAACATATTTTATCTGCGATTCTTCTCTTGATAGCGACTTTCCTCGTCGCGGTTTCCGTTGCCGAAGTAGCCTTCCCCGAATCATTTCTCACCTTTACCGATTACGAATCGCTCATCGAAAAATTTCCGAAAATTTGGAAGTATAATATTCACGTCGGGCTTTCGGCACTTGCCCTCGGCATTTTGCTCGTCATCCCCGCTTACAAAAAAGACCGCGATTTTACAATTCAAGGACTCGAAACTCTTTTCCGCATTGGCATCGGCGGGATGTTCATCTTCGCAAGCATTTTCAAAATTCAAGACCCCAAACAATTTGCGACTCTCGTTGCGCAATATCAATTCTTGCCCGATTTCATCAACAACTTTTTCAGTTTAGTTTATCCGCAATTTGAATTCTGGTTTGGCTTAGCGATGATTTTTACTCCCTTTGTCAAAGAATCAGCGCTTGCGATTTTTTGGATGTTTGTTTCGTTTATTATCGCTCTCATTTGGGCGCTCGCTTTGGATTTGGGCATTACTTGCGGATGCTTTGAACTCGAAGGTGCGCAGAGTAAAAGCGAAGCGTGGACAGCTCTCATCCGCGACTTGATTCTTATCGGGCCTACATTCTGGCTCACCCTCCGCCCGAACCGAAGCTTAATCGGCATTTGGCGCAGGTAAAAAAAATGGAAAAAACTTTTCCCGTTAGCAAATACCTCACTGCAGTCAAAAAACTCCTCACCACTCAAATCCCACCGGTTTGGGTGAACGGAGTGATTACGCAAATCACAGAACGCGGGCGCATGGTTTATTTGAGCATCGCCGAATTTGCCGAAGGCGATGTGAAGCCGATTGCAAAAATTGACCTCTATCTATTCGCCGGCGAATTTGCGCAAATGCAAGCCCGCATCGCAGAACTTCCGATTCCTTTTACCATCAAGGAACAATTAAAAGTCAACTTTTTAATTGAAGCAGACTTTTACATTGGCAGCGGAAAATTTCAATGCCACGTGACAAATATCGATCCGAATTTTACCCTCGGCGAACTCGCATTAACGCGGCAAGCGATTTTAGAAAGACTTGAAAAAGAAGGACTTTTAACGCGGAATAAAATGCAACCGTTCGCAGCGATTCCGCTCAAAGTCGGACTCATCACCGGCGAAACGACCGCAGCTTTAAAAGATTTTACGACGACTCTTGCGCATTCGGGTTTTGCGTTCGAAGTGATTCCCGCTTACGCCAAAATGCAAGGCAACGAAACCGAAAGAACGGTTTTAGAAGCCCTCGGCAAATTGCGGCAAATTCCCGATTTGGATGTGATTTGTATCGTCCGCGGCGGCGGTTCCAAAACCGATTTGAATTACTTTGATAGCGAAGCGCTCTGCCGCGCGATTGCGATTTCTCCCGTTCCGATTTTAACGGGAATCGGTCACCAAATCGATGAAAGTTTAGTCGATAAAGTCGCCTTCCGCAGTTGCATTACGCCGACGGATTGTGCGAAATTTTTAATCGCTCGCGTCGAAGATTCCGCACGTCATCTCCGCGAAAAAATTTTACAAATCGCAAATGCGACGCAGCAAAAACTTTCAACCTCGAAATCGAAACTTTTCCGCACCGAAACCAATTTATCGGTCTTCTTTGAAAAGCGCATCGCAAGCGAAAAGCAGAAATTGTTTGCGCTCGCCCACAACATTGCGCGCGTTCCCGAACGGATATTTTCCCGCGAACGCGAAAAGTGGAATCGCAATTTAGATGGTCTGCGTTTCGGTTCGCAAAAAATCATCGCTCTCCAAAAGGCCAATTTCGAAATCGTCGAAGCCAAAGTAAAAGCAAACGATCCCAAGCGCATTCTCGCCCGCGGCTACACCTACGCCACCGCCAAAAACGGACTCATCAAGAAAGCTACAGACGTTCAATCCGGCGACGAATTCACGATACACTTTGCAGATGGGAACGTAAATTGCACGGTGAAATGATTATTTGACATTCCCGCGAAAGAAGGGAGTAGGGATTAGTGGCCAGTGATCAGTGGTCAGTGATCAGGGATTAGTGGTTAGGGCATTTAATCGCAGAATTGCAAGGACGCATTTTGCGGGTAAAATGGCATCTTTCAAAAGTGCAATGACACATTTGGCGGGCAAAATGGCATCTTTCAAAAGTGCAATGACACATTTGGTGAGTAAAACGGCACCATTCAAAAGTGCAATGCCCCATTTGGTGAGTAAAATGACATCATTCAAAAGTGCATGGACGTATTTGGTGAGTAAAATGCCTTGCCGCAGCGCTGCATGAGAAAAGGGAAAGCCCGCTTGGATTCAATTCATAATTGATAATTAACAATGCATAATTAGAGAGTTAGGCGCTTCGCGCGAAAACATCAAAAATTTACCGCATTAGAACTTCGCGCTTTCCCCCGCGCGCCAAAGGCGCGCCTAATTCTCAATTGTTAATTATGCATTGTTAATTGTGCATTATCATCAATTCCTCACTCGCCGCAGGCGGAGCACCGCATCAACATTTCTCCCTCCTAACTTTTCATTCCTAATTTTTCTTCCGCATTTTTCACTTCTTCTTCCGTCGGGGCTTTTGCATCTTTTAACGAATACGAAATGCCTAATTCTTCGTATTTCGGGAGGGCGAAGGCGTGATACGGAAGGACTTCTATGCGTTCGACGGTTTTGAGAGTGCGAATAAATTCTCCGGTTTTCTGTAAATCTTCGGGGAGATCGGTTAAGCCGGGAACTAGAACGCGGCGAATCCAAAGCGGGATTTCTTTTTCCGAAAGATACTTCGCAAATTGCAAAATATTTTCGTTAGAAAATCCGGTGAGATTTTGATGCGCTTTGGCATCGAATTGTTTTAAATCCAAAAGGACGAGATTTGTGACTCGCAAAAGGCGGTCAAGTTTCTCTAAATATTCCGGCAAAGATTGAAACGGATTTCCACTCGTATCAAGTGCGGTATGCACCGCATGAGCGCGGCAAATTTCAAAAAATTCGGTTAAAAAATCCAACTGGAGCAACGGTTCGCCACCGCTTACGGTAACGCCGCCGTTGTTTTTCCAGTAAGATTTGTAGCGGTAAACTTTGGAAAAAAGAGCTTCGGGCGAAATTTCTTCGCCGCCCGAAATTTTCCATGTTTCTGGATTATGGCAATAACGACAACGCATGCGGCAGCCCTGCAAAAACACGACAAACCGCACACCGGGACCATCCACAAGCCCGAAAGATTCCAGTTTATGAATGCGTCCCATCGTCATTACATGCTCGCGTGACACGTTCTCGAGATGACATCCATCTGCTGTTCTTTTGTTAAGTCGATGAATTTCACCGCATAACCCGAGACGCGAATGGTGAAGTTTTGATATTCTTCTTTTTCGGGATGTTCCATCGCATCAATAAGTTTTTCCCTGCCGAAGACGTTTACGTTCAAGTGATGCGAGCCTTGTTCAAAGTAACCGTCCAAAACTTGCACGAGATTGTTCACGCGTTCGCTTTCGCTGTGACCGAGCGCTTCGGGGTTGATTGTCTGCGTGTTGCTGATTCCATCGAGCGCTAAATGATATGGCACTTTGGCGACAGAATTGAGGGATGCGAGAAGTCCATTTTGTTCGGCGCCGTAACTCGGATTTGCGCCCGGAGAAAGCGGTTCACCCGCTTTGCGTCCGTCGGGCATAGCGCCCGTCGCTTTGCCGTAAACCACATTCGATGTAATTGTAAGAATCGAAGTCGTCGGTTCGGAATTACGATAGGTGTGATGCTTTTTAATTTTCGTGATGAAATTGCGGAGAAGTTCTACGCCGATATTGTCCGCGCGGTCATCGTCATTTCCGTATTTGGGGAAGTCGCCTTCGGTTTTGTAATCGATGACAATTCCCGCATCGTTACGAATCGTTTTGACCTTTGCATATTTAATCGCCGAAAGTGAATCGATGACATGCGAAAATCCTGCGATTCCCGTTGCAAAAGTTCTCCGGACATCGGTATCGATTAACGCCATTTCTGCGGCTTCGTAATAATATTTATCGTGCATGTACTGAATCGCATTCAGCGTATTCACATAAAGTTTTGCAAGCCATTCGAGCATCGCGTCATACTTTTTCATCACGTCATCGTAATCGAGATATTCCGCGGTAATCGGCTTCATCGCAGGGCCGACTTGTTCACCCGTTTTTTCATCGACGCCGCCGTTAATCGCATAGAGGAGAGCCTTCGCCAAATTCGCGCGGGCTCCGAAGAATTGCATTTCTTTTCCGGTTTGCGTTGCCGAAACGCAGCAGCAAATCGAATAATCATCGCCCCAGACCGGTTTCATCACATCGTCATTTTCGTATTGCACCGAGCTGGTTTTGACCGAAATTTTTGCCGCATACTTTTTGAAATTTTCCGGAAGACGACTCGTGTAAAGAACCGTCAAATTCGGTTCCGGAGACGGTCCCATATTTTCGAGAGTGTGCAAAAAGCGGAAGTCGTTTTTTGTCACCATGTGACGGCCATCGATTCCTGTGCCGCCGACTTCGAGAGTCGCCCACACCGGATCGCCCGAGAAGAGCGCATTGTAAGAAGGAATGCGGGCAAATTTGACCATGCGGAATTTCATCACCAAATGGTCGATGAGTTCTTGCGCTTCGGATTCTGTTAAAATGCCTTTTTCCAAATCGCGATTCACATAAATATCGAGGAAAGTCGAAACGCGTCCGACGCTCATCGCAGCGCCATTCTGCGTTTTAATTGCGCCGAGATAACCGAAGTAAAGCCACTGCACCGCTTCTTTCGCATTTTTCGCAGGACCCGAAATATCAAAGCCGTAAGACGCTGCCATGATTTTCAATTCTTTGAGCGCTTTAATCTGCATCGAAATTTCTTCGCGCAAACGGATAATGTCATCCGTCATCGTGCCATCGCCGCAATTTTCTTTGTCTTCTTGCTTTTTCGCGATTAAAAAATCGACGCCGTAAAGGGCAACGCGACGGTAATCACCGACGATGCGTCCGCGGCCATATGTATCCGGAAGTCCGGTGACAATGTGGCTGTGACGCGCGAGTTTCATCTCGGGAGTGTAAACGTCAAAGACGCCATCGTTATGCGTTTTATGATACTTCGTAAAAATTTCGTGGAGCTTCGGCGATGGCGTGTAACCGTAAGTGGTGCAAGCTTCTTCGGCCATGCGGCTTCCGCCAAACGGCATAAAGGCGCGCTTTAAAGGTTTATCGGTTTGAAGGCCGACGATTTTTTCCAAATCTTTTAAAGATTCGCAAATGTAACCGGGCGCGTGCGATGTAATCGACGAAACAATTTCTGTATCCATATCGAGAACGCCGCCTTTTCTGCGTTCTTCTTTCTGCAATTTTTGAAGTTCACTCCAAAGTTTTTCCGTTGCCGAGGTCGCCCCCGCCAAAAATTCTTCATCGCCGTCATAAGGCTTGTAATTTTTCTGAATAAAATCTCGGACGTTGATTTCCTCTTTCCAAATGCGTCCTTCAAAGCCGTTCCATGCTTCGTTCTGAATCATAAGTTCTCCTTTTGTTGTTACTAAAGCGCAATTTAGAAATTTTCATTTTCCTTCAAACGAAGCCCCGCAGATTCCTTCCCGCTTTTAAAACCAGAAGAATTCATTAAAAATTTTGATTTATCCACTTGAACGGCGTCAATTTTCGAAAAAAACATTTCATTTTATCGTCATTTTTCCTTTTCTAAATTTTAACATTTCAAAAATTCATTCTAAAACATTCATTTTTTCACTTTCATTTTTCAAAATTTTCATTTTTTCTCTCAATTTTATCCGTTTTTGAATCAATTTCAAAAATTTTCATCCAAGGTTTTCGAAAAATCTTCACTTTTCCAGATAAAATCTTCTCTTTTTCCCGATTATATTCTATATTTTCCGCAACTTTTAGGATTTAATTCACCGAGATACCCTATGACAAATCATGCATTAAGCGGTGCTCAGGTAATTATGGATTGTTTGAAGCGCGAAGGCGTGGACACAATCTTTGGTTATCCAGGCGGATCCGCGATTCCTCTTTTCGATGCCCTCCTTGATTCGAATATCAAGATGGTGCTTTCTCGCCACGAACAAGGCGCAACTCATATGGCCGACGGCTATGCGCGCGCCACAGGAAAAGTCGGCGTCGTCCTCGTAACGAGCGGTCCGGGTGCAACCAATACGTTCACCGGAATTTACACCGCTTTGATGGATTCTTCGCCCCTCGTCGTTCTCGCTGCGCAGACCACTACGCCAAACCTCGGTAAAGACGCGTTCCAAGAATGCGATACAAGCGGCATGACATTTGCTGCGGTGAAGCATTCCTTCCTCGTGAAAGATCCGAACGATTTACCGCACGTAATGAAAGAAGCTTTCCACATCGCACGTTCGGGTCGCCCGGGTCCTGTGCTCATCGATTTGCCGAAAGATGTGACCGCCGGAAATTGCTCTGCACAATTTACCGACGAAGTCAATTTGCCGGGTTATAAAATCCCGACTTACGCTGATACCGCTTCGGTAGAAAAGGCTGCCGCTCTTCTCAAGAAATCGACGAAGCCGCTTCTTCTCGTGGGTCACGGCGCAATCATTTCGAATGCGTCTCGCCAGGTGAAAGAACTCGCCGAAAAATTAAATGTGCCCGTTGTCGAAACCCTTTTGGGCCTCGGCGCTTTCCCCGAAACGCATCCGCTTTCTCTCGGCATGCTCGGGATGCACGGCACCGCTTATGCGAACAAAGCACTTCTCGAATGCGATCTCATCATGAGCATCGGATCGCGTTTCGATGACCGCATTACCGGAAAGCTCGACGAATTCTGCAAAGGCGCAACGATTATTCATGTCGACATCGACCCTGCCGAAGAAGGAAAAATTCTTCAGCCCGATGCATTCCTCTGCGGCGACGCCAAGTTAATTTTGGAACAACTTCTCCCGCTCGTTTCGCGTTTGGATACCGATGAATGGGTGAAGACGGTGCAGACTTATAAGAAGCGTTATGCGCTGACTTACCCGAAGCAGGGCGGTCTCCGGATGCAACATATCATCTCGACCGTTTACGAACTCACCAAGGGTAAAGCGATTATTACGACCGACGTGGGACAACATCAAATGTGGGTCGCTCAATTCTACAAAGCCGATTATCCGCGTCAGTTCATTACGAGCGGCGGCGCAGGCACGATGGGCTTTGGCTTCCCGTCGGCAATCGGTGCAGCAATCGGCATCGGTTCGGATTTAAGCTGGCCGGTTTGCTGCTTTGCTGGCGACGGCGGTTTCCAAATGACCGAATTTGAACTTGCGACTGCTGCGATTCACAAATTGCCGATTAAAATTTTCGTCATGGACAACAAATACCTCGGTATGGTGCGTCAATGGCAAGATATGTTCTACGGCAAACGTTATTCTGCTGTGAGCATGGAAGGCAATCCCGACTTTGTGAAACTCGCCGAAGCTTACGGAATTAAAGGATTCCGCATTAAACGCTCCGCCGATGCAGAACGCGTCATTCAAAAAGCACTCGAATATAAAGATGGCCCCGTGCTCATCCACTGCGAATGCGAAGAAGAAGATAATGTGTTCCCGATGATTCCGGCAGGCGCACCGCTTACCGCAATGTTAACGGAACAACCCAAAGGTCAGCTCGAAAAGCCGACAGGGAGCACCTAATCATGACAGCAGCTACTGAAAAGAAAGAAACCGCTCATTGCTTGAGCCTTCTCGTGGCAAACCGCCCCGGCGTCCTCGTGCGCATTGCGCTCGTCTTCTCGCGTCGCGGATACAACTTGGATTCTCTCGTCGTTTCGCCGACATTAAATCCCGACTTCAGCCGCATGAACATTGTGGCTCACGGTAATCCCGAAATTCTCGTCCAAATCATTAAGCAGCTCGAAAAGCTCGTCGATGTGATTCAGGCGAAGGATCATACCGGCTCCAAGACCGTGGAAAAAGAACTCGCGTTGATCAAGCTAAAATGCCAAGCGGAACAGCGGACCGAAATTCTGCAATACTGCGATCATTTCAAGGCGACGACCGTCGATATGACCGAAACTTCGATGATTATTCAAGTCACCGGAAACTCGGACAAAATCGATGCGATGAAACGTCTCCTCGATAACTTCGAAGTGTTGGAATACATCCGCACGGGTAAAGTCATTATGCTGCAAGGCGAAGACATTACCTAAAACTCTTCCCCGTTTTGAAAAGCGAACGCGCCGCGTTCGCTTTTTTCTTTTTAAAATTTTCCGTTCTACTTCCCCACTTTCTTTGCAAAATTTTTCCACAAAAAAAGCACCGCGATTTGCGATGCTTTTTTCTCGGGCTGATTGGATTCGAACCAACGACCTCTTGAACCCCATTCAAGCGCTCTACCAGACTGAGCTACAGCCCGCAAATTTTTTTGCCCATTTGCAGGCGCTCCAAATTTACATTAAAGTTTCCATTTTTGCAAGGGGAAAGCAAAAATCGTTCAATTTCATTTCCAATAACCGATGATTAAGACTTCGGGAGTCGCCTTCGGATGCAATTTGCTCGAAAAAGAAACGATTTTCGAAAGGCTTTTCTGCTTCATTTTCGGGTCGCGGAAAAGGCCTGCCGTTTTCAAAGTAATTTTTTGCCCCGGAATTTTCCCGCCTTCTTGAATCGCATCAAAATTTTTCACATTCAACGAAACATTTTTGATTTGCACCGAAAATTCTTTCGTAAATTCTTGCGGAAGAGTCAAATCGGGGCGCGTTTTTTGGTCTGCGCTCCACACATAAAATGTCCATTCGCGTTTTTCGCCCGAAGAATAATAGCCCGCGTCAAACATTTTTTCGCTAAAGATGAATGGCGCAACGACCGTTCCTTGCAATGTAATCGGATGCGGTTTGCCGTCGCTATCGACGATGACAACCATATTCGCCATTTTGCCTTCGAGATTCGCTGTTGAAAAATCAAATTCAACATTCACGGGTTCGCGGGGCTTTGCCTCTTTTGTGTATTGAAAATTGGAGCAGCCCACGCCTTGACAAAGAACGGTTTCGATTTGAATCGGACGATTCGAAACATTCGCGCCGCCGAGTTTAACGTGGCGCGTTTCGCCCTGCGGAATTTCGCCGAGTTCATACGGATCCGTTGCAAATTGAATGACGTCATCGGCAAATGCCACCGCCGAAAAGAGAAAAATCCAAGCAAAAAATTTTTTCATTTTTTCATTCCATCGTTTGCGATTAAAGTAGAAAATACAGCACAAAAAGCTGCGTTTCTAAAGAAAATTTTTCACCGCATTCCGTTAAATTTTCTATAATATACTCGCCTTCAACAACTCTTCGCAGAGGCTATCGTGTACGATATTTTGATTCTCGGCGCCGGCATTTCCGGCTTAAGCGCAGCCATTAAAGCTGCAGAACACGGACATTCTGTTCTAATTTTGACCAAGGGAGCAAAACCGGACGGTTCTTCAAATTACGCGCAAGGCGGCATTTGTTCCGTCACCGATCCGAAGGATTCTTTTAAGCTTCACGAAGAAGATACCTGCGAAGCAGGCGCTGGCCTTTGCAAAAAAAATGCGGTAAAAATTCTCGTCGAAAACGGACCGGATACGATTGCGCAGCTCGTCAAATGGGGAGTTAAATTTACTCCCGCCGAAGCGAACGATGCGAACATCCGTTTTGATTTGCATTTGGAAGGCGGGCATAGTCATCGTCGCATTTTACACGCAGCGGATTTGACCGGCAAAGAAATTATGCGGGCGCTTCTCGCCAAATTGCACGAATTTGAAAATATCACTTTCCTCGAAAATGCGCTCATCGAAGATTTGATTTTGAACAAAGAACGCAACCGCGTTCTCGGGGCAAAAGTCATTCATCAGCAAACGGGTGAAACCGAAGCGATTTTTGCCAAGGTAACGCTGATGGCTACTGGTGGTGCTGGACGTCTTTGGCTGCACACCATCGATCCCGCCGATGCTTGTGGCGATGGCATTGCGATTGCAGCCCGCGCCGGTGCTGCGATTCAAGATGTGGAATTTATGCAATTCCATCCGACATCGCTTTATGCGCCGAGCCTCAAAAAATCTTTCCTCATCTCGGAAGCGGTCCGCGGTTTTGGCGGCATTCTCAAAAACAAAGACGGCAAAGAATTTATGAACGGCGTTCACCCGCTGCGTTCTTTGGCTCCGCGCGATATCGTCGCCCGCGCCATTCACCGTGAGATGAAACGCACCGGCGAACCTTGCATGTTCCTCGATGTCACCGCACACAATCCGAAAGATACCAAGACGCATTTCCCGCATATTTATGCGAAGTGCCTTTCGGCTGGCGTTGACATGACAAAGGAATGGATTCCAGTCGTGCCCGCAGCACATTATATGTGCGGAGGCGTTCTCGTCGATACTTGGTCGCGCACAAAACTCGAAGGGCTTTACGCTTCGGGTGAAGTCGCCGCCACAGGCGTTCACGGCGCAAACCGTCTCGCTTCCAATTCCCTTTTGGAAAGCGTTGTCTTTGCACTTCGCGCTGTCGAAAATATGGAGAAAACAGGAATTCTCAAAAAGACATTCCGCACGCCGAAAATTCCGGCAGAAAAAATTTTGATGAAAGGTGGCGATCATTGGAAAAAGCGCACCCTCGAAGCGAAAAAGCTCATGTGGGAAAAATGCGGCATCGTCCGCTCGGTCGCCGGATTAAACGAAGGCCTCGAAGAGCTTCGCAAATTCAACTCCGAAGTCGAAACCGAAATGAAAAAGAAGACGCCAAAAACCGTCGCCCTTTTGGAATTCCGCAACGCCGTCGAAAGCAGCATTTTAATTGTGAAAAGCGCTCTCGCCCGCAAAGAATCCCGCGGTTTGCAATCGATTCTCGACTACCCCAATCTTTCGCCGAAAATCGTGCATCACAGCATTTTCCTCAAATATCCTCTCGAAGAAAATTAAGAAAACGCAGTGCAAAAGCACTGCGTTTTCTTAATTCATTCAAAATTTGCGTTATTGAATCCACGGGAAAATATTATCGCGGAACATAATTTCTTGCAATAATTTATCGTCTTCAAATTCTCCGCGGAACATCGCGGCTAATTTCATAAAGTCGCGTTCATGCTCTGCAAGGCGCTTTTCAGCGTAGCCATCCGCCGAATGATTGTGAATCATAAACGCCCAGTCCGAAGCTTGGAAAAGCACAAGTTCGCGTTCCATTTGCGCTAAAATTTTCTTCTGCTTTTCCGTTTGTGCGGAATTTTTGAACTGCTTAAAAATCGCAAACATTTTGAAGAATTTCGGATAGACAAATTCCACTTGCGGATTTACCCAGACCGAAGCAAATCCATTTTCGCCCCAAGAAGAGAAAATCGGGCGATGCGGTTCACACTCTTCGGAATCTTCTTGCATTTCATTCACCGAAGCGAGCTGCAAAATCTGCGACGAAGCGGCGCTTTCAAAAAGCGATTCGATAAATTGCGGACCTTCAAACCACCAATGGCCAAAAAGTTCTGCGTCGTAGGGACAAAGAACGCAAGGACGGTGCGAAGTCATCTGCGGGCCGAGTTCTGCCATTAACGCTTCTCGATTCGCAATGAAAAGGCGCGCATGTTCGCGGGCGAGATTCATCGCTTGCCACGGACGATACAATTCCTTTTCTTCCCCACCGGTAATGCGGTAATATTTAAATCCCGTATCGATAGGAGTTTCGCCGGCAAAGAAGTATTCGCCGAGATACTCCCGCGGAAGTTCTTTCGCAATGTCTTTGTAAAATTCGCGATATTCCGGATGTCCTGGGTAACCGCGTTGACGGCTCCACACTTCGACAGAGCTCGTTTGTTCACGTCCTAAAACCAAAAGTCCCGAAGGCGTTTTCATCGGCGCAAAGACACCATATTTCGGAGCGGGATCAGCGAGCAAAACACCGTGAGTTTCCATAAAGAAATACTCAAAATTTTGCTCTGCAAGATATTTGTCTAATCCATCAAAAAATCCGCATTCTGGGAGCCAAACTCCCCGCGGCGCTTTTCCAAAAGCGTGTTCAAATGCTTCGACGGTTAAGCGTAATTGCATCCGAATGCTTTCGGGTTCTGCTTGATACGCCGGCAAAAACGGATGCGTTCCCACACACGTTAAAAGCGCCAATTTTCCGCGCCGTTCTAGAGAAGCAAATTCGGATAAAATATCGCGATGCAGCCGATTTTCCCATAACTCCGAAAGTTCTAAGATGCGGGCTGCGTAAAATTTTGCAATCGGTAACCGAGCCGAATCATCCTTCAGCCGATTGAGTTCTTTGCTTGCGAGTTCCTGCAATTTTTGCAAATGCCGAGAATAACGCGAAAGCAAAAGTTCGTCCGAAAGCATGGCGAGAAGCGGTGGCGAAACGCTCAAATTGAGAGTCCCCGGCACGCCCTTTTCCGCTAAGCGAGAAAGGGTTTGCACGAGCGGCAAATACGTTTCGGTCAACGCTTCAAAAAGCCAGTTTTCTTCGAGAAAACGGTCATATCTTGGACTACGCACAAACGGCAAATGCGCGTGCAATAGCAGATACAACTGTCCATGACAATCAGCGGACATCGATCAATTTTACTCGGTGCGTTTCACAACGATAGGTACAATCGTCGTCGGGAAATCGCCGTCTTTATCGGTTGCGAAAACAGGAATAATCTGCGTCGAATCCGGCAAATCTTGTTCGAAGGAGAATGTTCCATCGGGGTTGAGCGGGAACGGTTCGCCGCGGACTTGTAAATGCGCATCCGGACGAGTTCCACCGTAAACGATTAAACGAGTCTTGACCCAGAGGAAGAAATCCTTTCCGTAATTGACGGTATCCGGACTCGGTTGCAACGCTTGCTTCGCAAGTTCGCCCGAAGAAAGAATGGAACCGCTCGAAATCGAACCCGAGAAGAAAGATTCCGAAGAACTCGCGAGATGTTCAAGCCAAGACGCTACAGTTTGACTCGAAAGACCCGAGCTTCCAAAGCCACCGATTCCGGCACTGCCGAGAGATGCTTTGAAGAAAACGCTATCGGAATTCTTCGCCGAATTTTTCACCGCATCGTAGCTGAAGACCTGCATCGCAGGCGCTTCGACGAGAGGCTTAAATTCACCGGCTTGCGTTTTTGCGCCGAGAGTTGCGCGGAAAGAAACCGCTTCGCGGTTTTGCACGTACCAACTTTTTGCATCGGCGGGCACTTCAATTTCGCGGAATTTTTCTTCGAATTTACGCTTCTTGTTTTTGCGGACGGTCAAGTCCGACGAAACATCATACAAACGAAGTACTAAAACGTCGCCATCTTCCAGCGTCTTTTCGAGATGTTCTTTTTTCACATCCCAGAATGCGTGGAGGAAGTTCGGATCGCGCTGCATTAATGCGAGATATTCCGGAGAAAGTTCTTCGGCCGATTTTTCTGCCTTCGCGGCTTTCACAACTTTCGCCGTTTTCGTTGCAGGCTTTGCTGCTTTCTGTGCCTTTGCGACGACTTTTTCAACGGCTTTTTCCGAAGATTTTTCCGCTTTCACCGCAGCCTTTTCGACGACTTTTTCTGCGGCTTTTGCTTTCGCTGCGACTTTCGAAACAGACTTTTCCACTTTTTCTGCCGCCGATGAAACCTTCGATGCGACCGTTTTCTTCAGTGCGCTGGACTTGACTGCAGCATTCTTCGCCACAGTCTTCTTGATTTCTTCAACCTTGGTCTTTACCTTGGTCTTTGCTTTGCTCGAAGCGTTTTTTAATTCCGCTACTTTGGATTCCGCTTTCTGCGAAATCGCCTTCAGCTTTTCGACCTTTGCCTTAGCAGAAGCTTTCTTTTTCGAGTCCATATCTACACTCCTTTAGTGCGCTTAGTGCACCGTCTTCGGTTTGTTACCCCAGTTGCCTACGCCGGTTAAACCGATTGCCACGCCAAAGAATTTTTCATCCCAAATGGCGTCCGCATCGGACTGACGTAAACCGCCCTGAATCGCGACATCCACTTTCGTGCTGCGACGACCCAGCGGGAATCCGGCACCGATTGAACCTCCGAATTCTCTCACGTCGGAAATGTAATAATTTCTAAACCAACCGCCTAGACGGAAATCCATTCTCTGCAAGTATTTTTTAAAATAGTCCGTGGAGCCCGAGCGTTCGTAACCGAGACCCACCAAAAATTCATTTTGCGTATCGGTCGAATCTTTAAGATTCCAGCTGCCGCCGATGTTGCGAATGTCGCAGTCCCAACCGCGGAGTTTAAAGTCGAGCATAAAATGATGACGTTTTTTCAAGCGGAAAGCGATACCGGTTGCCATCGCTGCGGGCACATCGATTTGCCGTTTGAGTTTTGTCGGTGCGAGAGTATCGATTTGACTAAATTCCAAATTGTATTCGAGCGAATTTTTCAAAGTGTAACCCGTCGTATAAGAGAAGTAATACGAAACGAATCGACCTTTGTAATGCAATGCTGCGGTATAATACGCCGGATGATCTTTGATTTTCCACGAGCCTTCTGCGGTTTCCGTGAGTTCCGAATTATTCGTTGCCCAAGAATCGTTCTTGGAAACTTGACTATTGTCTGCGCCCAAAGTCAATTCACGCGAGGCGGAGCCCATCACAAAGTGCGCCGCAAAACCGAGAGAAATTTTGCGGAAGAATGGCAGACGCACAGCATAAGCGGGAATGATTTCGTAGACGTTTCCTTTGTACTTAATGTCTGCGAGTTTCGTATTCGAAGAATCGCTCACGCTTTCGTCTAAATTCGACGAATACTTTTCGGAAAGCGCAAGAGAAAGTGCGCCGAATTTGTGAAGCGCAAACAAGAACGAAAGCGAAGGAATTTCCAAAGTGGTCGTCGCATACGATTGTCCGTGACTCGCCGCTACATTTCCTTCAAAAGCAATCGTCGCATTAAATGAAGTGTAATCTTCAAAGGCGATGGACGCAGGGTTCCAATCCACGTAGCCGCTTCCCGCTTTAGCACCACCCGAATAACCGCGGCCCATCGTAATCGCCGAAGCACCTTCCGTCGGTTTTCCAAGCGCTTCCAAACCGATCATCGACGCTGCATTTACAGCAGCGAAGCCCAAAAGAATCAGCAAGAAAAGTCGGCGCATCATTCGTCATCTCCTCGCTTTGTCGCAAGCCAAATTTTCAAATTCATCGGCTGGCTGATATAGTCCGAGAAATCGTAACGCGAGTAAGTTGGATAATCCATGAAAATGCACACGGAATCGCCCTTGTCGGTGATGTGATCGTAGTAAAGCGTATCATATGGAGCAAGCATCGAATAGCCCATACGAAGGATAACTTTCATCTTAGCGCCCTTTCCTGCTCGGTTAATGAAAGAACGCATTCCTTGTGTGATTTGAAGGCCTAACGAATCGCCTTTCATAAAGACCAAATTCGGATGACCATTCTTTTTAATCAATTCTTTGTTGAGCTTATAAACTTCAGAAGCTTCCATATCGGTTCCATTGGAATCGACGAATGTTGCGGCGACCACTTGGACAGGCATTCCGAGTTCAGAGCCTTCTTTCGAAGAACTGCGCGGCATCGTGAGCTGCGCCATCACAACCGCTTGACGCACATCATTGCTATCGCCTTCGGTATAAGGGAATTTATCGCCGTAGAAATCGCTCAACGCTTCGAGAATTTTTTCGCTCGGAAGTTCAACTAAAAGCGATTCCAAAACGCCGCCGTGCAAGATGACGCAACCGGAACATTCTTCTTTGGATGTGCTGATAATCGCTGCACGGAACGCCCAAATATTTTTATAGGTGTCACGAGTAATCGTATCTTCGCCCACGATTGTTGTCCGCGAATACGACTTCACCCGTAAGAACGGGACCACTTCGGCGCCAGGACCGTAGAAGCGATAAAGCCTTTTCGCTCCGGGGAAAGAAATTTTGAGTTGTAAACGCGCTGCATCTTTGACCTTCGTGAGTTTTTCATAAAATGCCGAAGGCAAGTCGATGCGGAAAGCGGTATTGAGAGAAGACATTTTGAGCGAATAAGTCGTGTCCGCAGAATCGGCTTTGGCAAATGCTTTGCGAAGTCCCACTCGCCATAATGAATCTTTGGTATCGCCAATGCTATCGACGAACGAAGAACCGTAGCCGGTTTCTAAAATCCACGAGAAGCGAACTTTGAGCGATTCCTTGAGAGGGAGAGAATCTTTTTTGAATTTTGCTTGCGCATAAAAATCCGAATCGGGATAAAGCGCAAGAAATGCGGAGCGGAATTTTTTCGCACTGTCCGCGCGGAAAGAAGCGAAGAAACTTTTATCGCGGAAGCCGAAATCTAACACCCATTCATGCGTCATGCCGTTGACTTCGCCCGCAACGCCTTGGTAATAATTGATGCGCGGCGTACTGTCAAAGCCCACTTGGTAGGACTCTGGCGAAATGCCATCGATTTCAACCGTTTGCACCAAATAATTCGACGGAAAACCTTGGTCATCGAGCCAAGAAACCAACGCGTCGCCATCCGAATCAAAAATGCAAGATGCCAAAAGCAGCATCGGCAAGATGGCGAAAAAAATCAGCGAGATGAATTTCTTCACGGAAACTCCGAAAAAAGGAAACAACGCTGCAAATATACAAAAACGGATAAATCGCGCCGCGACCTTTGTCGGCTTTCGCCTAAATAACTATACTTGGGGAAAAATTTTTGAGGTCATTTATGAAGCCTTTCCACGCTTGTTTTCAAAACATTAACGGAAACGATACGTATCCGCTGGACGAAGTCATTTATCGCAGCAAAGTCGATGGCAGCCTTTTGGAAGTGCACCACGACCGCGAAGCGCTCGCAGAACGTTCTCCCGAAGAATGGAAAAAGCTTTTTGCAGAACGCCGCATGAGCTTTAAGCCTGCCGATATGAGCGGCGTTTGGAGCAAGCGCGAAATGGTTCTTCCCGAAATTCCCGAAGAAGATATCGTCACCCTCCGCGAAGGTTTTAGTCCGCTTTTTGACGCAAGCGCTCTCGCCAAAGAAATCGGACTCAAAAAACTTTGGGTAAAACTCTGCGGAAACTCGCACACCGGAAGCTTTAAAGATCTCGGCATGACCGTGCTCGTAAGCCAAGTAAATTCGATGATTAAACGCGGCAAACAAATTGACGCCGTCGCTTGCGCAAGTACCGGCGACACATCGGCTGCGCTTTCGGCATTCACCGCAAAAGCTGGCATTCCGAGCATCGTATTTCTTCCCCGCGGAAAGACGAGCGTCGCCCAGTTAATTCAGCCGATTTCTAACGGCAGCATTGTTCTCGCTCTCGATACCGACTTTGACGGCTGCATGAAAATTGTGCAACAAGTCACCGCCGACAATCGCATTTATTTGGCGAACTCGATGAACAGCCTCCGCGTCGAAGGTCAAAAAACAATTTCTCCAGAAATTTGCCAAGAACTCGGCTGGCGCGTGCCCGATACCATTATCATCCCCGGCGGCAATTTGGGAAATGTCAGCGCTCTCGCCAAAGGATTTGACGATTGCCTCGCAATGGGACTTATTGACAAAAAGCCGCGCATCGTTTTGGCTCAAGCCGAAAACGCCAACCCGTTCTACCAAGCTTACAAACGCGGATTTGATAAACTCGTTCCCGTTCAAGCGAAGAAGACTCTCGCAAGCGCTATTCAAATCGGCAATCCGGTGAGCTATCCGAAAGCAGAACGCGCCATCAAAAATTATAACGGCGTCGTCGTCGATGTTTCCGAAGATGAACTCGCAAACGCAGCAGAACGCGGCGACAAAGTCGGTCTTTACGCTTGCCCGCATACCGGCGTCGCTCTCGGTGCTCTCTTAAAACTCTGCGCAAACGGAACGATTGACAAAGATGAAGAAGTCGTCGTCATCAGCACAGCGCACGGTTTGAAATTTACCGAATTCAAAGTCGCCTATCACAAGAAAGAACTCGAAGGCATCGTTTCGCAATATGCGAACCCGATTTTCGAAGCGCCCGCAGAAATCGGACCTGTGATGGACATTTTGAAAAAAGAAATGGCAGCACGGAGACGCTAAACAATGGTTTTGAACGTCATTTGGATACTCTTCTTTTTCGGTGCATTTATTGGCTGCGTTGTCCAATGGCTTGCGCTCGGAAATACGGGAATTTTCAACACGACAATTCTCGCTGCATTTGATATGTCCAAGACGGCGTTCGAAATCGCTCTCGGGCTCACAGGCGTTTTAAGCTTGTGGCTCGGGATTTTAAAAATCGGAGAGAAAGCTGGCGCTGTACAAATTCTCGCAAAAATTGTGCAGCCTCTTTTCTCTCGGCTCTTTCCCGAAATTCCAAAGGGTCATCCCGTCGTCGGGACAATGCTCATGAACTTGAGCGCAAATATGCTCGGGCTCGATAACGCTGCAACGCCGATGGGGCTCAAAGCGATGAAGCAACTGCAAGAGCTCAATCCTAACGCCGACAAAGAAGTCGCAAGCGATTCGCAAATTCTCTTTCTCGTTTTGAACGCAAGCGGTCTTACCCTTATTCCTGTAAGCATTATGACTTACCGCGCCCAAATGGGAGCCGCCAATCCTTCGGATGTTTTTCTGCCGCTTTTACTCGCCACATTTTTCAGCACCATCGCAGGCATTATCGCAATTAGCTTTTTTCAAAAAATTAAACTCAAAGATCCCGTAACCCTTTTATGGCTCGGCGGACTTTCTGCTGTTGTTATCGCAACTCTCGCTTACTTTAGCCATTTATCCGCCGAAGCTCTCGGCACAACGAGCCTTTTCATCAGCGGTTTCATTCTCTTCGCCGTGATTATTTCTTTTTTAGGACTTGCCGTTTACAAAAAAGTGCGCGCATATGAAGCATTCGTCGAAGGCGCAAAAGAAGGATTTCAAACCGCGGTCATGGTCATTCCCTACTTGGTCGCAATTCTCGTCGGCGTTGCCGTTTTCCGCGCAAGCGGTGCGATGGATTTAGTATTGAGCGGAGTTTCGCATCTTCTCGGACTTTTCGGCATCGGAAACGATATCGTTCCCGCTCTCCCGACTGCGATTATGAAACCTCTCAGCGGAAGCGGTGCCCGCGGCATGATGATCGATACGATGAAAACTTTCGGTCCCGATAGTTTCCCCGGTCGTTTAAGCAGCATTTTCCAAGGTGCTGCCGACACAACCTTCTACATTATCGCCGTTTACTTTGGCTCCGTCGGCGTTCGCAAAACTCGCCACGCCGTCACTTGCGCCCTCATCGCAGACTTCGTCGGCATTATCGCCGCAATCGCAATCGCCTACATTTTCTTTCCCCCGAATTAAAGTTGAAATTTAATATGGTAATATGATGAATCAAAAAAATGAAATTGCATTTGCTATTGCCTGTGTTAATGATTTTGCAAAAACTTTCCAATTAAAAACAAAAGAAGCATTTCAATATTTATTTCAATTCAAAGGAATCAAATTTCTTAAAGAAAATTATGAAATTGAACACACTTTATCCATTGAAAATGTTGTAGAAGATTTATCCATTTTCTGTCGTCGTCATGGAGGGAAATTATGATTTTATATCATGGAAGCAACACTGATATAATCAATATTGACCTCACAAAATGTAAGCCTTATAAAGATTTTGGAAAAGGATTTTATCTAACAGATATCAAAGAGCAAGCATTCAAAATGGCTAATCGAGTTGCCAAAATTTATGGTGGAATACCGATTGTAAATATCTATGAAATAGAAAATGATTTTCAATTAAAAAATTTTCTTTCTATAAAAAATTTTGGAAAAAAGACTACAGCAGAATGGGCAACATTCGTGATGAATAATCGAAATAAAAATTTTCAAGATATTCAAAATTTGCTCTGTAATAAAGACTGCAAATACGATATTGTTATTGGTCCCGTAGCCGATGACAATATGGCTCTTTTATTTCGCCAATTTGAAAATGAACTCATTGACTTTCAAACATTGTTAAATGGAATGATTTATAAAGAAACTTCTTCGCAATATTCATTTCACACCCAAAGAGCTGCAGAACTTTTAAATAAAATCGGGATTTCAAAATGAGTAAAAAAGAGCAGCTGATAGAATTTATCTCTCAAGATATCATTGAAAAAATCTGCGAAAATCAAAACGTCGAATATGATGAAGCGATGAATCTGTTTTATAATTCTCAATTTTTTGAAAAACTGCAAGATGATGCTACCGGGCTCTATTTAGAAGGCTCTGATTATTTGTATGAATTATTTGCCGACGAAATGAAGTTTGGAAAAATTATTCAAAAAGAAATTTAAGCGAAATGTGTCTGCTCCCTATCACCGAGCCTAAACGTTTACAAAATTTTACAATTCTTAAAGTTCACTTCAAGTTTTAATTCTTTTCTATTTTCAGTTTATCCTTTTGAGGTAAACATGAAATCTCCCCTTCTCTTCTTAGGAAGCTTGATGATGACCACTTTTGCCACAGCAAAAATTTCCGCCGAAAACGCTCTCACGGAGCGCGAACAAGGCATTGTTCAAATCGCCGCCTTTGCAGCAAACGGCAATTTGGAAAAATTAAAAACCGCAGTCGACGAATCGCTCGACGCTGGACTTACCGTAAACGAAGCGGGCGAAGTCTTTTTACAGCTTTACGCTTACGCAGGATTTCCGCGAAGTTTAAATGCGCAAAATGTGTTGAACGCAGTCGTCCAAGAACGCGAAAGTAAAAAGAAGAAAACGATTTTCGGCGTTCCCCCCGAAAAAGTTCCAAGCGAAAATCGCTACGCTGTCGGCCGCGAACAAATCAACAAAATTTTCGGCTACAACGCAAAACAAAATCGCCCGACCGAAATGGGTTACGCGACGACGACCGATGTTTTCTTAAAAGAGCATCTTTTCTCGGATATTATTCAGCGAAATAATTTAAAAGTCGAAGAACGCGAACTCGCCACCGTTTCGATGCTCGCCGCTCTTTTCAATGTGAATCCGCAATTAAAAGCCCACATTCACGGTGCGCTCACCATCGGAAATTCCGAAGAAAAATTGCGCGGTTTAATTCAAATCTTTGCAAAAAAAGTCGGCAAAAAAGAAGCGAAAAATGCCGAAGCAGTTCTCGCTCAAGTTTTAAAAGAACAGAAAGAAACAAAAATTCCGGCGGAAGAAGAAAAGCCCGCAATTCCTCGTGAAGCGCAAATTTCTGCATTCGCCGTGGGCAATTCCAACGATGCTTACGCCCAATATTTCATCGGGAAAAGTTACTTGGCTTCGCTCAACCGCGACGAAGTTTCTATTTCCAATGTCACCTTTGAACCGGGATGTCGCAACAACTGGCACATTCATCATCAAAGCGGACAAATTTTAATCGTCGTCGGCGGCACGGGCTGGTATCAAGAATGGGGAAAGCCAGCGCAAAAACTGCGCCCCGGTGACGTCGTCCATATTCCGCCCGAAGTCAAGCACTGGCATGGCGCCACAAAAGATTCTTGGTTTGCGCATCTCGCCCTTTCGCTTCCGGGAGAAAATCACACAAACGAATGGCTCGAAGAAGTTTCGGATGCCGAATACTTAAAATTGAAATAGCCCAAGAAAAGAAGAGCGCGCAGAACGCTCTTCTCTTTTAAAACTAAATTTACGGCAGAAAATTTTCGTTGGAGATGACTATGAAATTTTTGACTAGAAAGAATTTAATTTCTGCCGCAGCGATTTTTGCTGCATTTTGTTTTACCGCTTGCGATGATAGTTCTAGCAGCGAACCAAATTTTCCCGATGCCCCCAGCAGTTCGAGTGCCGCCGAAAAAATTTTTGCAAACGAAGTGCGTTATCAAGCTTCGACAAAAAATATGGAAAACTTGGAAAAATTGGGCGAAGTTCAAATTCGCTATGTCGATGAAAACGGAAAAATTGTCCAAGAAAAATTTGATGGCGAATGGAAGAAAACGGTTGCGTTAAATTCGGATGCCGACTCTATTCTCTACGCCGCCCAAGTCCGCGTTCTCTTAAAAGACAGCGCCGAAATTGCTGCAATCGACGAAGATTTAAATATTCATGTCGATCTCTACGCGGTTCTTCCTTATACGAAAAATGGCAAAGAAATTCTTGATACACTGCAGAATACTTTACTCACAAATGAACTTCGTTTTCATTCATCGCCGAAGTACACTTTTTCCACCGTTGAAAAACAGCGGGAAATTTTTGAAGGCTTTAATGTCAATTCACTCGCTTACAGCGAAAAATATTCTTGCGACGACGGAATTTGCAAAGCAGAAAGAATTTCAGAATTATTCTGGATTGTAAACGAAGAAGCGCTCGACGAAGATTAAAGCATGGCACGGCACACGCCGTGCTTTTTCAAAAAACACTTTTCTAAAATTTTTCTATGACACCTTTAGACGCCATCATGACAAAGTATGTGTTGCGCAATACCGCACTCGTTGAAATTTTCCCTGGAGAACTTTCGCATAAAACCGTGCAAAAAGCGCGGATGGGAACGCGGGCGATTTCCAAAAGAATGCAGCAAAAAGTGGTCGACGCTTTAAATGCGGTACTCGGTTTAGAAAAGCCGTATAAGCGCGCAGATATTTTTGGAGAAGCGCACCCACAAAATGCAGCAGAAAATTCTGCGGAAAGCGAAAATTAAAATTCCAAATTTTTGTGCGATTTCAAATAGGCGAAGGTTTTCTCTTCGCCTTTTTCTGCGAGCATTTTCAGTAAAAACAAAAGTTTGCGGTAAGTCGTATCCGTCATTTTTTCTTGGGCGGTGCTATTCAACAAATAGCGCAACGGAGAATCTTGTGTATAATTTTCGCGGTTGTATGTTTTCGAAGCTGCGATGCGATCGCAGAACATTTCTTTGATATAACGGTCCGGCATATCAACGGGAACGATTTTTTTCGTCGCCATTTCATAATCGTACCAATATTCAAAGTGATGTTTGTTTCTGCCTTTGTGATGCATCCACGCAAGGCTAAAACCGTAACTGCGACGCTCGCCATTATTCGGCGATTCTTTTCCGGTGTAAAATTTTGCGCCCGGTAAAAATTCCGTCAGCGAATACTTTGACAAATCGTGAAACAATCCTTGAAATCCAATTCCCGCGCGAAAGCAAAGTCGAATGACTTCGTGGCGGTGTTTTGTGATTGTCAAAAAATGTCCCAAGAAATGAAGCATTATCCTAATTGCGATTCGCGATAATCAAATCCAAACGCGCGACGCGAAACAGAAAGAATCGGCGGCATTTGAATGCGTTTTGCCAAAGCGATTCCTTTGTAACGATGCCACCAACGGCGCATATCGTCCATCACATCTTCGTTTGTGCGGAATTTCGTTTTGAAAAATTCCAAATCGACGCCGAGTTGTGCGCAGTAAAATTCAAAACCTTTGCTGAGCAATTCTTCGGAATCAGCGATGCCGTTACGCTGCCAACGTTCCATCCAAAATGCGAACAATTTATCGTGATACGGATAAATAATCGGGTCGCCTTTTCCTTCGTCGACATTTTGTGCATCCGAAAGTTCTGCGCTCGCCGGAATATCAATCGATGCTTGCGGAATTACTTCACGCTCTGCGTTAATTTCGCGGGCAAGTTCGTAAACTTGCGTTTTCCACAAATCACCGAGGGCGCACATCACTCCCGAAGTATCGCCATATAAAGTGCAGTAACCGACAGAAACTTCGCTCTTGTTTCCGTTGCAAGTAAAGCCTGCGCCGACGACGCTCGCAATCGTTGCAAGGAACGCAGCACTCCGCAAACGCGCTTGCAAATTTTCGTAATGAATGCCGACGACATCCATCTTTACATTATTACGCACAAACGAATCTGCAGCCAAACTTTCGCAGAGAGTTTTTGCAACGGTTTCAATCGGCGCCACCATATACGGGCAACCGAGATTTTCCGCTAAATCTTTCGCCGCATTTTTCGTCGTATTCGAATTGAAACGCGTCGGCATATTTACGAGGAAAACATTTTCATGTCCGATCGCTTCGGAATAGAGCACTGCGCTCACTGCGCTATCAATTCCGCCCGATGCGCCGATGACAATTTTTCGAATGCCAAAGCGTGCGAGATTTTTGCGAATCATATAAACGAGTGCTTGATGCACTTCGGCAATTCCCGTTTTCCGCGGCGCTTCCGTTTCCGAAACAGAAACAATTCCATTTTCAAAATTGACCAAACTTCCGTGTTCTTCAAAAATCGGCAACGAGAAAATGCTTTTTCCCTTGGCATCGTAAACGCTCGAATCGCCTTCGAATGCGTAAATATTTTTGCCGTTATTTTGCGTGCCGACGGCATTCACATAGAGCAGCGGAATTTTTGCGTTCTTCGCATGCGCTCCAAAAACGCGGTCGCGTGCGCGGTCTTTGCCTTGCGTATAAGGCGAGCACGAAATGTTCACGAGCAAATCGCCCGCCTGCATTTTCTTTTGCAAAATTTCAAACGGTTTAATTTTATATAACGAATCCCAACCGTCTTCGCAAATGGTAATGCCCAATTTAAATTCGCCCAAATCGAGTGGCGAAAGAATTTCGGAAACCGGCACATTCATCGTCTGCGCTAATTTTCGTAAATCCGAAAAATAACGCGGTTCTTCAAATTCGCGGTAACTCGGCAAAAGTGTTTTGGGCAAGAATTTTTTCTTGACGCCGCCGAAATCGATGAGCGTTTTGAAATTTCCATGCGACGCATAGAAGGCTGCGTTATACAAAAGAGCGCGGCCATTTTCACCGTTTTCTTTTTCCTTGGCGACACTGCCAAAAAGAATATCCACTTTTTCGGAAAGTTCGCAGATGGATTCATTGATGCGCAAGCAACGTTCTACAAAAGAATTTTCTTCCCACAAATCCGAGAGAAGATAACCGGGAACTGCCATTTCCGGGAAAATGACAAGCTTTGCGCCTGCAGCAATTCCCTCTTCGACAAATTTTTGAATGGCGGAAAAATTCTTTTCCGGATTTCCCGGAATCACTTCCATTTGAGCAATGTAGATTTTCATAATTTCTCTGCTTACATCCAGCCGCGTTCCGAAGTTCCCGAGATGCCGCGGACTTTCAAATCAAAGTCATCCGGATTCGTTGCTGCACCCAATGCGACTTCATAAGTAATCAATTTTTTGGAATACAAATCCAACAAAGCTTGGTCAAAAGTCTGGCTGTGATATTGCATGTGACCTTCGGCGATTGCTTGTTCGATCATTCCCGTTTTATTTTTATCGATAATGTATTCGCGAATCGCTGCGGTGTTAATCATAATTTCCGAAGCGGGAACGCGTCCTGCGCCATCCGATTTCGGGAGAAGGCGAAGGCTTACAATGCCCGCCAAACATTCGCCGAGAAGAAGACGCACTTCATCGTGTTGATGCGGCGGATACATCGAAAGAACGCGGGCAATCGTTTCGGTCGCATTCGTTGTGTGAATCGTTGCAAAAACCATGTGACCGGTATCGGCTGCGGTTAATGCAATTTGCATCGTTTCCAAATCACGAATTTCACCGACCAAGAGAACATCGGGGTCTTGACGAAGCGCAGAGCGTAATGCATTTGCATAAGAATTCGTGTCCACGCCGATTTCGCGCTGCGAAACAATGGAAGTGCGATCTTTGTGCAAATATTCAATCGGGTCTTCGACGGTGATAATATTATCGGCGACGGTATCGTTCAAATGGTCGATCATCGAAGCCAAGCAAGTCGATTTTCCCGAGCCCGTTGTTCCGGTAACGAGAACAAGTCCGCGTTTCCGTTCGGCGAGTTCCAAAATGACCGGCGGCAAATTCAATTCTTCAAATTTCGGAATGGACGCTTTAATATGGCGGATTACCATTGCCGAAGATCCGCGCTGACGAAAAACGTTCACACGGAAACGTCCCATTTCGCGGGCACCGACAGCAAAGTCGCATTCTTTATTGGTTTCGAACCGGTTCATCTGATCGCGGTTCATCATATCCATCAAAAATTCGTCCATCGTCGCCGCGTCAATCGCCACATCGACGACCTTCGTCAACTTTCCGTTGATACGATAAATCGGCGGAACGCCTACGCGAATATGCAAGTCCGAAGCTTTCTTCTGCGCCATCAAACGCAGAAGCTGTTCAATTTTGATAGCGGCCATCGAAATCTCCGTTTCAGCTTATGGATTTTTTTCGTTGCGAATTTTTTCAATTTCGGCAAGACGACTCCGCAGAGATTCATCTTCGGGTTCTTTGCGAATCAAATCCCGATAAATTTTTTCTGCTTCGTCGTAAACGCCTTGTTCAAAATAAATTTCGGCTAAAGTCCGCGTGCTCGTCGTCGGGTCTTCCGGGAGATCGTCCGAATCGCTGCCGAATAAACTGTCAAACGAATTCGTCACCGACTTGTTTAATTCTTGAGCACTAGCCGGTTCATCCAAATTCAAAACGTCGTCTGCGGAATTTTCTGGTTCCGCTTTTGCTTCGGATTTTTCTTCCGGTTTTTCTTTCGAAATTGGCACGGCATTTTCCGCGGGCGCAGAAGTTTCGTTAAACTTCAAATATTCTGTCGGGAAATCGTCCGAGTCGCTGCCGAATAAACTGTCAAACGAATTCGTCACCGACTTGTTCAATTCTTGAGCACTCGCCGGTTCATCCAAATTCAAAACATCATCTGCGGAATTTTCCGCTTCCGATTTTTCTTCCGGTTTTTCTTCCGAAATTGGCGCGACATTTTCTGCGGGCGCAGAAGTTTCGTCAAGCTTCAAATCTTCCGTCGGGAGATCGTCCGAATCGCTGCCGAATAAACTGTCAAACGAATTCGTCACCGACTTGTTCAATTCTTGAGCACTCGCCGGTTCATCCAAATTCAAAACATCGTCTGCGGAATTTTCCGCTTCCGATTTTTCTTCCGGTTTTTCTTCCGAAATTGGCGCGACATTTTCTGCGGGCGCAGAAGTTTCGTCAAGCTTCAAATCTTCCGTCGGGAGATCGTCCGAATCGCTGCCGAATAAACTGTCAAATGAATTCGTCACCGACTTGTCCAATTCTTGAGCACTCGCCGGTTCATCCAAATTCAAAACATCGTCTGCGGAATTTTCCGCTTCCGATTTTGCTTCGGATTTTTCTTCCGGTTTTTCTTCCGAAATTGGCGCGGCATTTTCTGCGGGCGCGGACGCCTCGTCAAGCTTCAAATCTTCTGTCGGGAAATCGTCCGAATCGCTGCCGAATAAACTGTCAAATGAATTCGTCACCGACTTGTCCAATTCTTGAGCACTCGCCGGTTCATCCAAATTCAAAACATCGTCTGCGGAATTTTCCGCTTTCGATTTTGCTTCGGATTTTTCTTCCGAAATTGGCGCGGCATTTTCTGCGGGCGCGGACGCCTCGTCAAGCTTCAAATCTTCTGTAGGGAGATCGTCCAAATCGCTGCCAAATAAACTATCAAACGAATTCGTCACCGACTTGTCCAATTCTTGAGCACTCGCCGGTTCATCCAAATTCAAAACATCGTCTGCGGAATTTTCCGCTTTCGATTTTGCTTCGGATTTTTCTTCCGAAATTGGCGCGGCATTTTCTGCGGGCGCGGACGCCTCGTCAAGCTTCAAATCTTCTGTAGGGAGATCGTCCAAATCGCTGCCAAATAAACTATCAAACGAATTCGTCACCGACTTGTCCAATTCTTGAGCACTCGCCGGTTCATCCAAATTCAAAACATCGTCTGCGGAATTTTCCGCTTTCGATTTTGCTTCGGATTTTTCTTCCGAAATTGGCGCGACATTTTCTGCAGGCGCAGAAGTTTCGTCAAGCTTCAAATCTTCTGTAGGGAGATCGAGCGAAGTTTCCGCTGGTTTTTCTGCAGCCTTCGACGGAACAAATTCTTCGGGCAATTCATCTTCGCCAAAGATATCGTCAAACGCATCCGAAAGGGTTTGCGGTTTATCTTCGGCAGGCGGAATGTTCAAAGTTTCTGCCGGTTCTTCTTTCGCTACAGGCTCGGGTTCGCTTACTTCTGTCGAACCAAAAATGCCAGAGAGCGCAGTCGAAATATCATTGCCTTCGATTTCTTCGGCAGGGAAAACATCTTTGTCCGTATTCGTCGGCGCAAAGCCCGCGATGGCACTGTTCAAGCTGCTTTCCAAATCGTTGAACGAAACTTCGCCATCGTTTTCATCCTCTGCCGAAGCGAGAGTGGCGAAAGAGGCGAACGGATCATCTTCATCCGTCGAAGATTCCGAAGCTTGCGGTGCAGTTTTTTCTGCAGGAGTCGTTTCTGCGGGAGCAGGAGCTGATTCTACCGGCGCAGCCGCTTGCGGAGCAATCGTTTCGGGGCTCTTTTCGATAAGCGGTTCATCCGGCAAATCGAGCGGTTGATCTTTCAGCAATTCATCGAGAGAAACATCGGCAGCGGTCGCTTCTGCAGCAGAAAGCGGTTCGGCAGATTCCGACGTCGGCGTTTCTTCGAATAAGTTCGGAGCATTTTCGCTCGTCCAGAACGGGTCGAGTGGATCCAAATTACGGAGGAGCAAGTAATAATGTTTGCTATTCTGAGCGTCGCCCTTTGCAGCATAAGCGTCGCCCATTCGGCGTAAAGCCGACAGACAACACGAATTGCGGAGCAGGACAAATTCGCAAGCTTGAATGGCGCTATCCCATTCTTCTTTTGCGACGAGAATTTTAGAAAGAACCAAATGACCTTCCACGCTATCGGGGAAAGCTTCAAGTCCCGATGTAACGCATTCTTTTGCTTCGTCCAATTCGCCGCGGTCGCACAAAAGGTCTGCGAGCCAAGCGAAAGCCATCGATTGTTTCTTTTTGCCGATTGCCTTGCGGAGTGATTCTACCGTTGCTGCCATATCTTACCCCTAAAACGACAAGGCGATTGCTTCGTCGGTCAAAAGAACAGGAATTCCGTTTTTCACCGGATAAAGTTTTGTTCCATCTTCGGAAACAAGCGCATCTTCAAGCGGTTCAGAAAGGAGGGTTCCGCCAACTGTTTTCAGCTTTCCTTGAGAAATTTCTGCGTTCACACGAGAAATCTCCGATTCCGAAGCTTCGCGAAGAGGCTTGCGGGTATCGGGAGTGCATAAAATCGAAAGCATTTCAGAATCCATAATTCACCTTTTTTTACCGAATAAAAATAGCCTTTTTTCTTACGCGGTGGAGTCAATAAAAATAATTCAAGTCCACTACAGCGTAATTTGTATTATTATCTGCTCCGATGAGCAGTTTCGGACAAAGTCCGAGAGATTTTATCTGCGCCGCATCGAATTGTTCGCGGAATCCATTCGCATCCGAAAGCACGAGCAATTCCCGAGAACCAGTCCTTTTGCAAATCGCCGCCAACTGTTCCATTCCGCCGAGAAGATGTTCGCGATTTTCTTCGGTCACACACTCGGGATGATTCGTGACGCAGCCTAAAATATTTAATCCCGGTTTTAAATGATAGCGGTCAAACCAGCACGCAATCGAATCCGTCGTCCCGCCGAGTAAAATGGAACGCTTTGCTTTGCCCGAAAAAATTTGGTAAAAATAACCGAGCCAAAAAAGAAGCCTTCGCCAAAATACACAGCCAAAAGCAATCGCAATCGCGGGATAAATTAAAGTCCAATCGGCGCGCAAAGCAAAAATTTCTGCGACGAGCGATACCGCTGCTGCGGGCAATAAGAATTTGAATAATCGAAAGCCTTCGAGTCTTGGGGAAACGTAATCGCCCGCTATCGCCATCGGCATCCAAGTAAAGAGCGCAAGCGCTGCAACTTGATGAAGAGAAATCGGTGCAAAGCAAGAATAGACCGCTCCGCACAAAACGGCGACGAGAATATCGACGAGCATTTTCCACCACTGCGGAACGAGTCTCGAAAAAACGCCGACGATCGCTGCAAAGAAAATTCCAATCGCGATGATAAATGTCGGCAAATGGTAATTGTGATGCTTCTTTGCAAAGATGAGCATCGCCATGTAAAATTCGACGAAAGTGCGGAATCGCCGCGTTTTACTGCTTTGACCTTTGAAATGGAGAATGCTCGTGCCCGGATAATAATAATTGTTAAAGCCCAACTTTTTTATCCGCAGGCAAATATCCAAGTCTTCACCGTACATGAAAAAGTCTTCGTCAAATCCGTGTAACTTGTCAAAGGTTTCGCGCTTGACGCCGAGAAAAGATCCGCTCACCGCATCGACCGCAGTTTCTTCATCCGGATCCAAATACGTCATATTATACGACGCAAAAATTTTGCTTTTTGGAAATAAAGCAGAAAGTCCAATCGTTTTGCAAATCGCAGCAAACGGCGACGGGAAAGAACGGCGGCACGCCCACTGCAATGTTCCATCGCCATTTAAAATTTTACAGCCGACTGCCCCGGCATCGGGCTTAGACGCCATGTAAGAAAGAGTGCGTTCAAAAGTTCCGCGCGAAACGACAGTGTCGGGATTTACAAAGAAGAGAACTTCTTTGGTTGCGCTTTTTGCCGCGAGATTGCAGCCTTTGCCGAAGCCTAAATTTTCTGCGCTGTCAATCCATTTCACATGCGGAAATGCATTTTTCTGTTCTGGAAGAATTGGAATCGGCGAACCATTATCGACAACGATAATTTCGGAATCGATGTTTTTGAGTGCATCGGAAACCGAAGCCAAACAAGCCGGAATATAGTCGCGGGAATTGTAAGCGACGATAATGACAGAACAAGAATACGGCGCAGTCATTCGGCTCCTTTACGAACGCTTAAAGCGCAGTTTTAAAACCAAGAAAAACGCTTCGGAAATAATTCCCCCGCTCATCTTGGACACGCCGCGGATTCTATCCGTAAAGACAATCGGAATTTCTTTGACCCGCAAACCTTTTTTCCAAATTTTAAAAGTCGTTTCGATTTGAAAGCAATAACCGTCGCTTTTCATCCCCGAAAGATCAAGCGCTTCGAGCGCAGAACGCCGGAAACATTTGAAGCCGCCGGTCGCATCTTTGACGGGAAGCCCTGTGACGATTCGCGTATAAAGGTTCGCAAAGTAACTGAGCAAAAGACGTTTCCAATCCCAGTTGACAACGCCGAGTTTCTTTTCGTTGTAACGGCTGCCGAGAACGAGATCGGCATCTTCGGCTGCGGCTAAAAAGCGCGGCAAATCTTCGGGATTGTGACTAAAGTCGGCGTCCATTTCGAAGACGCGTTCAAAGTCTTTTTCTAGCGCCCACTTAAATCCGGTGACGTAAGCCGAACCGAGTCCCATTTTTCCGGGGCGACGCAGCAAATGCACTTTGGCATTTTCTTTCATCATCGATTCGACGATGTCGCCCGTTCCATCGGGGGATCCGTCATCAACGACGAGAACTTCTAAGCACGGATCTTGTGAAAGCACCGCTGGAATAATGAGCGAGATATTGTCTTTTTCATTATACGTGGGAATAATCACCAAACTTTTGGGATAACTCATACCGATCCCTCCTCATCGATATTGCCGCGGACCGTTTCTGCAATCGGATAACGTTGCTTTTTATTGCGATTAAAAAGTTCCGCTAAAAATCCGAGCGAGAAAAGTTGCACGCCCATCAAAAGCGAGAAGCCTCCGACAACGATGAGCGGACGCAAATGCAACGCTCCCGTTTGAATCCATTCGAGTCCGAAGTAACCGAAAACGCCACCGCCGAACAAGAGGAAAATGAGTCCGAAAAGTCCGAAGAAATGCAGCGGTTTTGTCGCAAAACGATTTAAGAATAAAAGCGTTAAGAGATCGAGAAATCCCGAGACGAGACGCGAAACGCCGTATTTAGAAGAACCGTGAATGCGGGCGCGATGCGCAACCGGCATTTCGGTAATCCGCGCGCCCTGCCACTTCGCCATCACCGGAATAAAGCGATGAAAATCGCCGTAGAGATTGATGAAGCGAACGACAGAACTGCGATACAATTTAATGCCGCAGTTAAAATCGTGCAAACGCTTTCCGCAAATCAACGAAACCGTCAAATTGAAAAGTTTCGACGGCCACGTTTTGTGCCACGGATCGTGACGGCGTACTTTCCAGCCCGAGACGAGATCGTAACCGTCGTCGAGGATTTTCATCATCTTCGGAATTTCGCGGGGGTCATCTTGCAAATCGCCGTCGAGAGTTGCGATTAAATCGCCACGGCTTTTTGAGAAACCGAGCGATAACGCATCCGCTTTTCCGCAGTTAAATTGAAAACGGAAAAGGCGTAAAAAATCGTACTTTTCAGCGAGTCCGCGCAAAACCTTCCACGAATCGTCGCGGCTTCCGTCATCGATGACAATCACTTCAAACGATTTTCCTGTCGGCGTAATCGCTTGGATGATTTCTTCCATCAAAGGCGGCAAATTTTCTGCTTCATCTTTGACGGGAATAACCAGACTCAAATCCATAATTTGTCCTAACTAAAAACTATAAAGACGCCGTCGAATCGGATGCAATTTCTGCATCGGGCACTACTTGCAGCGGAGCGTCGGGCATCACCGCAATCGATTGAAGATTCATTTCCAAACGAGCGCGTCCTTGTTCGTCGTAAACCGAAACGTTTTCTAGACCCTTGTTCAGGTATTCCGTTGCGCGTTTCTTGTCACGGACGATTTCGAGCACATAAGAAGCAGCCCAGTAGCAGCGCCATTCATCCGCAAATTGAGCGATTCCGCGATCGAGGAAATGAAGCGCATATTCCACTTTTTCGTCGATTTGCTTTTTCTTTTCGGCGGTGAGAGGACCGCTTTGGAGAATCGCTCCGATGTCTTCGCGGACTTGGAATGCGATTTGCAAATAAAGCGACGTGTAGCTCGAAAGCAAGCGCATCGTTTCGCCATCGATGTGAGCGGTGCCATCACCGAGCCCGCGGAATTTATAAACGCTGTCAATTAAGTAAGCGGTGCGTTCCAAATCAAAATCTTTATTTTGTGCACGACGATCGGTCATATCGCCCTGCATTAAATTAAAGATCATGCCTTCTTGCACCATGTACTTTTCAAGTCCCATAAAGTTGGACTGTCCCACGGTCGTCGAGAAATGAAGCGGACGATCGATGTTATTCATCGCCAAATCCAAGACGAGTTTATACTGCGTAAGCATTAAACCCGCATGCGATTTTGCTTGCCATTCTTTGAATGCGGTATAAACTTGGAGCATAACTTTATACTGCTTCAGTTTAAGAGAATCCGCTGCGTTTTTGAGCGCACCCGTCGAATCGGTCATGTTGGCAATGCGAGCTTCAAGAGCGGGAATCGCACGGTCAGCGCGAGCAATCCAAGTCTGCGTGTAATGATCCGGATTGCGGTCGTTCATATCGCCGATTGCCATCGTCTTTTCGATGCCTTCTTTATCGTAGCTCAACTTGAGAATCGGTTCTTGTGTGAGCATTTGCTTGATGTACCAATCGGTATTGCCGAGCGACAAATTCACGACGCGAACATCTTTGCGGATACCTGCCACTTGCTGCGCAAACCAAAGCGGGAATGTATCGTTATCGCCATTCGTAAAGAGAATTGCATTCGGACGGCAGCTGTTGAGAAGATTATATGCATAATCCCACGGCACCCAAACTCCCGAACGGTCATGTTCTGTATAATTCGAGATGCACGGAATGACAGAGCAAATCACGATAAAGGCAATCGCCACCGGGGCTGCAAAAATCGAAGCGTTTGCAGCGAGCAAATAGACGAGAATGCCGATGCCTACGCCAAAGATTAAACTCATGAAAATGTAAGCAGGCGTATAGAAGTAATCACGTTCGCGAACTTCGATGTGCACGGTTTCGGGGAACGGAGCACGGCGTCCCACTTTTGCGTAACCCGCTTCAATCATTTTCCAAGTCTGCCAAACCGGAGCATTTTCCAAAGCGCGTAATTTATTTTCTGCCGCAGAAATTTCCGAAGCCGAAGCTTGACGGTAGCGAAGAGTATTCAAAACCATCTTCGCGTGTTCAATATCTTGCCGCGCATCGATCAAATCATTCGGATCCGGAACCGAGGGAATGTTAATTCCCGCTTGGCTCAAATCGTGCACATTATTTGCCATCGCTTGTTTCCAATATGTGTAATCGCGAGCAGAATCCATCCGGGTTCCATCGGCAAAGTTCACATAGAAGAGAAGTCCAAACGAGCAAAGCGCATACAAAAATCCGACATAAATGCCGAGCTTTTTATTGCGGCGGTAAGCGAAAACGCAGACGGCGAGAATTGCCCCGTTGAAGAACAAGAACCAAAGCAACTGCGCCGGAATATTATCGCCCATCAACTGCATCTGCGTCGGGAAATAGAATCCAAAGCGTTCCAACGGAACATTTTCCGAAGGATCAAAGACGTATGTGCCATTTCCGAAAGAAACGCCGCCGACCTTAAACGGCAAATACTGCGCAATTTGATAGCCGCCGTAACCCATATTCGGGAACGAGAGAAATTGATGCGACGCTTGCGCACGACGATGCATCGCACGAGAAAGCATACTTTCCGAACCGTACTGTTTCCGTTCGATGAAGTCGTTAAACGCTTTCCAATTTTCCGAATCGAAGAGGTTGCCGAGTTGCAAATTTCCTTGTTCATCGCGGAAGTTAATTTCCGGGTCATTTTCATCAATCGCCGGATTCATTTCGGAACGAATCGGCAAATAGAGATGCGAACTATAACCGAGAAGAGCGACGAGCGCAAAGGCGAGCGACAAGCGAATGCTCTTTTTCACTTCGACGCTTCCCACTTTTGCGAGAGCCAAAATGCCGAGGACAATCGCCGAAACAATTGCAATAGCGATGAAATTTGAAACCGCATAAATGACTGAGCAAAGAAGAGTTCCCGTAATCCAAATCGGAAGACGTGCGACAATTTTCTTCGGTTCTGCAAGGAGCAAAAGCACAAAAACAGCGGGCACGGTCAAGAGAGTATAAAGGTGCGCGCCGACGCCGAGGAAAGCGATGTAGCAAATGAAAATTAAAATGCGATTTCCCCAACCATCTTCTTTGTGGTCGAGCCATTTGAGCGCCAAGTAAGAAATGAGCATCACGATGAACATCGCAAAGCCGTAAACTTCTGCTTCAACAGCGCTAAACCAGAATGTATCGCTAAAAGTTAAAAGGAAGCCCGCAGTTAATCCCGCCGAAAGCAAGACCAATTTGCGGAAGCCCGCCGAAACTTTTTCTTTGAATTTATCCGTTTCGAGAATTTTTGCCAAAAAATCCCACGCAAAAAGCGAGGTCACAAAAACGGTCAGCGCAGAGCATACAACCGAAATGTAATTCACTCGTTTTGCGATTTCTTCGACAAAAGGAAGTGCAAGAATCACCGCCCGAGAAAGAAGAACGAAGAACGGAGTTCCAGGCGGATGCGGAATACCGAGAATATTTGCGCAAGCGATAAATTCGCCGCAATCCCAGAAACTCACCGTCGGCGCCATCGTCATCGCATAAACGATTAAAGCGACGAATGCAGCAAGTCCCGCTGTCAAATACTTTAACATTTTTTCAGAGATTTTTTTCACTTTGAATTTTCCCCTTTATCGCTAAGAATCATTCCTTTTTTCCGAGCAAATTGATTCAAGATGCCGTTCACAAAACGGAAAGAATCATCGGTGCTGTATTTTTTTGCGATTTGAACCGCTTCCGTGAGCACCACTTTAACAGGAACGTCGGGCTTATACTGCAACTCGGCAAGAGCGATTTCGAGCACAATGCGATCGAGAATTGCAATACGATTCAAATCCCAGCCGATGGAAAATTCTTGAATCGTCTGATCGAGTTCTGCGCGATGTTCTTGCACCAAATCGACGAGAGACATTCCGTAATTTTTTAATTCCGGTTTTAAATCCTTTTTGTTGGCTTCACGAAAACTGTTTAACACAATTTCCACGCAATCACCCATTTGATGCCCCGAAATTTCGACGCAATACAATAACTGCATCGCAAAAACGCGTGCGAGTCTTAATTCTTTCGATATCATGCGAGTTCCTTGTAAAGATTCACCATTTCCACGGCGGTTTCTGCGCAATCTGCGCCTTTATTGCCGCCTTTTAAGCCCGAACGCGCCATCGCTTGATCGACGTTATCCGTCGTGAGAACGCCAAAGATGACGGGAATTTTTCCATTTGCAGCAAGCGCTGCGGTTCCACTTGTCACCGCATTCACCACGCAATCAAAATGCGGAGTTTCGCCGCGGATTACCGCCCCGAGGACGATAACCGCATCAAATTTCTGCGAATCGACAAAACGCTTTGCAACTCCCGGAAGTTCAAATGCCCCAGGAACGCGGGCGACAGAAATATCTTGTGCGAGGACGCCAAGCGCTTCTAACTTAGAAACCGCGCCCGACAAAAGGCTTTCGGTAACCGTCGTATTGAATTCGGCGACGGCGATTGCCACTTTTAAGCCTTTGCCATTCAAATTCGTCTTGTAAAAATTGACATTTGCATTCATTTCAATTTTCCTTTCCAATGCTTAAGCGTCCAAGTGATTCAAAATGTGACCCATTTTTTGTTTTTTTGTTTGCAAGTAAAAACGGTCTTCGGGAGTCGGCGGAATTTCGATAGGAACGCGTTCCACAATTTCAATCCCGTAGCCTTCGATGCCCGTGACCTTCGCCGGATTATTCGTGAGAAGTCGCATTTTCTGCACACCCAAATTTTTCAAAATCTGAGCGCCCACGCCGTATTCGCGGAGATCCGGTTTAAACCCAAGGTGCTGGTTTGCTTCGACCGTATCCAAGCCTTGTTCTTGCAATTCGTACGCGCGGAGTTTGTTACAAAGTCCGATGCCACGGCCTTCTTGATTTCGCATATACAAGAAAATGCCGCCGTGTTCTCCGATAAAACGCATCGCGCTTTCGAGTTGAGCACCGCAATCGCAGCGTCTCGAGCCGAAGACGTCACCGGTCAAGCATTCGCTGTGCACGCGCACATAAACGGGCTTCGAAAAATCGGGATCGCCTGCAACCCAAGCGACATGTTCCGAACCATCGGTTTTGCTGCGGAATCCGTAAGCGCGGAATTTGCCGAATTTCGTCGGCACATTCGGTGCTGCAATGCGTTCGACAAAGGATTCTGTCCGCAGACGATATTCGATTAAATCTTTAATCGAGATGATTTTTAATCCGAATTTTTCGGCGACTTTTTGCAGATCTGGCATCCGCGCCATCGTGCCGTCTTCATTCATGATTTCGATGAGAGCTGCCGCCGGACGCAGTTTTGCAAGCTTTGCCAAATCAACTGCGGCTTCGGTGTGTCCTGCGCGACGGAGAACGCCTTCTTCTTGTGCATAAAGCGGAGAAATATGTCCGGGACGACCGAAATCGCTCGATTTTGAATTCGGATCCGAAAGAGCGAGAATTGTCGCAGCTCGGTCATGAGCCGAAACGCCTGTCGTGCAGCCTTCGATTTTATCGACCATAATCGTAAACGGCGTGCCGAGCATTGATGTATTTTCTTCGGTTTGACGCGAAAGGCCGAGTTCTCGGCAACGGCTCTTCGGAAGCGGACAACAAAGAACGCCGCGTCCGTTATGCAGCATAAAATTCACTTTTTCCGGAGTAATTTTTTCGGCTGCGATAATGAAATCGCCTTCGTTTTCACGATCTTCGTCATCGACGACAATCAGGAATTTTCCGTTTTTAAAATCTTCAATCGCTTCTTCAATTTTATTTAGCAAGGTCGCGTTCCTTTAAATAATTTTCAATGTATTTACCGAGCATATCCACTTCGACATTTACAATCGTTCCGGGAACCCAGTTGCGCAAATTCGTCCGCGCAAGAGTTTCGGGGATAATGCACACGCGCAAAGAATTTTCAAATTTCTCGGCAACGGTTAAACTGATTCCGTTTAAGGCAATGGAACCGCGGCGAATCACATAATGCT
Source organism: Hallerella porci (assembly GCF_003148885.1). Lineage (NCBI taxonomy): Bacteria > Pseudomonadati > Fibrobacterota > Fibrobacteria > Fibrobacterales > Fibrobacteraceae > Hallerella > Hallerella porci. The sequence continues at coordinate 118,123 of NZ_QGHD01000001.1, read as the reverse complement.
TTAATTCGTCGGGCAATTCCAAATCGACTTCGACGCCGGTATCCCGATTCATCACCGAAAGGACGCGGATTGTCGTATCCACATGTCCCATCACAAAATGTCCGCCCATAAACGAATCCGCTCGCACAGGCAATTCTAAATTGACGAGTTTTCCTGGCTGCGCTTGTTTGAAGGCGGTATTTTCAACCGTTTGATGCATTAAACAAAACGTCGCTTCGTCTGCGGTGCAACTTTCAATCGAAAGGCATACGCCGTCGTTCGCAACGCTATCGCCTAAATGACAATTCTTAAAAAATCCGAGTGCGCGCAGGCGCATCGTGAGCGCATCTCCGCGATTTTCTAGCGAAAGAATTTCGCCTGTCGCTTGAATAAGTCCAGTAAACATACGCCCCAAAAATAGAAAATTGCACATGGCAAAAGGCGAAAATTCCCCGTTCTCAGAGCTTTTTCTCCGGAAATTTTGGGCGAAAATCTTCCCTTCTTTTCATTTCGCGCATCCGTTCTTTGCATTCGCGATTTTCCCTAGGCATTTTCCTTTCCCGCATTTGAAGCATTTGCATTTTCGATTCCCGCGGAAGAGTACGAATACGCGCAGCGATTTGCCCGATAAAAAATTGCCGTTTCGCTAATTTTTCGTCTAACGAAATCGTTGAATTTTCCGCCCACAACGCCGAGAAAAAACAAAACACCAAAACAACAACCATTCTCATGCCGAAATGATTTGCAAATTCCGTGCCAAACTTTTTTCTAATAGCGGAAAGTGGCGCCAAGCCTTATTTCGCCGAGGCGATACGCATAAGAATAAAATTCGGGATGATCGGACGGAAGTCCCAAAAATCGGCGAAAGGACATGCCAACGGAAAGATAAGTTCCAAAAAATTTCCCGCGAAAATTTCCCTGCAACCGCGCGGAACCGAGAAGCTGTTTTCGATGCCACGACGATTCGACAATTTCTCCGTTTTCGGAATTTGCTCGAAACGATTTCCATCTATCGGGAAGCGGATTCATCGCCCAAAAAATTTGGCTGAAAAAATCGAGAGAAAAATGTTCGTCAAAGCGGTAACCAAATCGCCAATTCAATTCGGGTCCAAGTTTTAAATTGCGCCCGAAATAATAACGTTCGCGGAGAGAATCTTGCGAAATTTCACTGTCATTTTCAAAGGCATTTCCATTCAAATTTTCGAATCCATTTTCATTCGGATTTTCAAACGGATTCCATTCTCCTAAATTTTCATTCGGCGGTGCTGCATACCAAAAATAAGCGCAAACCGAAGTGTCGCGGTCAAATCGCCCGCTCAAAGAAACGCGTGAACGAAATCCGCGTGGCGGCTGATATTCTGCAAAGCCTCCGACTTTCAAACGCATCCGTCCGTTGCCATTTACAAATCCAAAATCCGAAGTTCCCGCCCGAAAATTTTTCGTCGAATAAAAATCGCGTTCCAAGAAAAGACTTCCCGAAACGACTGCGTTTTCTTCTTCGGAAATCGTTACGTCAGCGGTCACGCTCAGCACAAATTTTTCACCTTCGAGTGTGTATTCGAACGAAGGCGTAAACGCCCAACGACTCGTATCAAAAACGGTTTCATTTTCGCGGAGAAAAAAATCCGATGCAAAGCCGAGCGAAAAAAGATGCAGATATTTTCCGCGATGCAATTCATATTCTGCGCCGACTTGAAAATACGCTTCGCCCGAATATTCGTTAGCGCCTAAAGAATCGCCGTATTCATCGTATTTTAAACCGACAAATTCAACGCGCGAAAGCAAATGCCAATTTCTTTCTTTTTCATTTTCATCTTCTTTGACGATGCCAAGCGCCGTATAATATTCCGAAAGAATTTGCTGAATTTCGTCGTTGTAATTTCCCGAAAACGAATTGGCTTTTTCTAAAAGTTCAATGGTTTTTACCACATCGCCTGCGCTTTCTGCGTCCAAGGCTTTTTCAAAAAGCGAATCTTGAACGGCACTCGCAAACGCTCCGTTTCCACAAAACAGAAAACAACAAAAGAAAAAAGCAAAAACCCCAAAGCGCATGAATTAAAAATCGGGATCGCCAAATTCTGGCGGCGGAGGCGGCATCGGATCGCGTCGCATCGGTTCGCGCCTTTCTTCCCAAATCGGATCTTGCATCGGGCTGCGCTCATTTTCCATTTTTTCCATCGGATGCCGATTTTCGCGTTGCGGGCGCATTTCATTTTTCGGGAAATCTATTCTCATTTGAGAATTTTCGTTCCGATTTTTTTGCAATTCTTCTCGCACCGAAGCCTTTTCTTGCGCAGAACTTTCGCGGATTCGTGCGAGCAACTCGGCACGCGCCGCACGTCGTTCTGCGCGTTTTTCTTCCCAAGAATTTTCGTCGTGTGCGTTTTGTCCCTTTATTTCTGCGTTTTCCGCAGGGCTTCCCACATCGGCCTCGGGCAAAGACCGAGCATTCGCTGCACTCAAACCAAACACAGCGATAAAAAATGCAATCTGTAAAATTCTCGTATTCATCAAATGTTTTTATGCAAGAATCATGCCAAATATAAATTTAATTAGGAATTAAGTGTAAGTACGCACGGCTGCGCTGTAGCCGCACATTACCGCCCTTTCTTATTTCTAACTCCTCATTCCTAATTTAAATTTGTTTTATGTCTGATTTTATTTCTCAAGAAGGCTTCGACAAATTGATGGAGGAATGGAAGCGCCTCAAATTTGTGGAACGCCCCGAAATGCAGCGTCAAGTAGGCGCTGCTGCGGCAGAAGGCGACCGCTCCGAAAATGCGGCTTATACTTATGGCAAAATGAGGCTCCGCGATATCGATCGTCGGTTGCGTCAACTGGATAAAATTCTCGATCACGCAAAAGTCGTTTCGACAGCGGCACCTGCCGATGGCTCGATTCGTTTTGGGGCAACGGTCACTTTGCAAGACCGCAAAACCAGCAAACGCCGCGTTTACACTCTCGTCGGCGTCCAAGAAATTGACCCGCTCGCCGGGAAAATCAGCGTGAGTTCTCCCGTGGGTATGGCGCTCATCGGAAAAAAACAAGGCGACATTGTCCCGATTACCGTTCCGCGCGGAACGATTGAATACAGCATTATCGAGATTTCTTACACATGAATTTTGTCGATACGCACTGCCACATGGACGCTTACACCGAAGCGTCGGAAATTGAATTTGACGCTTGGTGGAATTCCGTTTCGCCGAAACCGGATGCGCTCATCCATGTTTCTTGTGAAGAGCCGACATTTGCTTACGCCGAAAAAATTTCGGACGATTATCCCGAAGTTTATGCTTCTTTTGGCGTGCACCCGGAAAATGCGGATGCTTACTCTGCCGAAACCGAAGAAAAATTAAAGCGTTTGTGGGCGCGTCCGAAAACTGTCGGCATCGGCGAAATCGGTTTTGATTATCACTACGAAGGAGCAACGCACGAAAAGCAACGCGAAGTTTTTGAGCGTCAATTAGAAATCGGTTTACCGTTTCACAAAGTGTTTGTGCTGCATCTCCGCGAAGCCGAAGAAGATTCTCTGAGCGTTTTACGCAATGCGAATTTAAACGGCGCCACTTTGCATGTGCACAGTTGCACCGCGAGCGCAAACTTTGTCGAAGAAGTTCTCAAACTCCCCTGTCGCGTTTTCATCGGTTTCACCGGCATTTTAACTTTTAAAAGCGCAGCCTCTGTCCGCGAAGCCGCGGCGCATGTTCCACTTGACCGTTTGCTTCTCGAAACGGATTCTCCTTATCTTGCGCCGGTTCCCTTCCGCGGACTCGTAAGCCACGCAGGCATGATTCCGCAAATCGGCGAAGTCCTTGCGAAAGTGCAAAATGTTTCCGTCGAAGATTTAATGGAACAAGTTCGAAAAAATACCAAGAATTGCTACGGCATTTAATGGCGTGATATTTCATTAAAAATGCGAAGAAGTCACCAAGCGATGACTTCTTTTTTTTGTGCGACAAATCGCAAACTTAAAATTGAAAATACAAGAACGGATTATAAGTCTGCGTGAAGAGAGCGAGAACGGCGAACGCAAAAAGTGCGAAAGCGGTAATCGTCCGCGGAATGCTAATTTTTTGGCACCAGTCAAATGCCCGCAATGGCGAGAACGCATAGATAAATGCGAGAAGCATAAAGACGATTGCCGTCGGCGTAAAAATTTCTGCCGAAAGAATCGGGTCTGCGGGATTCACTGCGGTGAGCCCGAGCATTGCGCCCCACATTTTTCCTGCAGAAGTTAAATCCGTTGCCCGGAAAAGTACCCAACCAAATAACACAATGATTTGCGTGATTCCGATTTGCGCAATCCGCGGCAGTTTGTAGTAAAGCGCCCGCTTGCCATTGATGCGTTCGACAATCATAAAGAAAGCGTGGAAAAGTCCCCAGCAAATAAATGTCATCGCAGCACCGTGCCAAACTCCCGAAGCAAACATCACGAGGAAAAGATTCAAATAGGTGCGTCCGCGCGAAACGCGATTTCCGCCGAGAGGAATGTAGAGATAATCTTTGAGCCAAGTCGTGAGCGAAATATGCCAACGACTCCAAAATTCCGAGATGCTTCCCGAACGATACGGGCCATTGAAATTCCGCGGAAAATGAAATCCAAGCATCAGCCCAAGCCCCACCGCCATATCGGAATACGCTGAGAAATCAAAATAGATTTGCATCATGTAAGCGATAGAACCCCACCAAGCGTTGAGAATTCCGGGAGCATCGGCTTCAAAAACTCGGTCTGCGATTACTCCGACTTGGTTGGCGATGAGAATTTTTTTAGCAAAGCCGAGGCAAAAATAAGTCATGCCCCGCATCCAATTTTCGAAGGTATGCTTCCGCGTCGCAAGTTCTTCGGCGACGGTATTGTAACGCACAATCGGACCCGCGACGAGTTGCGGGAAAAGCGAAACGTAACACGCGAAGGTGGCAAAATTTTTCACCGGCGGAGCATCGCCTCGCCACACATCAATCGTATAACTCATCGCTTGGAATGTGTAGAACGAAATTCCCACCGGAAGAAGGACGCGCAAAACGGTGAACGGTTCTGCGCCAAAAGCTTCGGCGATTGCATTCACGCCGCCCATCGCAAACATATAATACTTGAAAAATCCAAGAGTTCCAAGGTTCACGATGACAGAAATTGCGAGCGCTAAATTTCTCTGCGTCCGCGTCGCATTCTCTTTCGAAATAAATCGCCCTGCAAAATAATTGACAAGGGTCGTTCCGAACATAAGGAAAACGAGCCACGGTTCCATCCAGCCGTAAAAGATATAGCTGAAAATGGTGATGAAAAAATTTAACGACGAATGCTTCGCTTTGCGCCAAAGCAAAAAGTAATAGCCCGCAAAAAAGAGCGGGAGAAAATAAAAGAGAAAAATCTGCGACGAGAAAACCAAATTACTTCGCCTTGAGAACTTCGATTGCTAAATAGCGCGCGGATTCATCATCAAAATATTCGTCTTCGACTGCGCCGTCGTAATTGCCTTCGAGCGGAATGAGTTTGAGCACATGCTTATCGCCCGCTTGAAAAGCCCGCACATCGCCTTTAGATTTTTCGGCCATTTTTCCTGTGACTTTTCCGCGAGCGATTAACGGATTGTAAACTCCCACGAGAATTTCTTTTCCGGAGAAATTTCCTTCGACAACTTTCGTCACTTTGTATTTGAGCACGTAAACGTAATTGTACAAATCATTCGGCGGCATCTTGCCCGGAATTTCGGTAAGCTTTCCTTCGACCGTCAAATTTCCTGCAAATGTAAATGCGAGAGAAAGAAGAATCGTTAACAAAAATTTTTTCATAAAAACCTCAAATCAAAAATAGAAATTAGGATTTAGAAGTTAGAAATTAAGAATTGCGCTTTGTCAAATGAAAATAAAAAAGCCGCTCGATGAGCGGCTTTTTTTATTCTTCTAAGTAAGTATATCCGTAAAGACCGGAGCGGTAAATGTTTAGGAATTCTTTTCCTTCTTGCAAAGTGATTTTTCCTTCTTTCACCGATGTCGAAACCCAGTTTTCCATGGTGCGAACGAGCGCTTTATCGCTAAAGTTCACATAATCCAAAACATCTTCGACCGATTCGCCGTCAATCATTTGATCGATGCGATATCCGTCGCCGTCGCAGACTACGTGCACCGCATTTGTATCGCCAAAGAGATTGTGCAAATCGCCCAAAATTTCTTGGTAAGCGCCCACCAAATAAACCGCTAAATAATACGGTTCACCGGCTTTGAGAGTGTGCACCGGAAGAGTCCGCGAAACGCCATCGCCGCTTACGAACATATCGATTTTTCCATCGGAGTCGCAAGTGATATCTTGCAACGTCGCATTGACCGTCGGCGCTTCATTCAAACGCTGAATCGGCATAATCGGGAAAATCTGATCGATTGCCCAACTGTCCGGAAGACTTTGGAAAAGCGAGAAGTTGCAGAAATATTTCCGCGCAAGAAGACGCGGCAATTCCGAAAGTTCCATCGGCGAATGACGAAGTTCATTGGCGAGTTCATTCACGCGGCGCGCAACGCTCCAGAAGAGACGTTCGGCGAGAGCGCGCGTTTGCAAATCGACAGAGCCTACGCGGAATCCCGAAAGCACGTCATCGTTGATTTGCACCGCATCGTGCCAGTTTTCAAGCAAATTGCGCACATTCAAATTTTTGAGAATCGCATACAAATCTTTAATCGTATCGGCTGCGCGTTCTGGAATTTCATAATTACCATCTTCGAAAAATTCGGGACCAGCGGCTTCGAGAACATTGAAAATTAAAACCGAATGATGCGCCGAAAGTGCGCGTCCCGTTTCTGCGATGACATTCGGATGCGGAAGCGAGAATTTTTTGCAGGTTTCGTAAATGGCGTAAACGATGTCGTTCGCATATTCTTGAATCGAATAATTGACCGAGCCCGTTGCAGCGCTGCGACTTCCGTCATAATCGACGCCAAGTCCCCCGCCGACGTCAACAAATTCAACGCCCATTCCGAGCTGTTTTAATTGCGCATAAAATTCTGAAATTTCACGCAAGCCCGATTTGATTTTGCGGATGTTTGTGATTTGGCTTCCGAGATGGCAGTGAATTAACTTCACGCAATCGCACATATTTTCTTTGCGAATGAGTTCCATCGCATCCAAAAGATCCGAACTGCTGAGGCCAAATTTGCTGTTGTATCCGCCGGATTCTTCCCACTTTCCTTGACCGCTCGAAGCGAGTTTAATGCGAAGCCCGATGTTCGGCTTCACGCCGGTGCGGCGCGAAATGTCGATAATCATCGGAAGTTCATTCATCTTTTCGACGACGATGAAAATATTTTTTCCCATCTTTTGGGCGAGAAGAGCGAGTTCAATAAAATCTTCGTCTTTGTAACCGTTGCAAACAATCAACGCATTCGGATTGTCCATATTCGCAAGGACCGCATGCAATTCCGGTTTCGATCCGGCTTCCAGTCCGATGTTGAATTTTTTTCCGTGGCGCACAACTTCTTCGAGAACGGCGCGTTGTTGATTGACTTTAATCGGGAAGACATCGTAGAACGAGCCTTCGTAGCCGTACTCTTGAATCGCCTTATTGAAGCACTCATTGATTTTTTCAATGCGCATATCGAGAATATCAGGGAAACGAACAAGAATCGGAGTAGGCATGTCGCGAAGATCTAATTCCTGCACCAATTTATGCAGATCGATTTCCGGACCTTTATCGCGAAGCGGGCGAACGGTTGCGTGCCCTTCTTCGTTAATATCAAAGTAATTGATGCCCCAGCCGCGGACATTGTACAAATCGCGGGAATCATCGATACGCCAGTTTTTCATTTCGTCAGAGTACCTCTCTTAGGTGGATGGTGATAATTTCAAATTAAAAAAGTTGCGCTTTAAAACGGAGATTTCGGGTGATAATTCAAATCGTTTTCGGCGAGAGAAATTTCGGGCGCAGCGTCGTAACGGAAACCGGCGAGAGCTTGCTTTGCCGAAACGCTTCCCGGAATTAAAATCTGTTTTAATACCGCAAAAATATGGCAAATCCAAAGCGGTAAATTGTGCACTTTTTTGTGCAAGCCAGAACGTTTAAGCGAGATTTCTGCCATCTCTTTCATCGAAAGAATTTTTGAACCCGCGAGCGCGTAAATTTTTCCAATCGCTTCGGGAACAGTCGCCGCTTGCGCAATGCCTTCGACCAAATCTTCGGTGCGCACGGGACGCTTCAAACATTTCCCGCCGCCCGGAAGAAAAACCATCGGAACTTTTTTCAAATAGCGAACGAAGAGCATATATTCCGCGGCGCCATTTTCTTCGACGACGAGAGTCGGGCGCACAATCGTAAACGGAATGCCACAATTTTTCACGAGGCTTTCGCATTCGAATTTGCTTTTGCCGTAATCGGTTAAAACCGGATACGTAACCGAAATACTCGACACAAAAAGAAAGCGTTGCACCTGTGCATTTTTTGCCGCAGCGATGACATTTTTTGTACCGCCCAAATTGATGCGTTCAAAATTTTCTTTGCGCTTCGACAAAATTATCGCTGCCAAATGACAAACCGTTTTCACATTTTCAAATGCTCTGGTTAATGTTTCGGGCTTCGTCACATCGCCTTCGAAAACTTCCACTTCTTTCGGTAAATTTTGAATGCCTTTATCGCCGGGAAGAGTGAGCACGCGAACGGATAATCCGCGGCTTAAAAATGCGGCGCACAATTTGCGCCCGACAACGCCCGCGCCGCCGGTGATGAGAATGTCAGTCATAAAATCCACGTTTTTTGCGAAGGGCAATTTTTAAAACTCGCAGGCCATAAGGAATGACGCGGAGGTTGGATTTTTCGCCCGCATAATGCGTCGGAATGGAAATTTCATTTAAACGAAATCCGCGAGCATCGGCGAAGGCGAGAATTTCAAAATCGATGTCAAAAGAAGCGCTGAATTTTTCGAGCGGTAAATTCTGTAAAAAATTGACTTTGTATGCGATGAGTCCGCTGTGCCTATCGGTTAATTTATTTTGGAAAACGCAATTTTCAATTCCCGTGAGAATTTTTCCGCCGAGAAATTTATACAAAGGCATTTTTCCTACGCGGGCTTTTCCTTTTTCAAGTAAGCGCGAGCCTTGACACAAAACCGCCTCGGAATTTTCCAAACTTTGAATCATCGCAGGAATCGCTGCGGCGCTGTATTGGCCGTCGCCGTGCAAACATACGGCGTATTTGACATGCAACATTTTTCCGAGTTCTTTTGCCCGCGAAAGTCCAAATTTAATGACCGCGCCGTAACCTGAATTTTTTGCAAACGATTCGATGCGAATGCTCGTGCGAATTTCTTCCTCGGCAATTTTCTTCGCCACTTGAAGAGTGTCATCGGAACTGCCATCGTCGATAATGCAAATTTCTGCGGTGCGGAGTAAAACTTCTGCGGGAATAGAATGCATTAAATCCGCAAGTTCGCGCTCCACTTGATACGCGGGCACAAAAAGAAAAAGATCACGCACCATAATGATTCACAAACCAGCGGAGAGATTTTTCGAGAGCGTTTTGCAGCGGAATTTTTGCGGTGAAATTTAATAAGCGTTTTGCTTTTTCAATCGACGGCACGCGACGTAAAGAATCTTCGTAACCTTTGCCGTAATAATCTTCGCCCGAAATTTCTCGCATCGGCGGAAGAGTTTCCGGAGAAATCCCTTTGATTTCCGCATAAATTTTTCGCATGAGAATGGCGAGTTCGCGAATCGAAAGTTCATTCTGCAAATTGCCGACATTAAACGCCTGCGAATAGGCGGCTTCGGGATGCGCAAGCAAACAAAAGAGAAATTCTACGGCGTCATCAATTGCGGTAAACGAACGCTTTGCTTCTCCCCCATTCACCAAAATCAACGATTCATTTTTTACGAGTGCGCTTGAAAAATTAGCAAGAACCCGCGGAATGCCTTCGCCATCGACGCCGGGCATAAAATCCATCCACGGTCCAACGAAATTAAACGGGCGCACGACCGACCAACGCAAATGCGGAATCGCTGCAATGTAACGCTCGGAAAGTTGCTTGGCAACCGCATACGACCAACGCGAAGCCGTAATCGGTCCTTGTACAAAATCCGAAGAATCTTCGAGCAACGGTTCCGCGGCCGAAGATGTTTTGCCGTAAACTTCGGATGTTGAAAAATAAATGAGCCAAGCATGCGTTTTGGCGCAAGCTTTGGCAAGTTCAATCGGATGAGTAAAATTGCTTTCGATGACCGCAATCGCTTCGTCCATGTAACGGCTCGGTGTGCAAATCGCAGCCAAGTTGACGACGATATCGCACTCGGCAACTTTTTCAACGACCGCACTTTCGGCGATATCATTTTCGCAAAATGTAATGCGCGGATTTTCTTTTTGCGCTTCGGATTTTTGCAAATCAATTAAACGATGAAAATCCAAATCAACCGCTAAAATGCGAAAATCGGTCCGCGAAAGAAGTGCGCGAATCCAATGCGAACCGATAAAGCCGCCCGCACCGACGAGTGCAATGGTCTTCGGCAATTTATTCCTTCACGACGATATTCACGTCGCCGCGAATTTTAGGAACATTATAAGTTTGCACGCGGAGAATCGCTTCGTCCGAAGCCGAAACCAAGTCGGATTTTAAAACCGCTTTTTCGGTGGTGCAGCTTTTTCCATCCGGAGCTTCGTCGCCGATAGAAGTTTCAAACAAATCCGTTCCCTTGTCGTCTGCATTCTTCTTGTAAAGAACGCGGAAACCGCCAGCGTTTGCGTAATTCGCAACAAATTTTACGGTAACCGTATCGCCAATTTTGAGTTCAGCGCCTTCGGTCGGGAGAAGAATTTTCACGCCTTCTTCTTCGAGAACGCAATCATCTGCTGCGACAGAAGAACTCGATTCGTCCTTTGCCGAAGAGCTAGATTCCGCTTTTACACTCGACGAAGATTCGTCATCGCTTGCGCTGCTAGAATCGTCACAAGCCACAAAAAGTCCTGCAACGAGAGCGGTAGAAAGAGCAAAAATTTTTTTCATATTTTATCCTTTATTTTTAGAGGAAGCTCGCTTTAATGCCAACTGCCAAAGTCCATTCTTCAAGGAACGCATCCCAATCGGGCAAGTTCCATTTGCGCATCGGACTTTCGTCGTATTCATCATCGGGATCTGCTGCGTTTGCTTTATCGTGCAACGGAAGCGAGAACGCGATGAAAATCGGATAATCCGTCCGCGAAAATTCTAAGCCATAGACGAATGCCGCTGACCATGCTTTGTGATCGGGATCGGGACGCGGATCATACACGCCGACTTTTTCGGACGGAATCCATGCGACGCCGAACGGAGCCGAGAATGTGAGTCCAAAAGAATGGACAAAATTTTCTTGTCCGCGGTAAGCGTAAGCAACGCTTGCCGAAATACTCGAAGGAGTAAATCCGCCGAGGTCATTTTCGCCGTACCATTTGAAATGATAATCGAATCGATCATCGCCATCGGTATCGTAATTTTTCCAATAAGAATCGTTGAATTCGTTTTCGCCGCTAAAGCTGATGTTAAACGGATGCGTATAAGTTAACGAATAAAGCCACATGCCGTTTTCGGTATCGCGCGTATAATTCCAGCCGAGTGCAAGAGAATAAATGCCCGAACCTTTCTGAAATCCCGTCGGCAAAAATTCTTGCGACGCGTCCGTTCCGCGTTTGATATCATACTGTCCCGTCGGAATCGTGAGCGAAAGCGAAATATTGGCAGCGCCACCGCTTCCGACAATTTGCGAAACATCAAATGAAATATCGCCGAAGCCGCCGGTTGTGCGGTCTACAGGCGCTTGGTTTGTGCGGTATTGCACTTCGCCGTGATGCGAAACGAAAGGAAGAGTTACGCCCACCGTCGTTGACCACGTTGGTTTAAACGAAAAATGCGGAGTCAAAGTAAATGCCGAATAATTCTCGCCGACATTTTCTTTCATCATCACTTCGGCTTCGACAAGTCCGCCGTTCACGCCTTGCCCAATCCATTTAATTCCATCAGATGCACCGCCGCCGCTTCCGCCAGCGCCGCAACCGCCAATCGATTCCCACGGAGTCGAAGGCGCATTCGGAACTAAGAACGCAGCTGTAAAACCCACAAGAGCCGTCAGGATGAATTTCGTTTTCTTTTTCATTTCTGCATCCTCACGGAATATAAAGTAAATAGCCGTTATTCGTTCCGGTCGCGACAAAATGTCCATCCGGAGAACGTCCGCCGATGAGTGGAATCGGAGCGATTTGACGCACGTCGCCATTCCATTCGACAGCGACATCGCTCGGAGCGCCTGCGGAGACGGAAAGTTCGCGCATTACCGTGCGGCCGATCGAAGCGTCCCAAGTGCTCTTATCGGTGAGATCGCTTTTATTTAAGTAAGCGTTGCCCGCAGCAAATTCTGCCCAGACGAGGAAAAGTTTATCGCCGAATTTCCACCAATGCGGAAAGACCGGATTCGAAAATTGTTCGGAAGATTTTTGAATTTCAACGGGAATAGACGACGTCGAAAGTTCTTGAATATAAGAATTCCATTCGTAGGATGAAGTGAGTTTATCGTAGACGATGAAATTACCGTCCGGAGAAATCATCGGCGAATCGAGAAGGCTTCCGTTCGCTCCTGCGGGCGCTTTGAGTTTTTTCGGCTTTTTCGATTTTGCATAATCGACGTAAACGAGAGAACCCGCCGGATTTTTGTAAACGAATTTCACATTTTTTGTGCCAAAAAATTTGGAGAAAGAATCCGAAGAATCTTTTGATGCCGAAGGTTCACCGACCCAAAGATGCGGATTCGCCGATTCATCGACGACGCTATCAGAAAGGATGAAATGCGCTTTATCGGAAAGGCGAATGGCGACGATTTTATATTCGACTTCATCGCAGCCGCGAGAACCTTTCGCATTCGAACCCGCCAAGGCGACGATATATTCGGAATTGGCGCTCCATTCGGGATCTTGAAATTCGCATTCGACGCCGACGGAATCCATCATCACAAACCACTGCACATTGCCAGCGGTATCCGAAACGGTTAAGCGGTCGTGTTCGCCCACTTTCGTCGTCGTAAAACCTTTTGTTTCTTTGACATTCAACGTGCCCGAGAAATTGAGCCAGAGCATAGAACCGGGATAATTTTTGGCATCCATCGAAATCGAAGGATTGCAAATTTGCTTTCCTCCGTTCACTTCGTAAACCGTTCCAAAATCCGCTTGCGCAGAATCATTGTCGGAAATCGTATTCCCTTCATATTGATCTGGACTGTAACATGCGAACAAAAGTCCAACGCTCAGAAAGGTGAAAAGTTTTTTTGCGGAAAATATTTTCATCCGTTATTCCTGTTTTTTCGTTGAATCGTTTTTTGGATTTTGCGAAACGCCATTGTGAAGTTCGTCGATGACTTCTTTTGCCGTCGAATCTTGCGAAGCAATCGCTTCTTGAATTGACATCAATTTTTCGGCTTTGAGATTTTTCACACTCGGGACGACGACAGTAGATTTTTTCCACGGTTCCGGGAAAATCACCGGGCGTGCAGTCACCGGAAGAGAATCCACATTAAAAAGTTCCCACTTGGCATTGATAAGCGCAGCCCATTCACGAAGCCAATTTTTGCGCGCTTCTCTTTCGAAAAGCCAGTTGTCCGCATTAAAGCGCCAATCGTGCAAATCCGCAGTAATAAAAAATGGATGTCCGCCCGAAAGCGTGTTGAAAAGAAGTGCCGCGCGCCGCGTCGCCGGCGCCGAAGTCAAAAGCAAAACAGAATCCTTCGACGATTTGCGTTTAAACCACGGTACAATTGAAACCGCTTCTTCGACGGTGCTCGGATCATCGTGGCGGAAAACGTAAATCAAATTCGGATCAATTCCTGCGACTTCTTCTAAATCTTCGGCGTAAAAATCCGCGTTGCTTTTATCGCGGAATACGCGACGTCCCAAAACGAGAATGGAATCTGCTTTGCCTTCACGGACAAGTTTTGCCGCAAAATCCGAACGTTCTAAGTCACCGCTTTGACCGTCGAGAATGACGACCCATTTGACGTGCTGAAAGGGTACATCGTTTACAAGCCAATGCCCGCTAAAAGAAACGAGGATGTAAAAAAGTGCGAGAAGAATCGCCACCAAAAGAGCGATTTTTGCCCGCGTCATCACACGCGCTTTGCGCTTCTCTTTTCGCAGATCTTCTATCGGCTTAAAAATTCGGGTCATTCCAATTCCTTTTACAGCGGACGCGACATGAGAACAGCGTTTTCACCATCGGAGTAATATTTCTTGCGTTCTCCGCATTGGTCAAATCCTAATTTGCGATAAAATGCAATCGCATTCGCATTGCCCGCGCGCACTTCTAAATAAAATTGACGCGCGCCAGCATCGGCAAGAGCGGATTCGCCTTCGGCAAAAATTTCCGTCGCAACGCCTTTGCGCAAAAATTCTTGTGCTGTGGCAATCGCTAAAATTTCTGCTTCGTCTGCTGCACACGAAAAAACCGCAAAGCCTGCGACTTTCCATTCGCCCGCAGCCGTTGGCGCTTCGGCGACAAAAGCAAACGTAAACGATTTTCCGAGTAAACGCTTTAACGCTTTTTCATCCCAATTTTCAAAATGCGTTTCGTTTTGAATGGCGAGAACTGCGGGAATATCTTTTTCGTCCATTTCGCGGACGGACATCGGATAATCAGACATTAACGAATTACCCCCATTGCGCCGCGGCGTTCGTAATACGAAGGCTGAATGTAATTGGCGCTTTGAATTAAATTCGGTTTCAGTTCATCGAAGAATCGGCAGAATGGTGCCAGTTCATTGCCGAGAGAAATGCAATTTTTTGCCTGCGAATTCTGCAGATAATTTTTGAAATTTTCCTCTTCCGAAACGCGCGCATCCGAAACGAAATTTACGATTTTTTCATCGGTAAATTTTTGAATTGCTTCTTCAATCGGAATGAAAAATTCTCCCGTCTTTGTTCCCACGTAAAAGTAACCGTTCCGCGCAAACAAAACGACTGCACAATTTTCATCTGTCGAAAGAGCGCGCAAAGCGCGAAGAGTTGAAACGCCATAAAGCGCACGCTTTCCCGAAAAGCAAAGGCCTTCACAAAAAGCAATTCCCGTCCGAAGACCGGTAAAAGAACCCGGTCCGAGAGTTACGAGAACACGTTTCACATCGTCGAGAGAAATTTTTGCATCTGCTAAAACCAAATCAAGAGTTTTGCCGAGATTTTCTCCGCGCGATTCGGGCTCAAAATATTCGGCAACGGTTTTACCCGCATCGAAAATTCCAAGAGCGATGCCTTTCCGCGATGTATCTAAGACGAGATCGAGATTCATTTTAACGCTTGATTTTTAAACTGGTTTCGATAATGCGATCGATGAGTTCCGAATAGCTGATTCCGATAGCAGCTGCTTCGGCTGGAAGAATCGAAGTCGGCGTCATCCCCGGAAGTGTATTTGTTTCGAGAGCCCACAATTTTCCGTCGGCATCGATGCGAACATCGGTACGGCTGTAGCCTGCGCCGCCGATAGCGAGGTGCGCTTTTTTCGAAAGTTGCTGAATGCGTTCGGTGAGTTCTTGCGGAAATTCTGCGGGAGTAACTTCGCGGCATTCGCCATTATACTTCGCTTCGTAGTCAAAATATTCGCGAGTTGTCATGCGCATTTCGGTCGGCGGAAGCGGTTTTTCTAAGCCTTCCATATAACCGCAGCTCGCTTCCCCTCCGCGAATAAATTTTTCGCAAAGAAGACGTGCCGAATTTTTGAAAAGGCGATTTACAATTTCGCCGGCTTCGTCCATATTTTTGGCAATGCCCATGCCGATGCTAGAACCGCCCACCGGATCTTTAATCACCAGCGGAAATCCGAGTTTATCCGCAGCAGCGACTAAATCGTCGCCTTTAAAATCATCGCGGTAAAGAACTTGATACGGAGGCGTTGCAATTCCCGCCGAAAGGTAAGCCGCCTTGCAAAGAACTTTATCCATAGCGAGTGCGCTCGCCAAAAGTCCGCAGCCCGTATAAGGAATGCCCCAGTTTTCGAGCATCGCTTGCACGTGACCGTCTTCGCCCCATTTTCCGTGAAGCGCTAAGAACGCAATGTCGGCGCTCGGCAGTGCAGAAAGCGGCGGATTTTTTTCAGAACAAGCGCTCGGGCCTTCGAGAGCGTAGAAATAATTTTCCGAGAAATTGTTCTTTTGATACGGCGAAAGTTCGCGCGAAGACCAAATCCATGTGCCGTCTTTTTGAATGAGGACGGGATGAATGTTATACTTTTCTGCATCCATCGCCCGGATAACGCCGGTGCCGCTCGTTACAGAAACATCGTGTTCTGTAGAATAACCGCCCATAAAGACTAAAACGCGCAAGCGAGACATTGAAAACCTTCTTGAAAAATTGTCACTTTAGAAATTAGAAAAGTTTTCAGTCATAAAAAAAGTCCGCCCCGAAAGAGGCAGACTTTTATTGAGATTGAGAGCCGCAGAAGGAAACATCTACTTGTTCCGCTGGCAGTGCCATTGCGAACCTTTCGCCGCAGCTCTTGACCAATCACATCTATAATGTAGTTCTTCTTTTCTTAAGATGCAAGGGATTTTTGCGCAGTGGATATTCCAACTTGTAACAAAGCCGAAATATTTTAAATTTCAATTTTGTGATCTTTGAGTTTTCGCCAAAGAGTCGCGCGGCTAATGCCCAATTTTTCGGCGACTTCGGTCTTGTTGCCTTTGAACAAATCAAGTGCCCGCAAAATATGTTGCTTTTCTAATTCATCTAAGGTTAAAAATTCACTCGCCGCGTTATATTCCAACGCTTTCGGCGTTTCTGCGGATAAGTTAGTTTGTGTAGAATTGATTTCTGGAAGATTCGCATTTACCGCAATCGATGACTTTGCCGGAAGAAGCAAATCCGTTTTGCGCTGCATCGGAGCGAGGCTCAATTCATCGGGCAAATCTTCTAAGCGAATGCAGCCATTTTCCGAAAGCACCACCGCATGCTCAATGATATTTTCGAGTTCGCGAACATTCCCCGGATAATTGTAAGTCGCAAGCGCCATCTGGGCTGCGGGCTCAATTTTTTGAATGACTTTATTTTCTTCTTTTTCAAATTTTAAAATGAAATATTTGACGAGATTCGGAATCGTGCTGCGCCGTTCGCGAAGCGGTGGGACGTTGATGTGAAATGTATTTAAGCGGTAATACAAATCTTCGCGGAATGTTTTGTTCGCCATTCCTTGCGCCAAATCTGCGTTCGTCGCCGCGAGAATTCGCACATCCAAATAACGCGTTTCGGTATCGCCGACGCGCCGCGTTTCGTGACTTTGCAAGAAACGTAAAAGTTTGACTTGCGTCGCCTGCGAAAGTTCGCCGATTTCGTCTAAGAAAAGAGTGCCGCCGTTCGCTTCTTCGAAAAGTCCTTTCTTGTCTGCGGCGCCGGTGAACGCTCCTTTTTTACTGCCGAAGAGTTCGCTTTCGATTAAATTTTCGGGAATGGCGCTGCAGTTAACGGCGACAAAAGGTTCGTTCGCACGCTTCGATAAGCGGTGCACAATCCGCGCTAAAAATTCTTTGCCCGAGCCCGATTCGCCGGTAATGAGAACAGAGCTCGTCGTCGGCGCAACCTTGTATAAAAGCCGCAAAATTTTTTGCATTCCCGGTGTATCGCCGAGAAGATTTTCCAAGAGATGATCTTGGAGTTCGCGGTAATTGCTTGAATTTTTTAATCCTTGCTGATACTTTTTTGCGACATCTTCGAGAGTGCGAGTGGCAACAGGCTTTACCAAATACGAAGCCGCACCGTGCGAAATCGCTTTTTCCGCTTCTTTCGCAGTCTGCGGGGTGCAGAGCAAAACCACTTCCGCTTCGGGATTGTGCGATTTGAGAAAACTGATAACATCGACATCTTTGTGCAAAAGCAACGAGATGTCAACGAAAGCGCAATCGATGAGATTCTCTTCAATCGTGTTGAAGAGAGCTGTCGAATCGGATACCGTAAAAAGGGATGCGTCAGCAAGAGACCAGGCAGAAGCTACCTGGTCTAACATTTTCCTGTCCGCATCTGCCAACAGGACATTCATTGCAGATTTTAACCTTGTGCGTGAGAAGCGACGATTTCGTCCACTTTGGCGAGCAAGTCTTTGTAGTTAGGCGGCTTCGAGAAAATCGAAGTTACGCCGAAATGCGTTGCAATGTTCAAATAATCTTCGGAAGAGGTGCGTCCGCCACCGCTGATTGCGATTAAGCGATCCAACTGATTCTTATTCCGGAAGTCGAGGATGACTTCGAAGCCATCTTGTTCGGGCATAATGATGTCGGTAATGACAGCGTCATACTCTGTTTTGTCGTAGAGATCTTTCGCTTTTTTTCCGTCTTCGGCGGTATCAACTTCGTAGCCGGACATTTCGAGCATATCCTGCAATACCGAGCGAATTTCTTCTTTATCATCAATTACAAGAACTTTAGCCATGAGTGGGATTCTCCATGTTTTTGTTCAAAGGCCAATACAATTTAAATGTAGTTCCTTTTCCGATAATTGTTTCCAAATCGAGGTAAGCATTTGCCCTTTTTATGAGTTGCATCGCCGCAGAAAGTCCGATTCCCATTCCCTGTCCTTGCGCCCGCGTGGTAAAATACGGTGTAAAAATGTGCGAAACGACATCGGGAGTCATTCCAGAACCGGTATCTTGGACGGTGATAAATTGATACTCGCCCGCTGGAATCGTCGAATATGGCGTTACAATTTGCTCAGAAAGTTCACATTTCTGACTGCGATAAGTTAAAGTGCCTCCATTCGGCATCGCTAAAATCGCATTCTTTCCCATATTGAGCATAATCCGATGGAAGTCGGTCGGGGATCCATAAGCGATAGCGTCTTCATTTGCATTTTTGACGATTTGAATATTTTGGGGAAGAGTTGCGGCGAGAGTATCGCGGACTTCATCAAAGACGACGCTGACTTTAAATTGCGTAAACGATTTTTCTTGTCCATCGACTTGCGCTTTTAATTGATCGTAAGTGCGCTTCACCAAGTCCGTCGCATTCGTTAACGACGTCTTCATCTTTTCGAGATATTTGCCGACGCGAACGGTTTCAGGAATTTGCGGAAGAGTCGATTCGGCGAGGTCGCGGTAACCGATAATACCCGAAAGAATGTTGTTAAAGTCGTGCGCAAGACCGCCGGCGACGTTACTCATCGCATCAAAATTCGAAGCTTGCCGCAAATTTTCTTTGAGCTGATTGCGTTCTTCTTCGAGGGCGTGAAATTCCGTTGTATCTTCAATAAGTCCGAGGACGCCGCTCACTTGTTGATTTTCGCTATACATCGGAACGAACGTTTGCTTTTCCCAATGTTTTTTTCCGGTTTTGTCCAAAGTCACTTCTTGGTGAACGATGATTTTTCCGGATGCGGTCATCGCTTGTCGCTCTAAATCGGTAAACGGCGGATTTTCCACTTGGCTAATTTTATTGCCGCGGACAGCGACGTCTTTTTTATTCTGCTGCGAATACGCGCCGACGGATTCTTTGGACCAAAGACGCAACGGCAAATAATTCAAAAGCGATTCCAAGAATTGACTTTGTTTGCGGAAATGTTCCTGCAATTTAAAGTAACGTGTGTTGATGGAATTGAGGCTATCTTGGAAGCTTTTTTCGAGAAGAGAATTTTGCCGACGCAGTTTTAAACTTTTGCTCAAATCCGCGAGATCGATGCGGTAACCGATGAAAATATTGTTGGCGTAAAGAGAAGAAACCGAAGCCGAAGTTGAAACGCCAGTGCTTTTAATTTCAATCGGAATATTTTGCATTTCTGAAATCGGCATGAGTTCCGGAAGAATTTGTGCGACCGATTTTTTGAGAATCGCTTTGCGTCCGATGCCGAACATTTTTGCTGCGGCATCATTGATAAATTCGATTTCTTCGTTCGAATTTAAAACGACTACGCCATCGTTCATCTGCTGCACTAACTGTTCCAAAATTTCGGGCAAGTCCATTTCGGTTTGCGAAATCGCTGCGTTGGCGCGGAATAGTGTCATGGTGATAATGAACAAAAAGATGGCGGCACTTTCTGCGTAAATGTAAAGTCCAAACGCCGGAAGAATTGCGTCCAAAGTAAAGCCCATTATTTCGGACGAAACAAAAATGGAAAAAACAGAACGGTAAATGCGCGCGGCATTGGTTTGAATCGCTTGGTAAGCGATAATCGCCGAGAGTGTGACCGGGATAATTAAGAAGAGGAAAATGGATACATTCGCTAGCATTGAATTTTCTGCGGTGTAGCCGTACCATTTCGAAACAATTCCCGAATAGAAATAGCCTTGAAATCCGGTGACGAGGCAAAAAACGACGCCGATTAAATTCCACGCAAACAGAAAATTTTTGATTTTTTTCCAAATAGGGCGAATCGTTTTTCCAGCGAGTTCAGAGATGACGCAAAAAATTGCGTAACCATATTGAATCCAACAAATCACGCCGAGAATGTAAACCGTTTGGCGCATTTCATCGCTGATGTAAATCGTCGGCAGTTGTTCGATAAACGCTAAAAGATTCCAAACAATATTCAGTAAAATGAGATAAACAAGATTTCGCTGCAGTTGTTTCGCAAATGAATTTGAAAGTATCGTCGTAAGAAGCATCGGCGTGAGCACGACGCACATCAAGAGTGCAAGGGTTCCGTGCAAAAAATGAATGTCAAATTCAAATGCGTTCAACTGCGTTACCTAATTTATTTCACCCGACGAATGCCGAATGTTTGCGTTTTTGTGTAACTGTCTTTGGAAGAGAATCGCGCTTGCACTTCTTTTTCCAAATTTTCGTTCGGAATAAATTTCGCATCGATGTCAATTTTGGCGATGTAAGCGCCCGTGCCGAGCGCACGTCCATCTGTCGAAACAATTCCTCGGGTGCAACGAGAAAGCCACTGCACACGCATGATGACTTTGTTATCCGTCGAAAGATACTTCGGTGTTAACACAAAATCGTCTTCGTAACGGTTCACGAATGCGCCGAGATTTGTGTAGAACGGAATATCGATATCGAGAAGAATGGACGCCCAGGCGGGATCGCTTCCAATCGAAGTGCCGCGCGGAATTCCCATCTCGACATCGTAAAGCATCCCATCAAAAATGTAACCGTTTGTATCGGCACTCGAAACGAGTTGACCTTTTTCGAAAATTTCCCACTTGCGATTTTCTTGGTTGAGAACGACCAAGCGGAAGTCTGCGTTTTCTTCGCTGCAAATTTCGTCAGCCGTCGGCGAAATTTCGGAAATCGGAGAATGCGGATGCACATCAAATGTAATCGTCGGATTCCCAGAACCCGCAACGGTTGCCCACGGATTTTCGGATGACGGTTTGTTGCCGCTGTTGTCGAGGAAAAGGCTCGCATCTAACGGCGCAAAGCGAATGCGGTCGCCTTCTTGCACTGCGGTTTCTGCTTCTTTTTCGTAAAGCATCGTGAAGCTTGACTGCGCCAATGTCCAGCGATAAGCCGGTACATTAATCGGTCCCGAACGTTCGCGTTGCACAAGGGTTAGAGTGGAATCTCCAATAGTAAGCGGTTCGCTCGCTTCGACTTTAAGCGATGCAAAATTGCCCGCATCTTTAATCGTTCCCGCGACGATGACTGGACCCGTTAAATCTTCGGCGAGAGTCGAATCTTTTTCATAATTTGCTCCGCTGCCTTTGTGCTGCATCAAAAGACCTGCGCCGATGAGGTCGCCGCCCTTCGATGAAATGCCCGAGTAATTGCCGCTCGTATTGCCGAGTTTAAACGGTGACGATAATTGCAAATTCGCTTCGGTGCGGTCGCTCGTCCAAGTGAAATTTTTCGTCCACAATGTTTCGGGGACAACTGTTCCGAAGACAACTGAAATGCTATCGGGCGCATGTTTTTCATCGACTTCATAAGCAAAATTTGCGATGACATGTTCTGCGAGACCATCGCCATCTGCGTCCGAAATACTCGCGTACTTGAGCGGAATCGGGAGCACTTTCAATGTAAACGGAAGAATGGGTGCGGCGCAAATTTGTGAAACGCCATTTCCCGCTTTATCGGTAATCGCTGCGTTCGAAAGCAGTTGTCCTTTCATGCCTTCGGTGACAATAGAATTTCCACCCGCATCAAAAGAAATTGTGAATTCCCAAACATTCAATTCTTCGTTGTAAATTCTGGAATTGGTAACGCTAGGAACCGTGCTCACCGCATTTCCGCTCGCATCAAAAAGCGCTAACGGCCACGCAGTTCCCGGCGCCGAAATCGGTTCGGAGAATTGAATGTAAACTTTATCGTCGGACGCATCTTTTAAGCGTTCCAAAACCGAGAGAGAAAGCACTGTCGGCGAAATCGCATCGGTATAAACATCTTGGCTGGCTTCAATTTTTCCAGCGATGTTGCTCGAAAGAATAATTACGCCTTCGGGATTTGTGTAAACCGCAGAATTTTTCGGCGTAAACGAAACCGTCATCAACGAATCCGTAATCGTCGCTTGCGTTACCCGAATTGTATCGCCTAAATATTCAAAGGCGACAGATTCAAATTTTTGATTTTCTTGATACGGCGAAGTGAGAATCATTTGCAGTTGATCCGGAATATTATCGCAATCGGAATCGAACATTTTTGCCGAACTAATAATCGGCCACGGCGGAAGTTCTTCGATTAAGAGAACCGCTTTTGCCGATGTGTAATTATACTTTGAGCTCGACGTCATCGAAGATGCGTAAAGAATTGTTTCCATCGGCGTGTCGCTCGAAACGTAGAAAGTCGCTTTTCCTTTGACAAGTGTAATCGTCGTTGTGCCGATATTTGCCGTCGGACTTGTGTAGAAGAATGCTGAACCGTTTTCAATTGAAAGGGCGAGAGTAATATCGTCGTCGGTAATTTCTGCTCCGGTGGAATCGTATAAAGTCACCGTGACTTGTGTGCGCTTTCCGATGTAAGCCTTTGCCGTATCAACATTGAACATTAAGAATCGCTTTTCGAGCGGCGTCACAATCGAATCCCATTCGACATTCGAACGCACCACTTTGCAAGCGCAATCATAACTGCCTTTCGCATTGGCGCCGTGATTATGCCACGTCACCCAATCGATCATATTGTTGCCGTAAGCGAGATTTTTTTCAACCGAGAAAACGAAATCGTCAAATTGATGATTGTAACTCGTATTCGCAAAATACGAGACGCCGTTGCCTTCGAAGTCGTCGAGGAATCCCGATGGCGAAACCGTACTTTCACCGGTATAAGTCGCCACGCGAGCGGTATCTTCTAGCGATGTCGCAGGCGATTCAAACGGAGTCACAAAGTCGAGAGTGAGAGTCCGCGTAATCGTCAAATCGGAGGAAGCAGGATCGTAATCGGGCGCGTAGCCGTAAATGTGCGAACCGTGATAGTAAATGGTGACATAAGGATTTTTGGTAAATGCAATTTCTTTTTTGCCGTCAACCGTTTCGAGGAATGTCGATTCGGAACCGGTATAAAGCGGACCTTTGGTGAGATCAATTCCTTCGAAGCGTTCGGGATCCGAAGCCTCTTTGTGCGGGCGCAAAGACCAAGAGCCTTCAAGGTCGCCGTAAGTCGCTCCCGTTAACTGCATTTCAAATTGGAAACTGCTCGAAACGCCAATCGTTCCTTGAAGAGTCACCGGCAAATAATAAGCGCCACTTGCCGCATCCGAAACCGCAGTGCCATAGCTCACGCTCATCGAAGACATATCGTCATACGAAACTTTGACGAGTTGTCCCCAGCCCGTTGCCGATGTATTCTTCTTCAAATAGAATCGCAGTTCCACATCCGAATACGGAATGGAATCGTTATTCGTGACGATGACGAAGAATGTATTGCAAGTTTTCCAATCCGAACATTTGCTGTTTTTGTTCGCCGGCTTCACGAAGACTCGGAAATCGACCATCGTCGCTTCTGCCGAAGTCGTAAAGCTATAAGTCGAATCGCTCGTCGCTTTTCCCGAAGAAACTTTGAAATAATACTTCGTTCCCGGTTCGAGATTTGTCAAATAACCTTCGTGGAAACGCACGACTTTTCCCGAGTCCGCGGTATGCATTTGCGAAAGTTCCGTAGCGCTTTTTCCGTATTGCACGATGCCGTTCAGCGCTTGATCTCCCGTCCACCAATAAATTTTTGCGCTGTTATTCGTCACTTGGCAAATCGTTACACCCGAAAGATTCGCAGCCTCTGCGACTTGATCCCAATTATACCATTGCCCGTGATTATCATCCGTCGTATAATTCTTTTTTACATCGTGACCGACCAAATAGAAATAATATTTTGCGCCCGGTGTTAAACCGTCGATGGTCACGCTTCCGCCAACGCCTGCAACTGCCGTTACCGAGTCCACTTTTGCCGCATCGGGAGAAAGCCCGTAGTAAACGGTAACGATTGCACGTTCATCCGTTGTCCAGCTGATAATCGCCGAAGTTTCCGAAATCGCAGTTCCTTGAATATTTGAAAATTTCGGACCATCCACATCTTCGGGGACTTTTTTCGAAAGGCTTAACCCCGGAATGATAAATTGCGAAGAAAAGTCGATGCACGTTTCCGTTGCCGTATAATCGAGCCAGTCATCTTTCAAAGTTTGCGTCGGCGCAGCGCCGCCCATCAGAGCGCCTTTCGGGCAACGATATTCATACGGTAAAGCGCCCGCATTATAGCCATCGGGATTGGATGCGCGATTGTGCGGATGATTTTCGTTACGCGTTCCCGCTCCCATGATGAACGAAATGCCCCACGGATTTGTGCCCATATTGTAATAGAAATTGTCCAATGCGACATTTAAATATTGTTCGTCGCCCGTCATATCGTAAAGCATAAAGACCGCATTCGCAGCGCCCATATTGTAACGGTTAAATCCCCAATCGCTCGACGTCCACACGAGATTATACGGCGGAACGACTTTGAAATTTCCATACATATTTGTGCTGACGATGGAATCTCCCTGCGTGCCGTCATCGGTTAACCGAAGCATCGTCGCTTTCAATCGGGTGAGAAGAGTATCGCGTTCCTCAGCCGCGATGCCGTAACTTTGGGCTTTGGCTATCGTCGGGAGAATGAGTTTTGCAAAGGCGAAGAGAACGTAAGCGTGGACGTTTTCGTAGTCGGTCATCCAACCGCCCGGATAAAATCCGCTCGTATGTCCCAAATAACCGCCTTTAAAATACGGCAAATTATACTTGTAATTGTCGGCGTTATTGTTAATCGCAGGATTTTTGTACAAGTCAAATGCATAAGACGAATCTTTCGTCGCATACCAAAGTCCGAGCGCTGCTGCGGCAGCATCGTCGTAAAGCGGGCCTCCTCCTGTGTAAAATCCTTTTAATTCATCGGTATTTTTTCCATCGGGATTATTTTTCGCGATGATATTCTTGTAAATATCTTTTGCCGCTGCGATTAACGAATCCGAATAATGATCGGTCTGATACATTTCCCAGCCGACTGCAAAAAATGCCATCGCCGCTGCATACATGCCCGCCGCATTGGTTCCAGCTCCTTTCGCCACAGGGCGCGGAGCGCCGCCCTTCGCAGTACTTTGCGCATCTTGATGTTCCGGCACATCCCAGAACTGGTGATCTTCGGAACCGACGCCTACCGAATGATACATATCGCCTTTGGCAATTAAACCATCTTCTTTCGACGCTTTGTAAAGTTTATAGATAAAATCGACGCCGACTTTTGCTTCCCAAAGAATATCGGGAATGCCGTCCGTCGTTACCGTGTCCGCATAAGATGCGCCAAAATGATCTTCGGCACGTTCCGAGTAAACATCGTAAGCGATAGCAAGAGTCATCGCTGCATAGCCGAGAGTTTGGCTCACTTTAAAATGGTCGCCGCAATCGTGCCAACCGCCCGTCAAATCATGTCCGAGTTGAGCGCCATCTTTGACGTGGCACGCACCGTGTAATTGCGAATTTGTTTTACCGCAGCGTTGAATGCCAAAAAATTTGAGAGTCGTTTCTAAGACCGCATTAAACAAATACTCGTTGATGATAAAATTGAAAGAAGTATCCGCTCCGACGACGACGAAGTAAGTGCCCGGAGCCGTTAAACTTGAAAAATCTGCGGTGTAAAGTTTTTCGGTCTGCGCAGACGTGGAATCGTTATCGCCAAATTCATAGACCGAATTGATGGAATTAAACGCTCCGTTCACCCACATATTCGGGCGCGTCCAAGTGCCCACGGATTTGAGAGAGCCTTCGTAAACCGAATTTCCACTCGACGCATCGATGACTTTAAATGTCGTCGCTTTCGGTTCCGCGACAAATGCATACTTATGCGCATCCGCAGGACGGAAGCCGACTTGATTCACCCGAATCACCGGCCGATCGTAAACATTTAAGCTATCCAAATAGCGGCGGCTGCAAGTGTCGCAAGTAAAGTCGATATTCGGAATGCGGTCATCGGCAAAAACAACCGCAACGAGGCTCAACAACAATAAAAATAAACGGCGCATAAAGCTCCTTTTTAAGGCACCACACTCCTTTTAAAAATAAGAATAAAAGAAGCGGTTCACAAAAACGTGTAATTGTTTTTTGCATAAAAAAAGAACCGCGAAAATTGAGTTCAACTTTCGCGGTTCTGATTTCAATTTTTTTACTTGGCCACTCGACGGAAGCCGAATGTTTTGGTCTTACTTGAAGATTGTTTCTTCTTGTGACCCTTTCTGTATTTTCCGTTCGCTGTATTCGCTTTCGCCACTTCATTTGCTTTGAACGAGAAGTTCGCAATGTAAGCGCCTGTGCCGATATGACGACCGCTCGATGTTACCGGAGCAATGCCATCTTGCGCAACCCATTCCAAGCGGAATTTGATATTGCCGTCAGTGCCCATTGCGTCTTTCACAATGTCCGTGAGCGGGAATGTATAAGTGGTCTTTGCGACATCCGAGCCGATATTGCTGTAAATATCCGCACTAATCTTGAGGGTTGCATCCCAAGCGTCTTCGCCGAGAGAATCCTGCTGCAAGAGAAGCGGGATATTGACATCGATTTCAAAGGTCGCGCCGCCGTGGACATACGCTGCGGTATCGTAGCTAACCGGAGAAACTTTTTGCAGTTTCTTGTTTCCGCTTGCGATAATCGTTTCCTTCGAATCGACCACATACGAAAGGCGGAAGTTTTCATCGAGTTGCGGCATATTGCCCGCATACATTTCCTTATCCGCAGGAATTGCTTGAGTTCCCGTGAGAATGTGAATCTTAAAGGAAACGTCTTCGATGTCGCCTTGCACAGCGACCCAAGGGTTATCGGTTCCCGGGAAATTCTTGTAGCCGTCAAATGCCTTCGAATATTCTGCGCCGACCGGTAAGCGGATGTAATCGCCCACGTGAATTGCCGCATCCGAATCATACGAATACGAGAATGTCCACGTGTTCGCTACCGTTTGGAAATTCGAGAATTGGTTAAAGAATCCCGTTGTACCGTCGCGGCGTTTCTGCAAGTAGTAAGGACCTGCGGAATCGATGACCGTGAGAGGCTCCGAAAGGGTAACGCGGAGAATGCCAATCGCATCCGTCGGCTTTGTAATCGTTGCGTTCAAAATAATCGGCGGGCAACGGTCATAAAGAGTCGAAGTATTGTCATCGAAGAAGCCTCCGAGCGGACCTTGACGCGGCAAAATCATGCCGTTTCCATTGCGGTTGCCGTAAGTCTTCTTGTTATAAGTATCGCCTGTAATCGGAATACGAATCGCAGTGACTGTACTCTGGACAGAATCGATTCCCAAAGTATCGATCGCCGGCATAAAGGTCGAATCTTGCGATGTCGCATATTCTACGCACTTCTTGTTGTAACCCGAAATCGTCGAATCGATTTTCATCGTCGAATCCGTTCCTGCCGAATCGAGCTTCACCCAAGTCGTATCCTTCTTATAATACGGCGAATCTTCGGTGCGGATGCAATTCTTTGTCGCAGTTCCCTTCACCCAAGTTCCGCGCGAAGAATCGAGACTGATAATGTATTTTGCGCTCTTTTCACCGAGGACTGTATCCAAATCCCAGCCCGCTGCCGGTTTTGCAAATGCGACGTAAACTTCGGGCTTGCCCCAGTAAACATCGATTGTATCCAGCATATCTTTTTCGCGGAGTTCTTTGGTAAATTCCACGTAAATTTCATCGGGCTGACCATCGCCTTCCTTGTCTTCGATATACGCATACTTGACAGGAACCGGACGGACCGATTCGACAATCGTCACCGGACCATTACAATCCGAGAGCGCATTCGTCGCCATATCGACCACGCTAAAGCCCGCTTTGATAATCGCCTTCAAGCCATCTTTGATATAAGCGCCATCGGTATTGCCTTCGACGACATATTCCCAGATTTTGCCATTATCCTTTGACTTTGCGCTTACGACATGAATCGAACTTTGATCAACTTCGTTTCCGGCTGCGTCATAAATGGCGAGCGGCCACGTGGTCGTATTCATCGTAATGCGTTCGGAGAATGCGATGCGAAGAGTATCTTGAGCGTTTGCGTGATTTTCATTTTCGAGAATGGCGACGCTCGTGAGAGTCGGTGCAATGCCATCGGTGATGACTTTTTCTGCGGTCTTCGAGACGCCCTTTTCGGTCATGTAAACCGTAATCGTTCCCGCCGGAGAAGCATTCTTTGCAAGAGTTGATTCGTCGAATTTAAATGTTGCAAGAGCTCCGGTTACCACAGCAGTCGGCTTCACCACGAAGGCAGTTGCCGCAGCCGTTTCCGTCGAATCAAGAGAAACGAGGACGCTATCGAGAGTCATCGAAGAACCGTCGAATTGAGCCCCGCTAAATTCAATCGTTAAACCGTCTGCAGTCGCATTGCAATTTGCATCGGTGAGGATTGCCTTCTGCGGAATCGGCGTTGTCGGATCAGCGTAGAAATATTGCGCCGTCGAATCTTCCGGATCTTCAATATCGATATAAACTGCGGTTACCGTATCGCCACCGAGAAGCGGAATCTTCGGGAAGTCTGCGCTTACGCTATTCACCGCCGAAATCAAATCGCTTTCAAAGTAACCGAGAGCGGCATTCGTCCGCTTAAGGGTCACCGCCGTCGAATCCTTCGTCCGAGAATTGTGAAGCATCACGCGAATGCTTTCGTAGCCCGCGTTATCCTTATCGCTCACAAAAATCTTGAACGTCATCGGATCTTCTTTCACCGGGCTCGAGACCGAGTTACCGTCTTCACGCACAAGCTGCATCTTGCCCGCGGTACGGTTACCCTTGCTAAACTGCACAAAGTAAGAGCGGTTCACAAACGAGCAGCCACCGTTTTCTTGGCATTCGGTGCATTCCGGATTCGGACCTGCGAAAATCGTCACATCGACTTTATTCGTTCCAATCGACATCTTGACCGGAATATTCAAATCAAAGCGACCGGTAGAATAATTGTAAACCGCAGCCGTTTTCATCTGTTCCGAAGAAAGGGCAACGCCGTTTACCCAAATCGATGTCACATAACCGTTTTCCGAGATGGTTGCATTACCCGTTAAACGCATCGTGCTAATCGTCGAATCCAACTGAATGTAAGATCCATTCGACACATTAAACGGAGCGTCAAAGGCAACAGTCATCTTGTAATTTGCACGCTTCTTCGTCATTTCGGAATAAGACGGGCTAAAGCCTGCGACGAATTCATCTTTGCGGTAAACGACCACATAAGGGTTCACCGGAGCTTCGTCTTGGTCACCTTCGTCTTTACCCCACTGCGGCATACCATCATAATCAGCACCATCGATATCGCGTTTATGCGGAGCCCAAGTCCAGTCGCCCGAACTTGCCGACATCCGTTTATCCGTTACCGTACGGAGAGGATCGCATTTACCGTTCTGATAAATTCCGCGCGAGAAGCCAAAGTCAATACGCATACGCGAAGAAGACTTAATCGTCGTCGAGCCGAGAGGAATCTGCAGATACCAATCGTAAGTTCCAGTCGCAGCGTTATAAGTATCTTCCAATTTTACCGGAGGTGCTCCGCGCGCATTGTCGCGGATTTCGCGGTCGTTTTCACAAGGCTTGTTAAAGCCCGCTTCATCGTAAGCTTGGCAAATATCTTCGTCCAAAAGCATCGGGCAAGTTCCCGGCTGATTATTTTCACCCGGCTGCGCTTCGATTTGTTCCGGACGAGCGGTCAAATACAAGCGAAGAGTTAAGCTGTCAAACGCACGGTCTTCGTTGTTGTAAATGTTCAAGTTTAAGAAGTCCATGCCGCCGAATTCATACTGATAAGTGCGCACATCAAAATCATACGAAGTGACAGGAGTCGTAAACTTGAGCGGCATTCCGTTATCGTCGGTGCAGCGCATCGAATTGTAACTTTGCACACAATAATAATACGTCGTCTTTTCTTTGAGTTTTCCGAGTTTAATGTAATGGAAACTCGTCGGAATTCCCGAAACATCGGCATTTTGTTCAAATTGGCAATTTCCCGTCGGAGTCGTCGGACAAGTCATCTGATCGTAGCTCGTGAGAGTCGTATCCCAATAAACTTTCGAATCATATTGACCATTCGGCGTGTACCACATAATTTCGGCACTGTCCGCAGAAAGGTTACAAACCTTGATATTCTGAATATCGGCATCTGCCGGCGGGCTCGCAAGAGTCGTAAACGAGAACGGTGTGCTCGTGCTATCGACAAGCCACTTCGTCGAATAGGCTTCGCTGCGGCCGTTAATTGCGACGACCTTGAAATAATAAGCCGTTCCGTTCTGCAGTCCTGTCAAATGGAATTCGTGAGCCACTGCAAAAAGGGAATCTTTGAAAACTTGATTAAACGGACCCGTTTCATTGGTGCTGTAAAGAATCATCGCCGGACCGCGCATATCTTGCGTCGATTTGACGATTGCAGAATCATAACCGACATAACGAATTTCAACATTAATATCTGACGGAGCACGGCTGCGGTCTTCTTCGCGGACAGCGACTGCGCTCGAAGCGACAAACATCGCAGTTGCATCGATACAAGTTTCCGAAAGATGATAATCTTCCCAGCTCATCGAAGAAGGCGCCCAAGCGTTAACATCATCCGGAGTCACACCACCGAAGAGCGCACCGGTCGGCGGATTATAAACATAACCTGCGCCCGGCATATTTTTACCTTCGGGGTTTGCTGCGCGGTGGTGCGGGTGCGCATCATTTTTATCGCCGACGCCAAGAAGGAACGAAACGTCCCACGGGTTCACGCCGAGCATATAATTCAACTGGTTAATGCCGAGTTTTTTCATCGCTGCAGAATTCCAATTCTGCACGCCTTTCTGCGGAAGCGAAACACCTTCCAAATCTTTCGTCACATCGGCATACGCGAGAACTTCAAAAATATTACCCGCTTGATAACGGTTATAAATCCAAGTCTGATCCGTCTGCATATTGTACCAGAGTTCGCCCGCAGTCACAGGGCCAGAACCCGAACCTAAAATCGGAATCGTAATCGACGATCCGCCCGAACCGCTTAAATAGCTGAGGTTTGTTCCCAAAATAAGGGCGACATTTTCGGCGTATTTCAAACGAGTTTTGTTATCGATGCCATACTTTTTGCCGGTTTCTTCGTCTTTGAGAAGCATCTTGTAGAAGCCGTAAAGAGTATAGGTGTAAGCGTTCGCCCAGCTCGTATTCTTGCTGGATTTACGCATTCCGTCGCGGTTCCACGCCATCCAACCGCCGTTGAAGAATCCAACAGAACCTTCTTGTTCCGAACCAATTGACTTATCTTCGACGGCATCGTTCAAATAGAGCATTCCCGAATCCGGATAAGTCGCATAATGGAGCGCAATTGCCGCAATCGCTAAGTCATCGTGCGATTCGTTGTTGCCGTTATACGCAGCGCTAGACCAACCATCGGCGACCGTGTTATAAACGTATTTCTTGCCGCCATCATATGTTCCCGGTCCAAGACCTTTTTCTTGAAGCTTTAAATTCTTGGCAAAGTCATACATTTTCTTCGCAATCATTAAGCAGCTATCGGCAAAAGGCTTATCGTAAGTCGCATAATCTTTACCGAGAATAGCAAGACCCGCTGCAATTTGTCCCGAAATATTCGATCCGAGTTCGCCTAAACGCAAATCGCGTTCGTGCGGGCCACCGCGACCGGTGAGTGTTGCCGGAAGCGCATCTTGGTTTTCGGGACGTCCCCACCAACCGTGGTCCGCGCCGAAATTTCCCACCGAGACGACCATATTATCGATAATGCCATCGGCAAAAACATAAGAACGAATAAAGTAATCGGCACCGTGTTTTGCTTCGCGAAGAATATCGGGCACACCATCCGTATTCACTGTTTCACCCATATTATAAGCGTAATGATCTTCGTCGCGGTCGGGGTTACTCGCCGCCATCACCGCAAGAACCATAAAGGCGTAAGCCTGTGTCTGCGATTCCTTTAAGTGGTCACCGCAGTCATACCAACCGCCCTGCAAAGCGCCTTCTTTCGGAGTAAATCCCGAAACAGCGGCATCCCCGGCTACAAATTTTCCAGCGCCATCTTTCGTATGGCTCGGTTTGTGGAACCACGATTCCGAATTTCCGCTGCGGTTAATGCCGTAGAATTTCAATGTCGCATCGCGGACCATCGAATAAACTTTATCGCTAATGATAAATGTCGAAGAATATTGCTTAAGCACTTTCACGCGGTAACGCGTTTCGGTCGATAACCCCGCCATATCGGCTAAATGCCCGACGCAAACCGTGCCCGAAGGACCGTCAGCGGCTACAGAATAACGCTTTTGGTTGTTCGTCGCTGCGTTCGTGCCCGCAACAATCGTCCAAGAAGACTGCGTTTTTTTGCCGGTGCTCGTGAAAGTGCCGCCGGTAGCGACTTCGTTTCCATCGAGATCGACGACGGAATAAGTTTCGGCGCAAGTTCCATCCGAAACATAATAGAATTGCTTTTCTGAATCTTCGGGGAGATATCCCGCTTGGTTAATGCGGATACGGCCGATGCGCAAGTTTTGAGCATCGCGGAATGCCTGATTTAATGAATCGGGAATGAGTCCATTCGGCTTAAAATCTTGCGGAACCGAACCTACTTTGGGAACGGTATTGTGCTTGGTTTTATTCGGCACATATTGGCTAAAACTTTCGACAGTACCGCCGTTATCGGTTGCGGAAGTGTCCCAAGTCATCGGCCAAATCGGACGAATTAAATCATACGGTGTCGGTTGCTCCTGTTCCACTGCGAAAAGGGCAGCGGTAAACAGCAAGATATACGCAAAAACAGGCACGATAGCTCCTTTTTGTAAAAACCACACACAATCCCACCCAAAAATAAATCTTTTCTGAGTTTGCCGTTAGATGGTATAAAAAAAGTTACAAACAAGAACTCTTCCAAAGTATATATATTTAGGCTATGAATTTTTCAGGTCGTTTTCGTTTGATTTCCCGCGCAGGGGTTTCTTCGCTATTTTCAGCGTTTCTTCTTTCTGCGCTGAGTGTTGGTTTTACGGCTTGCGGAAGCGATTCCAATTCGGCATCCGATGAAGCTCCTCCCGAATATTCTTCGGCAGCAAAATCTTCGGCAAGCGTCAAATCTTCGGATTCAGGCACGCAGACTTCGAGCGAATCCAAGCCGACTTCGAGCGCATCGAGCTCCAAGCCAAAATCTTCGGCATCCTCCGAAACGACTAGCAGCGAAGAAATTTTAAACGAAGCCAAAAACGTCATCAAAGGAACTTGCGCCCCCACCAATCCGATTATTTCGAAAGGGGAAATCGGAGAATGGAAATTCTACCGCGAAGGCGAAGGCGATATTTTTGATCAAATTCTCGCCCCGTTCGCTTGGGCATTTGAAGGCGCTGCGACGACAAATGTTCAAGGAAACGGCATGGATAAAGTGACGATTCGCTATCCCGATGCCGGCTCTTTTGCCGCTTATTTAAATGTCGATGGCAACGACATCGCTTGTGAATCCATTCAAGTTCAAGGCATTCCTATCGTCATCAATTCTTGCAAACCCAATCGTTCTACAGCCAAAGCGGGCGAAACGATTACGTGGACCGTGGATGCGGAATCCGAATCCCCCATTACCGCTTACACTTGGACATCGGCTTACGGTGAATTGTCCGGTTCTGGAACATCGGGCTCGATTATCGCAAATTCAGCAATGCACAAGCAATCGGTTTCTGCAACCGTTGCTGTCACCAATGCGGATAATTCCGTTGTCAAATATGCCTGCGATGGCGTAAGCGTTGTCGACCCCGAATCGGTGGATTTAATTCTCCCGCTCGGCAGTATTAACGATGCAGATTACGGCGAAAAAGTTCTCCCGACTCTCCCCGATTCGCTCTTTATCCCAGCGCAGACTGCAACCACCGTTCAAATTCCTGCAGGCGCAAAGAGCGGCTGCATCGTGGGCTGCAAACCGAGACTCGGTTCCGACTACACGAATACGCAAATTTTCTGGGATTCGGATGATCCGCTCACAAGTTTCGCTTACTTCACCCCGAATGGTTGCGCTCCGGGCAAAAAGTACACCGTTACCGCCAGCGTCACCGTCATCTGCGTCGCAAATTAAGGAAAATGTAAAATGGAAAAAGGAATAAAATGAATTCTTTATTAAAACAATTATCACAAGACGCAGAAAACGCAGGTTCCGCAAACATGAGCCTCGAAGAAATCAATCTCGAAATTGATGCGGCAAGAAAAGAGGCAGAAATTACAAAATTAAATCAGAAAAAATCGGAGTAGATACTGCAAACGCGCGCCTGCGGCGCGCGTTTTGAATTTACTTGTTCGAAACTTCTAGCACTTGTTTGACAAATTCACCGACTTCTTTGAATTCGCGGTAAACGGAAGCGAAGCGGACATAAGCGACAGCATCGACTTTGCGAAGTTCTTCCATCACTAAATTTCCGATTTGATCGTAACGAGCTTCTTGAGTTTCGCTGAGCATTAGCGCATTTTCCACATTCGTCGCGATGTCTTCAATTGTTTGACGACTCACCGGACGCTTTTTACAGGCAGCTTCAATGCCCGCAAGTAATTTTTCCCGCTTAAAGGGTTCGCGGCAACCATCGCGTTTGACAACGGTCAGTGGCGTCATTTCCACATATTCGTAAGTCGTAAAGCGCTTGCCGCACTCCAAACATTCGCGCCGGCGCCGAATCGAAAGCCCGCTAGAACGGCTATCGACAACTTTGTCGTGTTCGTGATGACAATAAGGGCAAATCATACAACTTGAATATAGTTTTTTCGACGAACCTTTTCTAATTTTTAGGCGAAATTCTTTCTGGAGAACATTATGGAAATCCCGGAATCTTCCAATTTTATTCAAGACATTATCGTGAACGACCTCAAGACGGGTAAACGTGATTATGTGCTCACCCGTTTCCCGCCTGAGCCGAACGGTTACATCCATATCGGACATGCGAAAAGCATCTGCTTAAACTTTGGTACCGCGAAAAAATTTAACGGCAAAACCAATCTCCGTTTTGACGATACCAATCCGACGAAAGAAGATACCGAATACGTCGATTCCATTTACAACGATGTGCATTGGCTCGGTTTTAATTGGGAAGAACCCGTTCACTACGCGAGCGATTACTACGATCAACTTTACGATTTTGCAGAAAAGTTAATTCAATTAGGCAAAGCTTATGTCGATGATCTTTCGCCCGAAGAAATGAAAGATTACCGCGGAAACGATGCCGGAAAACCTTCGAAGCCTTCGCCGTATCGCGACCGCAGCGTAGAAGAAAACTTGGACCTTTTCCGCCGGATGAAAGCTGGCGAATTTGCCGATGGCGAAAAAACTCTCCGCGCAAAGCTCGACCTTGCAAGCCCAAATATGAATATGCGCGACCCGGCGATTTACCGCATTAAACATGCGACTCATCACCGCACAGGCGACAAGTGGTGCATTTATCCGATGTACGATTTTGCGCACCCGCTTTCGGACTGGATTGAAGGCATTACGCATTCCATTTGCACTCTCGAATTCGAAGCGCACCGTCCGCTTTACAACTGGTTCCTCGAAACATTGGATTTGCCGAAGCGTCCGCAACAAATTGAATTTGCCCGCTTGAATCTTTCTTATACCGTGATGAGCAAGCGTAAACTTTTGGAACTCGTGAAGAGCGGTCGCGTCAACGGTTGGGACGATCCGCGGATGCCGACGGTTTGCGGTCTTCGTCGCCGCGGTTACACGCCGTCTTCGATTCGCGAATTCTGCGACCGCATCGGAATTTCCAAAGCCGATAGCATGGTCGATATCAATTTGCTCTACTTCTGCATCCGCGAAGAATTGAACAAAACCGCGAAGCGTGCGATGGCAGTTCTCGATCCGGTCAAAGTCGTCATCGATAACTGGGAAGACGGAAAAATCGATGAAGTCGAAGTCGAAAATAATCCGGAAGATCCGAACGCAGGCATGCGCAAAGTTCCCTTTGGCAAAGAAATTTTCATCGAGCGCGATGACTTTATGGAAAATCCGCCGAAGAAATATTTCCGTTTAAAACCCGATGGCGAAGTCCGCTTAAAAGGCGCCTACTTTGTCAAATGCGTGAGCGTAGAAAAAGATGCCGCGGGAAATGTTTCCGTGATTCACTGCACCTATGATCCTGCGACCCGCGGCGGCGATTCTCCCGACGGAAGAAAGGTCAAAGGCACGATTCATTGGGTTTATGCGCCGACTGCCGTCGATGCAGAAATTCGTTTATACGATAACCTTTTCACCTTGGAAAATACCGGAAACGTTCCCGAAGGCGAAGACCCGCTGGATTATTTAAATCCGGATTCCTTGCAAATTAAACAAGCGAAGCTCGAACCGATGCTTGCGAATGCAACTGTCGAAGACCGCTTCCAATTTATGCGGCAAGGTTATTTCTGCGTGGACAACCGCGATTCAAAGCCCGAGCATTTGGTGTTCAATCGCACCGTCGGTCTGAAGGATTCTTGGGGCAAATCGCAGAAGTAGCTGTTTACAGCTGTAAACAAAAAAGTGCTTTTAATCTCTACCCATTCCTCTCGGAATTAAATACATTGAGATTACCAAACACTCCCCCTTACGCCCTCCGAGGTCTCCTTTCCTCGGGGGCGTTTTTTTCATCAAAAACGCAATTGCATCAAGCAAAGAAAATTTATAGATTTGTAATATCCGAGGTAGAGTTGACCTTGAGTCAACACTGAGGGTAACCAAAGTTTTCGCATTTTTCTCACTGTAAAAAATGTGAAGAGTCCCAAATTTTTTGGGACTTTTATTTTATGATTTCTTCAATGGATTTCATTTTTACAGCATTTTCTGTGATGATATAGACCAAAAAATTTTTCTTATAATGCAATTTTGCTGTCGGTTTTAATTTGCCAAAAATTCTAGAAAGAGGCTCCTCTTTTATAAGATGAATTGCAACACTATCAGCTTGTTGCATCGCTTTTTTGAAATGTTCACAAATTTTCTTAAAATTACATTCTTTAAAATCGCACAAAATTCCATCTACAACAGCGTCAGGATTTTTTGTTTGACGATTGCTAAATTCTGTTAGCATTCCAACTGCATGCCCTGCTCGCGCAAGCTTTAATGCGATTGCGATTTCTTTTTCCAATTTTTTCCACTCTGTATTATTTTTATATCCCTGCAATAAACGTCGGCAAGAAATCACATAACCTCCTTGCGGTTGAATAAAAATTTCTTTAGGATTTTGCTTTTTTAAAATAGACCACGACACAAGCCAGCGTTGACTGCTAATTTTCTGCTTTAATTGTTCTTCAATTTTTTTCATCAAAAGTCAGCGCGCATTTCTAAACCTAATCGCCAAAGGTGCAATTTGCGCAATCGGGGCGCGCGCAATTCGAGAAGACTTTTTGCGTAAAAACTTTTGGCGATTTTCATCTGCGTTTCTTCGCGGAAAACGAGAGGTTTCTTTTCGGGGCCGCGGATAATGAGAAGCGCTTTGGCGGTGACACTTTCTTCGACAAAAAAGAGCGCACCGGGGCGAATTTCGTAGCGGCTTTTTGTCCACGGATTTCGCAATGTTTCGCGCCATTCACAGAAAAGACTTTCGGCGTCAAATAGACGAATTCCGCTCCGCAGAAATAATGTCATCGCAAGCGAATCGCCCGCCGAAACGACCTTTGTTCCCGATTCTAATTTTGCGCGTTTTTTTGTCCGCGAAATGGACGCCTCTGCCGAGACCCTTGAATTTCCCGAATCGAGAGGAACCGCAAAACTCCCCACGAAACGAAAATTCCAAGTTTGAAAATTCGTCTGCACCGTCGCATTTCCAAATGCCCGATTTTTCTCCACCATTTTCGGCACCCTAAAAATGCCATCGAGATTTTTATTCTCGTGAAAATACGCGCGAAAGCGCAACCGCAGCCAAGAATTCCTCGGTGAATTTCCTGCGACGTAAAGGAGCGGCTTTTGATACGATTCGGAATAAGCGATTTGCGTTTCGGCAAATTCTGTTCGCAAACGGAAAAATCCATCGCGGAATCCTTCGGGCGACGCAATTCCCGCCATTAGAAGTTGCAATTTTTCTTTGCGCCCAATCGCTGCGTGAATTCCCGCCGTCGTATCGGAGAAAAGAATTGTCCCTGCTTCGAAATTTTGCGTGCCGAGATTCCACACATTTCCCGTGCGCATTTGCAAAGGAATCGCGCTTCGAATATCGGCTGCGGTAATGTTTCCGAGGACGGTGAACGCATTTTTACTTTTGTAAAGCATCCGCCAATGTTCGACATGGACAGCCCCGCGATTTTCTGATTTTAAGCGCACTTCTGCGGAATACCGCAAAAAGCTAAACGCCAAGCGGGAACGTTCATAGCGCACATTTCCCGTCGAATCGAGAGAAATCGCATAGCCTGCGCTGCCGCGAAATTTCCATTCCTCTAATTTTTCGGACAATCTCCGTGCGCACGGATCTCCCCCAGCCGCTTCCCATTCTGCGCAAGCGCCGCGACTATCCCCGCCTTCGATGTAGAACAAAAGTTCTTCGAGTTCGGATTCACTAATTCGCCCGTCGTCATACGCCCAAAATGCGTCTTCGATGGATACACTCTCCCGAGTTTCTGCAAAAATATTCCCGCAAAACGCGAAAACGAAGAGCAAAACGCTCTGCCAAATCGTCAATGAATTTCGAATCATCTTCCATATCCTCAAAAAAAAGAGTCTAATGTATATAGACGCTCGAAGCGGGAAAAATGCGACAAAATTTCTCTAAAGTAAAGAAGATTTTACTTAAAAGCGAAAAAAGTGGAATGCAAGATCTTAGAGCTTAGAATTTTCTAAGATCAAAGTTCTCAAAGCCTTGCGCGGCTACGGTGCGCCAAATTTTACACTCCTAACTAGCTTAAATAGAGGCGGCGCCCTTGGGCGACAAAAGATCTTAGAACTTAGAGCTTAGAGCTTAGAGCTTAGAGCTTAGAATTTCTAAGATCAAAGTTCTCCACTCTAAGTTCTCAAAACCCGGGGCGCCATCATCTACATTCCTCATTTAAAAAGTCTTCCCGCAGCGCTGCATGAACGAATTTGACGTGTTAAATGCCTTCCCGCAACGCTGCATGGACGAATTTGACATGTTAGATGGCTTCCCGCAGCGTTGCATGGACGAATTTGACGTGTTAAATGCCTTGCCGCAGCGCTGCAAGACAAAAAATGAAGAATTAGGAATGTTATCAGGGCGCGACTACGGTGCGCCGGCTCTGTCGGGTCAAACTGTACACTTGTGCCCGGCTAGCAAACTTTCCCTATTTCGTAAGCCCCTCCGAAGCTGTTTATTCACTACGGAATTGCAGAATTTAGGCTATTTTGACCAATTTTGGTTTCCGCAGCGTTCTTGCAACCATACAGTCTGCTGTGACAGAGCCGAGGTCAAAACCGCAGCATGTTCGCAGCTATACGGCCTGGCCTAACAGAGCCAAAGGGTCATTTTCGCAGCTTTTTCGCAGTTTCGACCCAAAAGTACGGCCTGGCCCGACAGAGCCGGTGCGCCTAATACTCAATTGTTCATTATGATTTGAATTCTCCATCCGAAAAAATGAGAACGGAGTTTCTATTGATTGATGAAATTTTATCTATTTTCGTTAATTCTGACAACGAAGAAGGGTGACGGATGAACTATATCCAACTCACTAAAGATAACATGGACGAAGAGCCCGTTTGCTGTGCCATATCCAGAAAGCAGAGCCTTGCAAAGAAACAGTGGATCAAAAATCGTCTTGACGAGGGGCTTGTCTTTTACCGCAGCGAGGAGCGAGGAAAGTGCT
The DNA here is from genome assembly GCF_003148885.1 of Hallerella porci. Lineage (NCBI taxonomy): Bacteria > Pseudomonadati > Fibrobacterota > Fibrobacteria > Fibrobacterales > Fibrobacteraceae > Hallerella > Hallerella porci. The sequence continues at coordinate 78,047 of NZ_QGHD01000001.1, read as the reverse complement.
TTATCGAATACATCCCAGCGGAAAACGCTTGGATTCCGATTGACGCCGCGGACTTTCTTTATATTAACTGCCTGTGGGTCCTGGCTCCATGAAGGGGCGAGGCTATTCCAACGATCTTTTGGGAAAATGCATTCATGATGCACAAGCGCAGAAGAAGCGAGGAATTTGCATTTTGTGTGCTGAAGGGCGAAAACGTGAATTTTTAGCGGACCCGAAGTTTCTTGTGTACAAGGGTTTCCGAGTTGCCGACATCTCTGACTGCGGAATCAACCTGATGTATTTGCCCCTTGTGCCTAATGCCGAACCGCCGAAGTTCAAAGAAAGCGCAAAACACCCGAAAATAAAAGACAAAGGTTTTGTTCTTTTCTATACCGATCAGTGCCCGTTCACTTGCTACTGGGTGCCTCGAGTAGAGCAGGCGGCAAAGGAACACGGAATCGCCCTTCAAGTTATCCACATCACCGACAAGCAAACAGCGCAAAATGTTCCAGCCCCAGTCACGACTTATGCCCTGTTTCGGGACGGCAAATTTTTGACGCACAGCATACAAACAGAAAAAAAGTTTCTAGCACTATGACGCACGGTGCAGCCGTGCACTCATTCCTAATTATCTAAATTTATTTCATGCCGCAGAAATTTACTCGCCGACCGACTAATCAGAACTTTCCTCTCTTTCATGGGAAGCGGGCTACGCCTTCTGTTCCCGGATTAAAGCAACTGTTAGAATACCACGGAGTGGAATTGCAACAGGAAACTTTGGAACAATTGTGGGCTTACCATCAACTGCTGCGGGAAAATAATAAAGATCAAGATTTGACCCGCTTAAATGCATTCGAAACGATTGTGGAACGCCATTATGCCGATTGCATTCTCATCAACGCTTATGTAGAAAAATGGCCGAAGCGGATGATCGATGTCGGAAGCGGCGCTGGATTTCCTGGGATTCCGTTAAAGCTCGTCAATCCCGATATTCGCTTGACACTTTGCGAACCGCGCCCGAATCGCGTGGAATTTTTGAATCTCGTGATTCGCGAACTCGGCCTCCAAGGAATTGATGTGTTTGGACACAAAGTCACCAGCCGAAGCCTCACCTTCCCCGTCGAAGGAGTCATTAGCCGAGCATTCGAACTGATTGAACTCACTCTCCCGCGCATTCAAAAAGCTCTCGTTCCCGGCGGCCGCGCTTTCTTTATGAAAGGTCCTGCCGTCAAAGAAGAACTCGCCACTTTACACCCCGAAGATTACGGTTTTAAACTTTTGGAAAAGCATTTTTACCGCATTCCCAAAAGCACTCAAGACCGCGCACTCATCGTCCTCGAAAAAGTAGAAGTATGAATAAAATTCGCATTGCAACTCTCCAAGGAAAATGGGAAAATACAACGCCCGCAACGGATGCGTGGTATGCAGCCGAAGCCCGCAAATTCAAAGGAAAAGGCATCGACATTCTCGTTCTCCCCGAACTTTATCACACCCCTTACTTCCCCATCGAAGAAGGTGAAAAAGGCTTTGATTGGGCGATTGAAAAAAGCGACCCGTTGATTACAGAATGGCGAGAAATTGCGAAAGAAATTAACGCTGTCGTCGTCTTCCCATTTTTTGAAAAACGCGCCCGCGGAATTTATTACAATAGCGCATATGTTTTTGAACGCGACGGAAGCATCGCAGGGCTTTACCGCAAAAGTCACATTCCCGATGATCCGGGATTTTTCGAAAAGTATTATTTTGCACCGGGCGATACCGGATTTGAACCGATTCAAACTTCGGCTGGGAAATTAGGAGTTCTCATTTGTTGGGATCAATGGTTCCCCGAAGCCGCTCGCATTCAAGCGCTCAAAGGCGCAGATATTCTCATTTATCCGACGGCAATCGGTTGGGATGTGAAAGAATCCAAAGATTTATATGAACGTCAAAAAGACAGTTGGATGACCGTAATGCGCGGGCATGCAATCGCAAACCGTCTTTTCGTCGTCGCAGCAAATCGTATCGGCACCGAAGGCGATCTCACTTTCTGGGGGCATTCTTTTGTGAGCGCTCCCGATGGATTCCTTATAAGCGAACTCGCTTCTGATTTTTTGGGCGCATCGGTTACCGAAATCGATCTCAAAGAAATTGAATTTAATCGCCGTTGGTGGCCGCATTTCCGCGATCGCCGCACCGATTTATACAAAGACATTCTCAAAAATTGGATGACTCCATGAACTTAAATTATCCCGCAGAATGGAAAGAGCAAAAAACGATTTGGCTTGCGTTTCCGCACAACGAAATGAATTGGGGCGGTGAACTCCGCGAAAAAATTATCGCTTTTTATTATGAGCTCATCGGCATCTGCTCTCGCTTTCAGCCGGTAAATGTTCTCGTGCAGCCCGATTTTATTTTGCCCGCAGAACAAAAGAAAAAATTTGACAACGCACCGTTTAAAATTCGTTGGATTCCGATTGAAACCGATGACATTTGGATTCGCGATTACGGTCCTTTCTTCGTTTATTCTCAGCACAAAACTTCCAAAATCATCAACTTCCAATTCAACGCTTGGGGCGCAAAATTTCCGCCTTGGAATCACGATGAGCAAGTGCCAAAAGAAATCGCTCTCCGCAAAAGACTCGCATTAAAAACATTTCCGTATATTTTTGAAGGCGGCGCCATCGAAGTCAACGATGATGGTTTAGGACTTACGACTCTCCCTTGCCTCGTCGGTGAAAATCGCAATCCGACTTCCGAACTGAAGCACGTCGAAATGGCTTTAAAAGAAGCGTTCGGACTCCGCGATTTGCTCGTCTTGCCCGAAGGTTTAATCGGCGACCATACCGATGGTCATATCGATAACGCGGTGCGCTTTGTTTCGAATGAACGCATCGCGATGGCTTGGGAAGAAGATCAAAATAAACCGAACTTTAAGCCGATGTTACGGAATAAAGTGATTCTCGAGACTTGGCTCAAGCGTCATTACGGTGAAAAAGCCCACGTTGATACAGTGCAAATTCCCACGCAAAAAGTCATCGATGGCGAAATTCTCCCCGCGTCTTATATGAATTTTATTTTCTTAAACGGCGCACTCGTCTATCCGAAATACGAAGAAAAATTCGACAATCTTGCCGAAGCTTATTTCAAATCGGTTTTCCCCGATCGTGAAATTATCGGCATCGATGCGACGACTGTCATCCGCCAAGGCGGAAGTCTGCATTGCATTAGCAAGCAAGAAAGTTAATCTTTAACCAAATAAATCGAGTTGAGTTCCCTCCGCAGCGATTTTCGTTGCGGATTTTTTTTCGGGCTTTTCAATTTCTAAAGGCGGAAGCGCCGACAAATTTTGCTTAGCGATAGCGAGCTCTTTTTTGGCGCGGACGATGGCTGCTTTCGCACGTTCATCGACGGCTTCGTTCCATTTAACGCCAGAATGCGCAGGCACTTTTTCAAATTTCATGCCGGGATATTTTCGCGCTTCGAGCACATAACGTTTTGAAATCGGTTTGTTCGCTTTCCAATCGCCCTTTGCCCAGCGTGCGATGCCTTCGTAATCGTGGCAAATCACTCCCGTTTTTCCCATCCGCTTTAACCAAGCCATCGCATGCAAACTCGCGGTGAGTTCGCCATCTATGTTACGGCTTTCGGCGGGCAAATCGGTGACGCCGCTTTCGGTTGCAATTTCTTTTCCATCTTCGACGGCGATAAACGCCCAACCAGCGCGATCAAAATCCGGGGAAAATGAACCGTCGACATAAATGCGTAAACCGTCTGCGTGCACTTTCGAAATTCCCGAGAGCCATTCTTCGGCGGATTCGCGGGTCGGAAACGACTTAAATTGGCAAGCTTTTACACCATGCGTAAGCGCTTCGCATTCTGTCCACGAAGTCACGATTTTTTGCAATGCAGGGGTCTTTATCGCGTAAAATTTCATCTTTCCCATTAGCGAAATTTATATATTCCAAGTGAAAAGTTGGAGTTTATTTTTGAAACCGTCGCCTTATTTTGCGGATTCTTTTGCGTTTTTCTTCAAGCGTTTCCTTTCCGAGGATTCGCTCTTCCGTTGGTTTGTGAAAAAAGCGGGCAACGAAAGCGCCGCATTTCGGTATCCGTTTAAACTTTCTGAAATCGGAAATTTATTCATCTGGCTTCCCGAAAACGCCGATGAAATTCTCGCTTCCATTCCGTTCTTAAAATCTCTCGCCAAATTGAAATCGCACGGCGTCCTCTTGCTTGCAAATACGCAGCACGAAAATCTTTTAACTTCCAGTCGCATTTCCCAAGAAATCGCTTACTACACAACGAAAGGACTCCGCTACGGCGAAGAAGAATTTCAAAAAATTCAATCGATGCTTCTCGCCCGCAAAATGGCGATGTGCATTTGCTTAGAACAAAATCCGCGTTTTCAACAACTTTATTTGGCAAAGGTTTGCGGTGCGGCTTATCGATTCGGTTTTAATTGCGAAAAATTTTATCCGCTGTTAAATCTTAGCCTTTCCTCGCTCGAAGATTCGGAGAAAAAAGCGTCATTTCTCACGGAGCTTTTTAAGAAGGCTTCTGCATGACGGATTTGACGAAGAAAAAAATCGGCTTTGCTGATTTGCATTTGCACACGAATCTTTCGGACGGTTCTCTTTCGCCGTTAGAACTCGTGAAACTTGCAAAGCGACGCGGACTCCGCTGCATTTCGGTGACCGATCACGATACACTCGCCTCTTACGAAGCGACGAAACCGTATGCGGATGAACTCGGGCTCGAACTCATTCCGGGCATTGAAATTTCTGCTGTGTGGCAAGGCCGCGATGTGCACATTCTCGGTTATTTTTGCGATCCGACAAATCTCGCCATCAATATGGAACTTGCCGAAAGTGCGAAGCAACGCATTTCTCGGGCGCGCTCCATTCTCAAAAAGCTAGCGAGTTTCGGCGTCAATGTGAGCTTCGAAAAAGTGATGAGTTATTGCAAAGGCAAAGTCGTCGGACGTCCGCACATTGCGATGGCTCTCGTCGATGAAGAATACGTTTCGAGTTTTGGCGAAGCCTTTAACAAATACTTGGCCGATGGAGCGCCCGCTTTCGTCGAAAAGCGCGGACTGAATCCGCAGCAAACGATTCGCTTAATTGAAAACGCTGGCGGCATCGCTGTTCTCGCGCACCCTTACAAATCCAATGTCGATGTGCTCATTCCCGATCTCGTCGAAGCCGGATTACAAGGCATCGAAATTTATTCGCCCGCACAAAAAGGTTCTGTCGGCAGACGTTACCGCGAACTCGCAGAACATTATAATCTCGTCGGCACCGGCGGCTCGGACTTTCACACCGAAAACAGTCCTTACAATCCGAATTGCATGAAGATGCCCTATTCCGTCGTCGAAGAACTCCGCGAACGCCGCGAAAAATCCCGCGCAGAATCTTTCTAAAATTCCATTTTTCTTTTTCTCATTTTTTCGCTTTTGGCATTCCTAAAAATGCAATAAGAATCGCATCGATCAAAGAAAATCCGACAAAGACCGTGAGCAATTTTGGCGAATAACCGTAGCTGTGAAGCCCTGTGCCCAAAAGGTTTACGCCGAAAAGACAAAAACCGATGACGAGTAATAGTGCAGCGGTCAACGCTTCCCAGGATTTTTCTGAAATCATTTTTCCGCGCGGTAAATGCAACAAAAAAAGCGTCCACAAAATCACAAGAAGTGCCGCGTTTTCTTTCGGATCCCACCCCCAAAAACGTCCCCACGCAACGTCTGCCCAAAAGCCGCCGAGAATCGTTCCGAGAGACGAAAGCGCAAAGCCTACGCGAAGTAAAATTCGCAACGCATTTTTCATTTTTTCATCGGGCGATTTTTTCCATTTTCGAAGAATCAACTGCCAATGCGCAAGAAACGCTGCAAAAATTAAAACGCAAAATCCCGCAGCGATTGTAAACACATGCAGCGAAAGCCAAAACGGAGAATTTAAAAGAACGGAAACCGATTCAAAAGAATCGCCCGCAGAAAACATCGAACGGAGAAGAAGCATGAAAAGTAAATTCATTCCCGCGCCGATGAGAAGAATACTTTCTTTCATTTTTACCGCTAAAAAAATCGTTGTCAAAGAAATGCCGAGAGAAATGCACAAAATCATTTCGTAAAGCGATGTCAGAGGAATTCGCCCTTCGCCAATTCCCCGCCAAATAAAAATGCCGATTAAACTCACCGCAAATAAGCTCTGCAAAAAAATGCCGAGAAGAAAAAGTCTCGATTTTACGCGCGATTGAATGCGGCAAAAAATCGCCGTCAAAAATCCGACGATGCATAAAATCCACGAAAAGAAAATCGGATTCGTTTTATAATAAGCCGCTTCAGCGCGAATTTTTCTTTGCTCGCTCACGGGTAAATTTTCGAAAGGAATTGAAATTTGCGAAAGCATTCCCGCTTGCAACGAATCGTATAAATTTAACGCATCATTTAAACGAATCAATTCAAGAGTCAGCGGACGATCGTCTTCGCGCTCTGCGTATTGCCGCAAAAGAGAACGCACATCGTCAAATTCGCTGCGCAAAAAATAGCGACGATCTTTCGGCAAATGCAAAATGTCGCGTGCAGTCGCCCGATTCACCGCAAAAATTTTTTGTGAATCCGCTTTCCCCGAAAGAATATTTTGCAAAATTTCTGCCGCCGAAAAATCTGCACATTTCCGTTTTTCACAAAGGCGTTCCGCAAGTAAAATTTCAAACGATTCCAGCGGACGAATGCGATTTTCAAAATTGACCGTCGTAGGAATTGAAGCTGAAAAATTTTCCGTCGAAGGCTCTGTTTCGGCAAACACAAAAAGCGAAAGCAGCAAAATGAAAACGCTAAAAATTTTCATTTTTTCCTCGACAAAAAATGCATTGCAAAAAAATTCCCGCACAAAAAATGAGCGCAAAAAGTTTCGGCACAAAATCAAACGGATCGCGGCGAATATGCAATCGGACAATTGTTTTTTCGGCGTTCATCGGAATCGTTTCGGCAAAATAAATTTGATAATCGCCGATTGTCTGCGGTGAATTGGCAGCGATAAAAATGGAATCGCCCGCTCCATTTAATGCGCAAACTTTCATCGAATCCGCGTTGAGTAAGCGCAGCGAATTTTTCGCTTTTTCATCGAGAGGAAGAGAGGCTCCCACAAAGCCAAAGGCATCAAAATTTTCCCGCGACGCATGACTCAAAAAACTTCCCGCGATGAGAATGAGAAGCGAAAAATGCAAAATCCAAATTCCCACATTTTTCTTCGTCCGCGGAATCCGAAAAAGCAAAGCGCAAAGTAAATTGACAAAAAGAAAAATCGCTAAAGTTTTCAATGCGGGCAACGGAAAAATTCCCGCGGCAAAAAATATCCAACTATCAAAAAATCGTTCTGTTCCTAGTTCAACGCCCGCGCGCGCTTCGAAAAGAGTTCCCCAAAAAACGAGCCCGAAAATCGCCAAAAGCAAAGCCACGCCCACGCGCAGCGAACCCAGAAAACGCAGAACAGAAATCAAAAATTTCACCCTCTAAATTTAGACAAAAATTTTTCTGCGAAAATTGGAAAATAATGCATTTATTTGGAATATTTTTTTTCATTCTTTTTGTTCACTTGGCGAAATTATAAGTAATTTTACATAGGACTTTAAAGCATAGGTTTTTCATGGATTTTCAAGATTCAACAACGATGACAAACGACCAGATGCGCGCCATTTGGGATTTTAATTGCTCCGATCCGTTTTCGATTTTAGGCATTCATGCGCTAGAAACCGACCGCGGACTCAAAACCGTTATCCGCGTTTACTTGCCCGGAGCCGCTCATATCAGCGGTGAATCCGTGGAACCCGAAATCATTTACGGAGCAGCAAATACCGAAACGGTAACCGAAGAAAAAGTCGGAAAGAAACCCGCCGAAAAAAAGAACGCAAAATCGGCGAAGACGACGAAGTCAACGAAAGCTGCCAAAGCGACAAAAGCGAAAACAACTCGTGCAAAAAAAGCAAAAGTCGAAGAATCCGAAGCGAAAAAACTTGTCTTTGAATTTGTGAAAATCGGCGACTCGGGATTTTTCGAAGCCGTTCTCGATATGGAATTTCAGCCGTTCTTCTATCGGTTGAACATTACACTCGACAATGGAATTCAATATTCTGTCATCGATCCGTATGCGTTCTTGCCGGTGCTCACCGACTTCGATTGCCACTTGATTAAGAACGGCACGCACTACGAACTTTACAAGAAACTCGGCGCCAATGTGATTCGGCATCAAGGATTTAACGGCGTGCAATTCGCCGTTTGGGCGCCGAATGCGAAAAGCGTTTCTGTCGTCGGAAACTTTAATAGTTGGGACGGCAGAAGACATCCGATGCGCATGATTGGCGCATCGGGAATTTGGGAAATTTTCATTCCAGAACTCGGCGCAAATGAATTGTATCGTTTTGAAATTCATTCGCAAGATGGTCGCCTTTTAACCAAGTCCGATCCGCTCGCTAAGCTCAGCGAAATGCGTCCGGCGACGGCTAGCGTTACCACGCATCTCGAAGGCTACGAATGGAACGATAAATTATATATGGATACGCATTATGCGACCCGTGTCTTCGGCAGTCCGATGAACATTTACGAAGTGCACGCAGGCTCGTGGGAACGCGATCCCACAAATCCTGATCGTTTCCTTTCGTGGAATGAACTCGCCGACAAACTCATTCCTTATTTGAAGGATATGGGTTACACGCATGTGGAATTTCTTCCGATTATGGAGCACCCGCTCGATGAATCGTGGGGCTATCAAGTGACCGGTTACTATTCGCCGACGAGCCGTTTTGGTTCTCCGGACGAATTCCGTCACTTCGTCGATCTTTGTCACCAGAATGAAATCGGCGTGATTCTCGACTGGGTTCCAGCCCACTTCCCGAAAGATTCCTATGCGCTCGGACGCTTCGACGGCACCGCTTGTTATGAACACGCAGACCCGCGTCAAGGCGAACATCCGGATTGGGGCACTTACATTTTCAATCTCGGCCGCAAAGAAGTTTCGAATTTCCTCATCGCCAATGCGATGTATTGGCTCCGCGAATTCCACTGCGACGGTCTCCGCGTCGATGCAGTCGCAAGTATGCTTTACTTGGATTACGGAAAACGCGACGGCGAATGGGTGCCGAATAAAGACGGCGGAAACATCAATTACGATACCCTCGAATTCTTGAAGCATTTGAATAGCATCATGGGACGCTTAGCGCCGCACGCGATTCTCATCGCCGAAGAATCGACAAGTTTCCCGTGCATTACGCGTCCGCCAGAACGCGGCGGTCTCGGTTTCCATTACAAGTGGAATATGGGCTGGATGAATGACTTCCTCACCTATATGAAGCACGAACCGATTCACCGCAAATACCATCACAACTTGATTACGTTCAGCATGGTTTATGCGTATTCCGAAAATTTCATCTTGGTCTTAAGCCACGACGAAGTCGTCCACGGCAAAGGCTCGATGCTCGGAAAAATGCCTGGCGATAATTGGCAGAAATTTGCGAACTTACGTCTCGCTTATTCGTATCAATTTGCGCATCCTGGGAAAAAGCTCAACTTTATGGGCAACGACTTCGGACAATTCCGCGAATGGAACGAGAAGCAATCCCTCGACTGGCATTTGCTCACGTGGGAAACTCACGGTAAATTGCACGAAATGTTCAAAACCCTTTCGCACATTTACAAAAACGAAAGTCCGTTCTGGGAAGTGGATCACGCACCCGAAGGCTTTGAATGGATTTCGTGCGACGACGCAGATAATTCCATCGTTTCGTTCATCCGCCGCGATGCACACGGTGCGACAATTCTCTGCGCATTCAATTTTACACCGGTGCCGCGGACTCCGTACCGCATCGGTCTCCCGGCCCGCGGACGTTGGCAAGAAATCTTCAATTCGGATTCCGAGATGTGGGGCGGTGGAAACATCGGCAACGCCGGCGAAGTCCACTCCGAAGAAACGCCTTGGCAAAATCGCCCTTGGAGCGCAAACATTCAACTGCCGCCGTTAGGAGCAGTCTTCTTCAAATACATTGGAGAATAAATTTTGCAAGGAACGCCGCTCAAAGAGCGGCGTTTCTTTTAGGTGGGAAGATTTTTTGAGTTATCGCGCCGAAGGCGCCATTTCAAAAGAGTTTATTTTTCGTTGCGGAATTTATCGGCAAATAATTTCTGCACCGAGACGCCGTAGAAGACGATTTGATCTAACCAAATTTCTGCATTCGAAGTCGAAAGGAATGTAATCGTCCGCATCCGCGATTTAATCGCTTCCCAATCTTCATTTCCGCGAGGAGGAATTGCTATGCGAATCCATTCCGTTTTACTCGGAATATCAAATTCAAAATCCCAATCGGCAACGGCTCCCGTTTCATCGAAGCCAGCGAATTGAACGATAATGTGACCCTGCCCGCGGATATAGAACGAAAGACTATCGAGTTCGGATAAATCGTAAGAAGTGGTGCTGTCTTGCCACTGCGAAACGCCGATGTCAAATCCGCAAAGAGCGAATGCTCCCGCGGACGAATCCACGTTAAATATGAAATGCAAACTCTGCGAACCTTGGAAACTTTCGTCCGAGCGAACAAGCGCTTTTAACGGAAGCGACGGAACGACTTCGCTTAACGAATCGGCTGCGGTAAACCACCAACTAGAACCGGTTAACGCGTGGAAAAGATTCGTCCCATCTTTCTTTTCAAAGTCATCGACTAAAGCGCTATCTTGAGCGGGAGCCGCTAATGTCACAGCATTATCGCCGTTTGCTTTTACCTGCGAAGCGCCCCAATAAACGTATTCCGAATCCGAAGCCGAAAGAATCGCATACTCGCCCGCGGGCAAATTTTCAAACGAGAAATTTCCCGATGCCGAAACATCCGCGCTATACGAAGTTCCGAGCAAATAGAGTTTCTGCGGACTCTCATTCGCCGTGAGAACGCCTTGCAAAGTCGCAGGCTTTTGCAATGTGTCCCGCAGAAGGGAGTCGCCCATGAAAACACGCCCCCGAGCGACTCCCAACTGTTCTTGGACTTCAATAAAACCATCGGACGAAGGACGCTTTAAACGCGCAATTCCTTCATCATCCGAGACAGCACTGTCTTCGACAACTGCCGTTCCCGTTACCAAACGAACGCGAGCACTCACTGCGGGATTCCCCGAGGCCGTTACAATATGAACCGCCAAAGTATTCTGCGTTTCATCCCAAATGCCGCCACCTGCCTGCGTCGAATCCGAGCAAGCAAATAATCCGAACGCAACAAACGCCGAAAGAATTTGCACGACGCTTTTTTTCATGAAGACGAAACCTCTTTTGAAAACGCTACTGGGAAAAACGCAGTAGCAAAACGCATCACGCGATCCGGAGAATTGACCTTTTCAACCCTTGCCCGAATTTCGTCACGCGCATTATTCAAAATAGCAAGACAATCCTTGAATGCGGATTCGTCAAGCGCCATATTCATCACATTGATGTCGCGTTTTGACTTTTCATGAATATCTAAACTCTGCATCGCGAGCTTCATCGATTCGGCTTGGTAAGCGCGGATGAGTTTTGAGCGGTAATCGCCGCCCGTCGTCAAAGTCCTATCGGATAATTTCCAAAAGCCTTCGGCATCGCGTTCGATTAAACCTAAACGCTGCAAAAGTTCGACAGAATTTTTCGCTTCGTCCGCAGAAATCGGCGGCGAAACCATCGCCCCTAAAGCTGCATAATCATTTTGAATGCGCACAAATCCGAGCAGCGTCCGTACGACGCTATGATACCATTTTGAATACAATTCGTATTGGTCATTTTTAAGCTCTTTACTTTGCGCACCTTTTAACGCTAAAACTTCGGCGAAAAGACGACGCGTTTCCGATTCGCTGCGGGCGCGTCCCAATTCCACTAATTTTTCAAAATAGATGGCTTCTTTTTCGTTGAGTTTTAAATATTCTACAAAGCGCGGCAACGCGCGTTTAGAAATGTGCAAATTTTTTTGTAGAATGCGGAAAACTTGACTTTGATCGAGTCCAACGCCATCGCCGAAAACTTTGTAAGAATACCACGGCGCATTCGCCTTGCGATATTCGAAAAAGGCGAGAAGATATTCGCGGTAATCTAAAAATTCTAGCGGTGAAATCTTTTCCATGTCAAAACCACACTCTCAATTTACTCAAAAATAAAAGAGCTGGCAAAATGAAAAGAAAAGATGTTTTGCAAAGAATTTTGCAATGTGAAAAATTTCGCTACGCGTTCAGCAAAATTTTGAATTTACTGCCTTCACCAAGCTTCGAAGTGACCGAAACTTTGGCGTGATGCAATTCGGCGATGTGCTTCACGATGGCGAGCCCGAGGCCTGTGCCACCGGTTTCTTTTGAGCGACTTTTGTCCGCGCGATAAAAACGTTCAAAAATATGCGGCAAATGTTCTTCGGCAATTCCCATTCCCGAATCTTCGACGATGACCGCATTTTTTTCATAGACGACTTTAACGCTTCCGCCGTCTTTATTGTAACGAATCGCATTCGAAATTAAATTGTAAAACATTTCATAAAGTTTATTGCGATCGCCGAGAATGAAAAAATTTTCCGCCGGTAATGCAATTTGAATGCGGCGCTTGTCGGCTAAAGATTCTAATGCGGAGACAATTTCTCGCAGCACATCGCTCACATTCACTTTTTCTAATTGGATTGCATTCGGCGAAAGTTCATCCAATTCCGAAAGTTTCATGATGTCATTGGTAAGAGTCAGAAGGCGCTTCGATTCTTTATGAATTCTCGCGGCGAATCCCGAAATATCTTCGGGTTTTGCAATTCCCGTTTCAATCATTTCAGCATAGCCCGCAATCGAAGTCAGCGGAGTTTTTAATTCGTGCGAAACATTCGCCGTAAACTTTTCTCGCAAATCCGACAAATTCTTTTTTTCGGTCACATCGAGAAGAATAATGATAACGCCCGAAACTTCGCCGCTCACAAAAACAGGGCTCGCAATCACGCGAATATCTTTTCCAAAAAGTTGAATTTCTGCATCGTCTTTTTTTCCGCCCGCAGCCGTTTCCACCGCGTGAATGAGTTCTGCATTTTGCGAAAAGCAACGTACATTTCTTCCGGTGAAATCGCCTTCGGTATGGAACATTTCGCGGGCAACTCCGTTCACCAAAACGACTTCGTTTTTGGCATCGAGAAGAATCATGCCTTCGGACATGTCTTCGATCAAAGTATGAAAACGATTGCGTTCAAATTTGAGCCGCGCCATTTCCCGTTCGGTATTGTCGCGTTCCCGTTTGAGTTCGCGGACGAACGGCGCAAACTCTTTGTAAACCATATCGCCTTCGGGAAATTTTACCGCATCTAAATTCTCGGCGAGTTTTCGAATCGGTTCAACAAATCGCGACGATAAAATATGCGCCATAAAAAGTGAGAAGAGAAGAATGGCGACGAGTAAAATGGCAAGCTTCGGATAAACTCCCGAAAGCATCGCATACGCAGTCGCTTTTCGAATCGCTAAACGCAGCACATTGCCATCGGACAAAAGTTTTGCATAATAGTAAACATCGGTTTCTAAAGTTTGCGATTCGCGGTAACTCGAGCCTTCGCCATTTTTGATCGCACTTTGCACTTCAATCCGAGAAAGGTGCGAACCCATTTTATTCGCTTTCGCATCCGATTCAAATAGGACATTTCCTGTCGGAGAAATTAACGTAATCCGAAGTGACGACGTCGCAAAATTTTTAAGTTCATCGGGAGAATGCATGAGCGCATAAGCGCTCGAAATAATTGCGCCTTGCTGCTTCAAATCAAATTGAGTTTGCGTCGAAACACTTGTGCGAAATGCGCCCGCAGTCAAAAGCATCGCGATGACCGCAGACAAAAGCCCTACATAAAAAAGGCTAAAGCTCAGTTTTTCCTTCATCTGTCACCTCGATTTCCGCTTTGTAACCGACGTTGCGAACCGTTTTAATGTAATCGCCCGCTGCGCCTAATTTTTTCCGCAGCGTTTTAATGTGCATATCGATTGTCCGCGATTCAAGAGTGCCATCGACTCCCCAAACTTTTGACATCAACTGTTCGCGATCAAAAACGATTCCCGGTTTAGAACAAAGTAACTTGAGAAGTTCATATTCTTTAAAAGTAAATTCGACTAAATTTCCATCGACTTTGACCTGATGACGTTCATCGTCGATTTCAATTTTTCCGAGATGCAATTCTGCGGGCTTTGCTGCGACGACTTCACCTTTCATTTCTGCCCGCCGCAAAAGGGCGCGCACGCGCGCCAAAAATTCCATAATGCCAAACGGCTTGGTGAGATAATCATCGGCGCCTGAATCGAGTCCTTTGATTTTATCCATTTCCGTCGTCTTCGCCGTTACCATCATCACAGGAACTTTGGATGTCGTCGCCCGATGCCGCAATTCGCTCAGAATTGAAAAGCCGTCGCGTCCCGGAAGCATCACATCCAAAATGACAAGCGCAGGAATTTCAAGTCCGAGTTCTCGAAAAAATTCTTCGGAAGATGCTGCAGCGAGCACTTTATAACCCGCACTTTTCAGCGCGTAAACTTCCATTTCGCGAATATCGCTATCGTCTTCAACTACGCAAATCATTTCGTCTTTCCTTTTTCCTATAAAGTAAAACTCAAAAGTAAATTCGGCGTTTTCGTTTTGTAAAATTTAGATGAAATCCGTCATCATTTTCTTCGAAGATTTTGTGAGATAAATCGTCGCATCGAGAATGGCGCGACATTCATAGAGAACGGTTAAGAAAAGCAAATTGACGCTCGCCACATTTTGATTTTCGGCGATATTTTTTTGCATCGTTTCTTTGCGAATGCTCACAATTTTTGCGCCCGCAGAACGAATGCGATTTTTCAAATTTTCAAATTCCGTGTAATCGCTTTCCAAAACCATCCGCGCCGAATCTTCGATGACATCGCGCATCTCCGAAGCAATTTCTAAGATGATATTTTTTTGCTTGAGAGAAAGCGGCGTCAAGTGATTGTCCACATGATTCAAGCACGGTTTAAATGCGCGCTCCAAACTAAAGTAAAGCGACATCGCAAAATCGTTTGCTTGATACAAGAAAAATTTTTTGGCGAGAGAATCATCGACTGTCATTTTTTGCGAACAAGCAAATCCTTCTTTCCGCAGACGATGCAGCGTTTTATATTCCTCTTTCATTTTTTGTCGCACGTAACGCAGCGTATCCAAATCATCGTGCGCAAGCGCTTGAAGCGTATCGTGCACCGAGTCTTCTACAAAAACCAAATACCAACCCCAGCCTTCGGCGTAATGTTTGCGCACAAGCGGGAGAACTTTCGTCGGGTCTTTTTCTTCGATGATGGCGTGAAATTCTTCGGCGCTCGAATTTTTCTCCGCGGATTTTTTGCGGTAACGAATGGAAGAACGGATGATAAAACAAACGACAAGTGCAAAGAGTAAAAGCGCAACGGAAATGCCGCCGAGGAAGACGATTCCGCTGACGATAAATGCGCAGACAAACGCAGCGAATGCGGTAAAGAACCAACCGCCAATTACCGAAAGCACTCCGGTAATGCGATAAACTGCGGTTTCTCTTCCCCACGCTTTATCGGCGAGAGACGTTCCCATCGCCACCATAAAAGTGACGTATGTTGTCGAAAGCGGAAGCTTCAAAAATGTGCCGAGAGAAATTAAAATACTTGCGAGCATTAAATTGACCGAAGCACGTAACAAATCAAAAGCCGCATCGCTTTCTTCCAAATGCAAATTGCGCACATCAAAACGATTCCGCAAAAAACGCCGCATCCGCGCCGGCACAATGCCTGTGACAATGGACGAAACCGAATCCGCATAACGCACAACCGCCCGCGCAATCGGACTTGTGCCAAATAATTCTTCTGACGAACTTTGACTCGAAAGCGAAACCGAAGTCTGAATAACGCCGCGCGCTTTCTTCGAAGTCGCAAGCGAAATCGCCATAATCACTCCCGCAAGCGAAAGAATCCACCACAAACTTTTTTCCGAACCGCAAAGCGCTGTCATCAAAACTTGATCCGCCGGAAGTCCGCTATTCGAATACGAGATAAACGCCGAAAGCCCCGCAAGCGGAACGCCGATAAAATTCACCAAGTCATTCCCGGCAAACGAAAGCGCAAGCGAAAATGTTCCCGCAGCGACAATCAATTTGAGCACGTTTCGTTTTAGCAAAAAAAGTAATTCCGAAAGCAATGCGAAAAACACAAAACTTCCGCAGAATGTCATGAGTTTATTTTGCGTAAGCACCGCCGGAATCGAAAGCGCAGAACCTTTGAGCCCTTGAAAAAGAACGAAATAAAAAATTGCCGCTAACGAAAGCCCGCCGAAAATAGCGATGAAGTAACGTTCCCGCGATTTGTAACGAAATGTGAAAAGCGCACGCGAAATCCATTGCACAAGCCAACCAAAAACGAAAGCAATCGCGACCGAAGTAAAAATCGCAATAATCACCGAAAGCGCTTTTTCGGTATTCACTAAATCGCCGAGGTGCAGCCCCGCCGCTCCGCGATTTAATTTGATTAACGAAAGCGAAAATGTTCCGCCCAAAAGTTCAAAGACCATCGAAACCGTCGTCGAAGTCGGGAGCCCGAGCAAATTAAAAATATCGAGAAGCACCACATCGGTGAGCATCGCGCCCGCGCAAATTGAAATGATTTCGGCAAAGGTAAAATGCTCCGGTTGGAAAATACCGTGACGCGCCACGTCCATCATCCCGCTTGAACAAGATGCGCCGATTAAAATTCCCGCCGCTGCGATGGCGATTAAGAATTTAAAACCAAAAGCTCGAGAGCCGACCGCCGAATTCAAAAAGTTCGACGCATCGTTGGAAACGCCGTTGACCAAATCAAAAACGGCGAGAGTAAAAAGCATTCCGATGATAATGACGTAAATATCCATGCCTTAAAATTACGCAAAAATTTACAGCAGAAAAAGGGCGAAATCGTTGATTTTAGAGAAGATTTACACCGATTTTACATGGATTTTACAAAGGAAATCAAGCAGGAAAAGTCAATATAAAAGCGTCAAGCAAAAGCTTGACGCTTGATAAGATGAATTTTTGCGAAAAAAAATCCCGAGCTTTGCTCGGGATTTTTCAATTCTTTGGAAAATTACTTTCCGGTAATGCGACGGAAGCCGCGAGTTTGCTTGTATTCCGTTCTGCGGTAAGTTCCCGGAATGTATTGCAATTCTGCACCGGTCTTCACGCAGTGCGGCTGCGGGAATTCCACGAGCGAAACTTGATAGATGTAAGCACCTGTACCGAGCTTACGCCCATCTTTCGAAACCGGATACATCTTGACGCTTGCAGCAATCGAGCCCGAAACAGTAGCCGGATCCAAAGCACTGCATTCGCCCGATGGCGCATAAGAACCGGTAATCGCATTAAACTGTTCTTGCGAAACCGCTTGGTTATACTGGTTCACAAAGTGACCGAGATGGTCAAAGACGCGCACGTTCACGCGGAAAGCTTGGTCCGTCACAAACGAGAAGCTCACGCAGTTTTCCACATCACCAACGGTTGCGCAACGCGCATTGTCTGCAGAACCTGCACCCGTTGCCGAATTTTTCGTATTCGAATTGATGATTTGCGAATTGGCTGCGCTGCTCGGATCCGAACCACCCGGAGCTGCAGTAATCTTTTTGATATTTTCTGCAATCCAAGCACCTTGGTCATCGGAATTCGAATATTCCTCCGGGAGCACCGAGATAACAATTTCACCGGTTTCCTTATCCGAAAGTTCACCGCTCGGCAGTTTCTTATCGTCAAACGGCGGACGGTCAATGGTATTATCAGCCGGGATAACAGTAGTCGTCTGCGACATTGTCACCGTTGTCACAGGACCTAAGTTATAAGTATCCACTTCCTTACCGTTTTTCGAAGTCACATTAAACGTATTCTTAAAGACGCATTCTGCAGCATCCGGATGATCCGAAGATTCCACATAGTTATAAGTCAACGAGTCGCCAAATGCCGGGTTCACGGTAACAGCACAGCTCGGATCGGTGCAAAGCTTACCGGTGAGCTTATACTGATAACCCTTCGAAGTTCTTTGGTTATAAGCTAAGCTTGTAATTTGATAGGCCAAATATGTTTTGCCGCGCTTCACAACAATCGGGAAGTATTGACCATTCGCCGCATTCATAAATTGAACACTTGCGTCATTCAATTCAGAACTTGAATAGAAATAAGTTTCGAAGTTACCTTGCTCGTTCTTCAAGAGTTCAGCTTCCAAAATACGCGGCTGACCGAATTGAGAAGCAGCGACTTCGGCAAGGTTTGCACGAATATAAAGGTTCGAACCATCGGACTGACGGTCTGCGTAGAAGAAGTGCAAATGGTGCCATTGACCATCTGCCCACTTGCCATCAGCACCGCAAGCGCCTTTCTTCTGTAGAGTGGTCGCTAACGGTTCGCCCGGATGGCAACCGTGATTGTTTTCTGCCAAAGTGCGAATATTCACGATGCCCGGAGTTGCCAAGTGCGTTCCGCCCAAGTCCACCGCAAGCACGCCATCGACGAAAATCCACATATCATCGTCACCAGCGAATTCAAAGATTTCTTGCGTGATATTGCCCAAAGCATCCGGCAAACCCGTGTTATTTTCTTTATAATACTTGAAGTTTGCGTAACCCATCATCGTAAAGTTGTAATTGCGCAAATGCTGAAGACCGAGCGTTCCATATTGCACAGCAATATTTGATGCAGCATCCGGAGAGAGCGCCTTTGCGCCACCATTCTGATTCCAAGCAACGCAAAGGGCTGCTGTATTTTGGTTCAAAAAGTCGGTTTGATCGTCTGCATATTCATAATTATACGGCGGGCAGAAAATAGAAAAACTCTGCGGTCCCCATTGATCGCCCGGAGCCGGCCCAATTCTCTGTTGCGAAGCCGAATCAATAATATCGAGTGGGAAATAGCCACCATTATTGTAGTTGTAATTTAATTCCTTATACTTCGGATTATCCGCAGCTGCCGGAATATCCATCGTGGTTTCGGTGCGTTTGTTCACATCTTTAATGTCTTCAAACCATTGGGCAAAATAAAAGTTATCGCACGCGTCATTACCTTTTTTGATGTGCACATTGCGCAAATAGTCCACCGGATCGCCGACGGAATCGCGGTCGAATTCCAAGTATGGCTGAACCATTCCCGGGGTATAATACACTTCGTTTTCCCAAAACATGCCCCCCGAGCAAGTATTCTTTTGCACACCCGTAAATTGAGCCGCTGAGTTAGCCCCAAAACCGCGCTGATTTTCAACACCAGGAATAGAAGACTGTTTGCATTGACCATAGGTTAAATAAGAACCTGGCAGTGTTGTCTGCGTCTGCAAATAAGCCGGAAGGAGTGGGTTCACAACCCAAGGAAGCCCATCTTTTCCTAATGCAACACCTTGTTTCGATACCTTGTTGCCGCAAGTATTGTGATAAGCGGCGCGACTAAGCCAATCTGTATCATAGCCCGGCTTTGCCCAAAGCATAAATTCATTGGAATGCTTTACAGATTCTTCGGAAAAGTTTTCAAAGTCCGGATGGCTCGGCTGAAAATCGCGGACGACAACGTCCAAAGAAACCTGAAGCGAGTTTGCGGCAAACGCACCCGCTGTAAACGCCGAAGCCAACATCAACACTTTTTTCATCATGTACACTATCTCCACCAAAATAGGGTGTAGGAATATTCCCCCCAAATATACCTTTTTTCCATCTCCCCTATTCTTATGCAATTCTTTTTTTACGAAATTTTTCAAAAAGTTTTCCTTTTCGCAAAATATTGTGACCAAAGGCATCAAAATTTCGACTGCTTTTCTAAAATTATCCCCACTATGACCGTTGCCATTCTCTTTACTTTAGCGATTGCGTTGATTTTATTCCGCGCTTTTGTGCTGCATCTGCGCGCAACCGACCTCGATAATCGCGATTTTGTAAATCTCCCCCGCGAAATCAAACTCGCCATTCTCAAAGAACGCGTTCTCGAAACGCCTTCGGAAAAAGCGTTGCGCAATCTCGGCATTTTTTTAGAAAGCGAAGGAATTTCCGTCGATATGGAATCATATCGTCCTCTTTTTGCGGAGCAACTCCGCATTTCGAGACAAGAAAACGCCATCGCTCTCGACAACGAGCTCTACGCCCGCGAAGCTATCTGGATGGATCAAATTCAGCCGTTTGAATTTGAAATTGCCAAAGCCCACAAAGCCGCCGGCGAAAAAGAAGCTTACATTCAAACCTATTTGCAAGGAGTTCGCCGCTACTACTCCGACGAAAAAATCGAAACTTCTTTAGAAGCGCTCCTCCCCGACTATCCCCCCGCCCAAGAAATCCTTGACGGCTATCGCCAGTTAAAAAAACTCCGCGACGAAAGCCCCGCCGACGAAGCCTCTTTAGAAAAATTGTCCCAAGCAAAAGAAAACTGGCTAAAAAAATTCCCAATTTCTCATTCCTAACTCCTCCTTCCTAATTTAAATTTGTGTTATGAAAATTTTTGTTACCGGTGTGGCAGGTCAGCTCGGCCACGATGTGATGAACGAGCTTGCGAAAAGAAATTATACTGGAATCGGGAGCGATATTGCGCCGACTTATAGCGGTGTTCAAGATGCAAGTTATGTGACAACAGCAGAATATATTCCGCTGGATATTACCGATAAAAATGCGGTCAATTCTGTTCTCGAAAAAGTAAAACCCGATGTCGTTGTGCACTGCGCCGCATGGACCGCAGTCGATCTCGCTGAAGATGCGGACAAGCAAGAAAAAGTCCGCGCAATCAACGCGACAGGAACCGAAAACATAGCGCTCGCTTGCAAAAAATTAAACTGCAAAATGGTTTACATTAGCACCGATTACGTTTTTAATGGTCAAGGGGAAATTCCCTGGAAACCGGACTGCAAAGATTATCAACCGCTTAATGTTTACGGCCAAACAAAACTCGAAGGCGAACTTGCTGTTTCCCAAAATCTTTCCAAATATTTCATCGTTCGCATCGCTTGGGTCTTTGGAAAAAACGGAAAAAATTTCATCAAAACGATGCTCAATGTAGCAAAGACTCACGACACAGTCCGCGTGGTCAACGATCAAATCGGAACGCCGACTTATACCTATGACCTTTCAAGGCTTCTCGTTGATATGATTGAAACCGAAAAATACGGCTATTATCATGCGACAAATGAAGGCGGTTACATTAGTTGGTACGATTTTACAAAAGAAATTTATCGCCAAGCAGGACTCAAAACGCAGGTCATTCCCGTTTCCACCGCGGAATATGGACTTTCCAAAGCAGCGCGTCCTTTCAACAGTCGCTTAGACAAATCCAAGTTGCTTGAAAACGGTTTTAAGCCGCTCCCCACTTGGCAAGACGCTCTTGCGCGATACTTAAAAGAAATCGAATAACGAAAAAAGCCCGCAGTTTTTGCGGGCTTTCTTGTATTCAAAAATCGGTTACGATTCTGCTTCTTTTTGCGCAGAATGCAAAAGGTAAGCGTTGACGAACGGCTTGATTTTTCCATCGAGAACGCCTGTCGTATCCGAAGTTTCTTCGTTTGTGCGCAAATCTTTCACGAGCTGATACGGCTGAAGCACATAACTGCGGATTTGCGAGCCCCATTCCACCTTTTTCTTTTCGGCTAAACGCGCATCGCGCTTCGCTTCTTCTTCTTGGCGGTAATGTTCGGCGACCATCGTCGTAAGCATTTTGAGAGCCGTTGCGCGGTTCTGAATTTGCGAACGTTCCGTTTGACAACTTGCGACAATTCCTGTCGGAATGTGAGTCATACGAACAGCGGAATCCGTCTTGTTAATATACTGACCGCCCGCGCCCGAAGAACGATAAACATCGACGCGAATATCTGCGGGATTGATTTCAAATTCCACTTCATCGTGTTCGGGATAAAGATAGACAGCGCAGAAACTTGTGTGACGGCGAGCGTTCGCATCAAACGGGCTAATGCGCACTAAACGGTGCACGCCGATTTCCGAACGGAGAAGTCCGTAAGCATATTCATCTTTGACTTCAATCGTTGCACTGTTAATGCCCGCTTCTTCGCCTTCTTGCACATCGATGACTTTAAAATCCATGCCTTCGCGTTCTAAGAAACGCTTATACATACGGAGAAGCATCTCTGCCCAATCGTGTGCTTCGGTTCCGCCTGCTCCCGGATGAATCGTGAGAACAGCGGCACAAGCATCATCGGGTCCCGAAAGCATCCGACGAAATTCCATTTCATCAACGCGAGCGAGAAGTGCTTTATATTCTTCTTCGACGTTATCAAAAAGTTCTTGCGAATCCGGTTCGGACTTTGCCATTTCGTAAAGTTCCGAAAGATCATTACAATTCGTCGAAACTTCATTCCAGTCGGCGAGGACTTTTTTGAGCGAAGTAATTTTTTTGAGAAGCGCTTGCGCTTTATCTTGATTATTCCAAAGTTCTGGATTGCCAGATTCTTTTTCTAATACGGAAAGTTCAACCTCTTTAGACTCGAGGTCAAAGATACCCCCGGAGCTTATCGATCCGCGTGCGGAGTTCGGTAAGCCCAGTGTGCGAAGTCACTGCCATTACTTTGCGCCTCCGATGGCATTTTCCGGAGTGTATTCTTTGTTCAAGTATTGCACTTTATATTTTGCAGCAAGTTCGTCTAAGTAAGCTTTGATTTTCAGCTGACGTTCTTGTTCGGCTTGAACGCGCAGAATGTAATCGATTTGCACTTTGTAGTTTTCAAATTTACCGTCATTCTTTTCGGTGAGCATGAAAATTTGAAGACCTTCGCTCGTCGAGAAAACTTCCGAAATATCGCCGACTTTGAGAGAGCTAATCGCCTTCGCAAAATCAGCGCCCTTCGTTTTGGCAACGAATTTATTCATCACACCGCCGGTTTTACGCGCATTTTCGTCGTCGCTATATTGCGCAGCGAGAGTCGCAAAGCTTGCTTTTCCCAAGCGAACTTGAGCCGCTAAACCTTTTAACAATTCTTTCTTATCGGCAACGGCTTCTTTCGATTCGCCCTTTTTGCTCTTGATAAGAATGCGTGCACCGCTAATGGTATCGTTCAGAGGAACTTTGGATTTGTTGAGTTCCCAGTAAGCGGCAATTTGCTTTTCGGTCGGATCCTGCGGATACGGCACTTTCTGTTCCAAGATGATGTCGCTCTGCAGCTGTTGTTCAATCCGTTCGTTAAATTGCGCTTCGGAAATGTTGTTTTTCTTTAATTCTTTGTTGAACATTTCGATATTCGGATACTGCGCTTTGAAAAGTTTTGCAACGCTATCAATGCGGTTCTTCGGCACTTTGATTTTAAGCGCTTTCGCTTCGAGTTTCACCAATTCTTGTCCGACGAGATTATCGATGACAGCCCAACGCACTTGCTTCATCGCTTCGGGAGGAACTTGACGACCGCGAGCTTGCGACTTGGCTAAAGCTTCGGTTAAACTATCGATATGAGCCTTCGAAATTCCCGTTTTGCCGACGCGAATCGCATCAAAATTATTGCCGCTCATCAACTGAGCCGAAGCAAATGTTGCACCAACCATCACAGGAAGAATTGATTTTTTTACAAGATTCAAAAAGCGCATAAGCACCCTAGGTTAAAATTTTTGATGTGAATAATATAGAAAAATGAAATCGCGTTGAAAGCAATTTCATTTTGAAGAGTTTCCACCGCAGCGATTCGCTGAAATTTTCATTAAATTCGGCGAACGCTTGCAGCCAAATTTATTTCTTTTCGGAAATTGTTTTTGCGGAATCCGGCTGAGCGATTGCCGAAGAATCCGCGGGAATTTTTACCGCAAGAGAATCCTTCGGAAGCTGCGCTGTCGAATCGACTTTCGCTTCTTTGATTTCAGCAACTTTTGCTTCTGCATTTTGCGGAGCTTTTACTTCGGACTGCGTTGAATCTGCCGAAGTTTCCACCGGCTTCGCTGTTGAATCCGAAACCGGATGCGGTTCCGTCACCGTGCCATCGAGAATCGCTTCGAGCATTTCTGCAGCCTGCAAGAATTCGTTCGAATCCGAGCAACTCTTTGTCGCGAGAATTTTTTGCAGATATTGCTTTTGCAATTTCGTATCACCTTCGAGAGCAGCGATATTGGCAAGTTTAAGAAGAGCGGCGCATGTTTTCGATGCATCGGGGAATTGCTTCACTTCGCGGGCAAAAACCACTTTTGCTTTATCCGCTTGGCCAGCATCCGAAAGGCAAACGCCCATCCAGAAGAGCGCTTCGCTTGCGATATTTCCCGTTTTCGTTTCTTCGTAGATTTGCTTAAATCCCGAATACGCTAACTTGATTTCGCCTTTGTGATAATCGGCGCGGGCCGTATTGAAAAGCGAATCGAGGGTTTGCATTTTTTCGGCCGAGATAGCGGCGCTATCTACCTGCGAAATCGCTTGACCGTTGACGACGACTTTTTTCGAAAGGATTTTATCGGACTTGCCGATTAAAAGATCCAAACGATAAAGCAATTCTTCGTGATGACTATCGCTTCGGTCGCTCATATCGGCGACTTTAGACGAAAGCATTGCGAGTTCAACTTTCATGCGTTTCTGCACAAGCAAAAGCGAATCGATGACCGTTTCGAGCGAATCCATGCGGGCTTTATTTGCCGCAGCCATCGTCGCCATTTCTTGCTTCATCTCTTGCGTGACATCTTTTTTGACATCATCGCCGACCGCTTGCATTTCTTTTGTGCGGAGAAGTGTCACGCTTGAGCACGCGCTCAGCGCAAAAGCTGCCATCACCGTTCCAAAAATCAGACGTTTCATTGCATCCTCGATTTCGCCTTGCGGCTTGGATTACTTCCGGATGTTTACCTTAAAGTTTGCGCGACGATTTTGTGCGTAAGCTTCTTCGGATTCGCCAGCAACCTTCGGCTTTTCTTTGCCGTAGCTCACCGTTTCCATGCGGTCATCGCCCACACCGTAAGCGTTCAAAAATTCTTTAACTTTCATCGCACGCTTGCTGCCGAGAGTCATATTATAATCTTCGGTGCCGCGGGCATCGGTATGGCCTTCGACGACGATGACGAAGCGCGGTTCTTTCAAAAGAATATCGCCCACTTGCGTCAAAATTTCTTTTGCCTTTTCCGTGAGTTCCGATTTGTCAAAGTCGAAGTAAACATCTTCGGACATGAGTTCGTTAAAAAGTTTTTCCACGCGAGCGCGTTCTTTTTCTAAGCGTTCTGCTTCTAAGCGCGCTTTTTCGATGGAGTCGGCTTTTGCTTTGGCGAGGGCTGCGGTATCGACCGGTGCTTCGGCCTTTGCTGCGGGTTCTTCTTTTACCACCGGATTAACGGGCGGCTTATTTTTTGCGCAAGCAAACAGGGTGAATGCTGCGGCGCAAGAAACCGTGAGCAAAAAAAGTTTTTTCATTGATCTACCATCCTTCGTTTTGTTGAGAAATTTGTTTCTGTTTTTCGGGAGCGTACCACGACCAAATCGGAGCGGTATTATCGCCGCCATTGGTAATGCGTGTTACATTTGTCCCGTCTTTTCGCATGATATAAATCTGATGAGAACCCGAACGATCGCTTGAGAATGCGATTAACATGCCGTCGGGCGACCAAGTCGGGTGTTCATTATTGCCCGCGTTGCTCGTGAGCTGAATAATATCCGAGCCGTCAATTGCGCAGGTGTAAATATTCATTTTTCCGCCGTCCATCGACGTGTAAACGATGCGGTCTCCCGCCGGACTCCACGAAGCGCGTTCATTATAATTTCCCATAAAAGTCACACGGCGCACATCGCTTCCATCTTTTCCCATCGCAAAGATTTGCGGATTTCCGCCGCGGTCGCTCGTGTATAAAATTTCCGTTCCGAACGGACTCCAAGCGGGGCTGACTTGCGAGAATCTGCCGTAAAGAAGTTTCCGACTTTTTCCGGTTGCGGGATCGCCGAGATAAAGGCTCGTCAAATTGCCGCCGATCGAAGAGAAAAGCAATTCTCCCGTTTTCGGATTGACCGCTGGGCTAAATGTCTGCGATTTATCCGCAAAAAGACGACGTTCTGCATTCGAATAAATTTGACGTTCAAAGAGTTGCGCTTTGCCGTTGCGGAAGCTCACATAAATAATCGCATTATTGTCTTTTGTCCACGCAGGCATCATACTAATCGTCGAATCGTGAGTGAGTTGGCGACGGTTATAGCCATCGTAATCGGCGACGACGATTTGCTTCACCCCGTCAATTTTCGAAACCCAAGCGAGTTCCGTCGAAGCCACGCCGTATTCGCCCCAAAGTTGCTTGACCACTTTATCTGTAAAATCGTGAATCGCATCGCGGACTTGTTTCTGCGGCACCGTGTAAGCTTCGCCCAAAATCAAATCCTTCGTCTGCGTCGCATACAAGTAGCAAGAAAGCCGCACTTTGGAACCATCGACTTTTTCAATTTTTCCGGTCGCATAAAATTTCGCGCCCGCTTTGACAAAAGTCACCATTTTAAATTTTTCACTTTCGACCACCGCAAATCGCCCCGAAAGATTCAAATCATTTTTGAGAATTTCTGCGGGCTTCGCAGGGAGCGCTTCAAATACGCCATTTTCTTCAAACAGAACAAGTCCAATCGGCATCGTATTTTCTACCGAAATTCCCACATCGACAGAAATCGTATCGATTACCGCAAACGAACTCACCGCGGCCAAAAGAATAAGAAAAACGAAATTTCGCAACTGCTTCATCGAATAATAAAATAGAAAAAATAGAGTGAATTAAGTAGGAATTAGGAATGTTAAGGCGCGCGAAGGGAAACTCATTCCTAATTTTTTATATTGCTTTTAACTTTCCGAGGTAACCATGTATCCGATTTTACAAAAAGTCGATTCCCCCGCCGACATTAAAAAATTAGCCATCGATGAACTCAATTTATTAGCGGTTGACATTCGCGAAGCTTTGTTTAATCGCCTAACAAAAATCGGCGGGCATTGCGGACCAAACTTTGGATCTGTCGAAGCCGAAATTGCCTTGCATTTTGTTTTTAATTCGCCCCAAGATAAATTCGTCTTTGACGTTTCGCATCAAAGTTATGCGCACAAAATGATTACCGGACGGAAATTAGGATACATCGACGATTCCAAATTTCAAGAAGATTCGGGCTACACAAATCCCGAAGAATCCGAGCACGATTTATTTAATGTCGGACACACATCCACATCGATTTCACTCGCCACAGGACTTGCCAAAGCGCGCGACTTAGCGCATAAAAAAGAAAATGTAATCGCCTTTATCGGCGACGGCTCTCTTTCGGGCGGCGAAGCGTTAGAAGCGCTCAATTATGCGGGTTCCGAACTCAATTCGAATTTTATCATCATTGTCAACGATAACGAAATGTGCATCGCCGAAAATCACGGCGGAATTTATAAAAACTTAAAAGAACTTCGCGATTCCCGCGGAAAATGCGAAAAGAATTTCTTTAAGGCTTTAGGATTTGATTATTACTACGAAGAAAACGGAAACGATATCGCCTCTTTAATCAAAATTTTTAGCCGAGTCAAAGATGTAAATCATCCCGTCGTCGTGCACATTCACACATTAAAAGGCAAAGGCTACAAGCCCGCCGAAACCGATAAAGAAGCGTGGCATTGGTGCGCACCCTTTGATAGAGAAACGGGAAAATCCACCGTCGATTGGGGAAACGGCGAAAGTTACGAATCGTTGACGACAAATTATTTACTCGAAAAAGCAAAACAAGACCCGAAACTTTTAGTGATTACGCCTGCGATGCCCGCGTCCGTTGGACTTTACCCCGAAGCGAGAAAATCTTTAGGGAGTCAATATACCGATGTCGGAATCGCCGAAGAACAAGCTATAGCGATGGCATCGGGCGCTGCAAAATATGGCGCAAAACCGGTCGTCGTGACAAATGCGACTTTTTTACAACGCTCCTACGATCAAATGGCGCAAGATACCGCGATTAACAATAACGCAATCGCAGTGATTTTAAATTATTCGGGCTTTCAAATTTTAAGAGATGTCACGCATTTGGGAATTTTCATCAATTCGATTTATTCCAATATTCCCAATGTGCGCGTGCTCGCGCCGACAAATAAAGCGGAATATTTAGCGATGATTTCGTATGCAATCGATCAAAACGATCATCCGACAATTGTTTTGATGCCAGGAAACGGCGTCATTGACGACGGAAGAATGGCGGATAAAAATTATTCCGAAGTGAAATTCAAAACAGAAATTGCAGGCGAAAAAGTCGCGTTAATCGCTTTGGGCGATTTTTATCAACTCGGCGAAAATTTTGTCCAAGAAATTCAGAAAAAATTGGGATTTACGCCAACGTTAATCAACCCAAGATTTGCTTCGGATATCGACACCGAAACTTTGGATAAATTAAAAGAAAATCACAAGCTCGTGATTACTTTAGAAGATGGAATCGTCGAAGGTGGCTTTGGCGTTAAAGTCGCCAACTATCTTTCGGATTCGGATTTGAAAGTCAAAGTTTTAGGATTTGAAAAGAAATTTTTTGATAGGTATAATCCCGATGAATTTTTGAAAGATCAAGGAATTACCGCAGAAAATATTTTAGAACTTTGTTCGAAAATTTAATGCGAAATCATCTTCGGGAATTCAATTCTCCCCGCGCTCCGCGCGGGGATTTTATATATTCCAAAGCGAAAAAATATGCCTGAATTAGAAAAAGCCATTTTAGTTGGAATCGTGACGCCGCGGATGCGAAAATCTACGGTCGAAGAACATCTCGCAGAACTCAAACGCCTCGCCGAAACTGCGGGCGCCCTTGTCACTCGTTCTTTTTTGCAACGCGTCCAAGCTTTTAATCCCGCGACTCTTATCGGCGAAGGCAAAGTCCACGAAATCAAAGCGGCTCTTGCCGAAGATAGCGCAGGGCTTGTGATTTTTGACGACGATCTTTCGGGTTCGCAAGTGCGCAATTTGGAAGAACGCCTTCCCGGAATTAAAGTGCTCGATCGCACAGGCATTATTTTGGCGATTTTTGCCAAGCACGCTGTCACCGCCGAAAGCCGTTTAATGGTCGAAGTAGCGCAACTGCAATATCTTGTTCCGCGACTTTCGCACGCGTGGACGCACCTTTCGAGACAAGCAGGCGGAAAAGGCATCGGCATGAACGGACCCGGTGAAACGCAGCTCGAAACCGACCGTCGCATTATCCGTCGAAAAATTCAAGAGCTCAAAGCGAAATTGGAAAAAATTGAAGGCGCCCGCGAACGCCAAGCAGAACGCCGCCAAGGAATTTTTCAAGTGGGAATCGTCGGCTACACTAATGCAGGCAAAAGCACTCTCACCAATCGTCTCACAAACAGCAATGTTTATGTGAAAGATCAATTATTCGCGACTCTCGACAGCACCATTCGCAAGCTTTACATCGGCGACGGAAAATTCATTTTGCTTTCGGATACCGTCGGATTTATCCGCAAACTTCCGCCGCATCTTTTGGATACATTCAAAAGCACACTCGGCGCTGCGAGTAACGCCGATTGCATTTTAAATGTCGTCGATGCGACCGCTCCCGATTACCTCGAACATTTAGAAATTACGCACAAAATTCTTGAAGATTTAATCGCTCCCGAAATTCCGCGAATTCTCGTCTTCAACAAAGCCGAAACCGCGACTCCCGAACGCTTAGAAGAATTGCGCACCCATTACCCCGAAGCACTTCTCGTCAGCGCCAAAGAAAACATCGGCATGGAAAGATTAAAGCAAACGCTGATTCAGTTAGAAATGAAAAACCATTCTGCAAAGCAAAATGGTTAAAGCAATCAAAAATGAGAGATTTTTTCAATGCGACCGCGATTTTTATCGCATCGGATTGTAATTATTCATCATCACCATCGCGAGGGCGACACAAAGCATCACAGAAACCCCGACGATAACTTGCTCCCGATGATTGTATTCGCGCATGACGTATTCGGGTTCTTTATCTTCTTGCAATTCTTGCCGCGTCGGTTTCACTTGAATTTTTGTTGAATCGATGCCGTAAACTTCGGCGATTTCTGCATCGGTCATATTTAACGTATTGATATAGGTTGAATCATACGCATCTGCTGCCTGCGACGAAACCGCCGCAGCGAGCAGAAATAAAAGAAGCAGAAACACTCGATGAATCAAGAAATTATTCCTGAGCGAGCTTGTCCAAAATTTGGTTCACAATTTTCGGATTCGCTTTGCCGCCAGAACTCTTCATCACTTGACCGACGAAGAATCCCTTGAGCGCGACCTTGCCCGCTTTAAATTCCGCGAACTGGCTCGCGTTCTTTTCGACGACTTCGCGGACGGTCTTTTCGATTGCGCCCGTATCCGTGATTTGCACAAGACCTTTTTCCTTCACAATCGTGTCGGGGTCTTTTCCGGTTGCGAACATATCGGCAAAAACTTGTTTTGCAATTTTACCGTTAATCGTTCCGTCTTCGATTAAATTGACCAAACGAGAAAGTTGTTCCGGCAAAACTTTCACCGCATCAAAACCGCCTTCGAGTTCTTTCACTTCGCGGAGAAGTTCGGTGATGACCCAGTTCGCCAAAATTTTCGGATTTTTGCAAGTCTTTGCGGCAGAGTCAAACCAGTTGCTGATTTTGATTTCGTCCGTGAGAACTTGTGCATCGTAATCGGTCAGCTTGTAATCTTTGAGGAAGCGTTCATAGCGCGCATCCGGAAGTTCCGGAAGAGTCCGACGAATTTCTTCGACGACAGCGGGATCCGTTACCAAGCGCACCATATCCGGTTCGGGGAAATATTTGTAGTCCGGCGCATCTTCTTTCGAGCGGATGACCGAAGTCTTGTCGGCGTTCGGGTCGTAACGCTTGGTGCATTGCTGCACTTCTTTGCCCGCGTCAAGAGTCACCGTTTGCAAAAGCATTTCGGCGGTGAGCGCTTTTTCCAAGTTCGTGAAACTGTTCAAGTTTTTAATTTCGGCGCGCGTTCCAAACGGAGCGTCTTCGCTCGGGCGAATCGAAATGTTACCGTCGCAGCGGATATTTCCATTTTCCATATTCGCATGAGAAACGCCGGTGTATTCCAAAATCTGTTTGATTTTTTTGAAAGTGAGAACGGCTTCTTCGGGGCTACGAATATCCGGTTCGGTCACGATTTCGCAAAGCGGAGTTCCGCAGCGGTTCGCATCGAAATGGCTTCCGGTCGGACTCATATCGTGGATGAGTTTTCCCGCATCTTCTTCCATGTGAATGCGGGTAATTCCAATGCGGCGCACAACGCCGTCGGCGCGTTTAATTTCGAGCCAGCCTTTGCTGCAAATCGGATGGTCGTAAATCGGAAGTCCACCGGTCTGCGTAATCTGGTAACCCTTCGGCAAATCCGGGTAGAAGTAATTCTTGCGGGTCCACATCGCATTCAAATCGATATTGCAATGCAAAGCGAGTCCAAGACGAATCGCATATTCCACCGCCTGTTTGTTCGGGACAGGCATCGCTCCCGGGAAGCCTAAGCAAACCGGGCAAACATGCTTATTCGGGCTCGTGTTGACTTCCACTTCGCAACCGCAAAACATTTTCGTTTTCGTTGCCAGTTGGCAGTGAATTTCAAGACCAATCACAGGATAATACTTGGACATAGAAAACTCCAAAAACTTAATTCGGAAAAAAATTTAGCTAATTGCAGAAATTTTGTAAAAATTCCCGCGGAAATTGCCCCAAAAAAAATAACGGTTTTAAATGGCGCCAAGCGCTTTAATCGTTCTGAATTTCGCTTAATAAAAGAACATTCAGCCCGTCGATTTCTTTTGCTTTTTCGTTTTCGCTGAGCACAAGGTCTGCGCCTGCGACATAAGCCGTTGCAAATTGCACCGATTCTTCCAAAGTGAATTTGTATTTCACGCGATATTCCGCGGCGAGAATCGCGATTTCCGCATCGAGTTCACGCAGACGAAACTGCGCACTGTTCGTAAAAAATTCTTTGAGTTCGCGAGCGAGAACGGCTAAATTTTTTTCGTAAGCGCGCCCCGCTAAATCGACGAGAGTCACCGGAGACGCGACCATTTGAATTTTGCGTTCATAAACTACATCTAAAATCTGTAACATAATCGGATAATAATCCGATCGAAATTCCAATAATCGGCGAATCGGCATTTCGTCGAGGAAGAGGATTCGAGAATTTTCGATGCGTTTCATAAATAAAATTTAACATTTCTTATTTTTATTTGTTATAATTA
The DNA here is from genome assembly GCF_003148885.1 of Hallerella porci. Lineage (NCBI taxonomy): Bacteria > Pseudomonadati > Fibrobacterota > Fibrobacteria > Fibrobacterales > Fibrobacteraceae > Hallerella > Hallerella porci. The sequence goes on along the minus strand of NZ_QGHD01000001.1, from coordinate 45,980 downwards.
AAGCTGTAATACATCTGGATAAGGAGATATCATGAACAAAGTTCTCATTGCTTCTTTCGCAATGGCAACCGCACTGTTTGCACAAACAGCTCAGCCGGCTGCAGATTCCGCAAAGACTGCCCAACCGGCAGAAGCCGCAGTCGCCGCTGACACCGCAAAGGTTGCCGAAGCCGCTCCGGCCGAAGCCACAGCAGACACAGCAAAAGCTGTCCCTGCTGAAGCCGCACCCGTTGCCGCTGCCCCGGCGGATTCTGCAAAGGCTGAACCCGCTGCAGCTCCAGTCGCAACTGCAGATAGCGTTCAAGCTGCCCCTGCCGAAGCCGCACCTGTCGCCGCTGCCCCGGCTGATTCTGCAAAGGCTGAACCGGCCGCAGCTCCAGTCGCAACTGCAGATAGCGTTCAAGCTGCCCCGCAAGAAACCGTCGCAGCAGTGGATACCGCAAAAGCAGAACCCGTCCAAGAAAAAGCTCCCGAAGCCAAGAAGGTTGAACCGGCTGTCGATATGTCGATGGCTGCCGCAGGCTCGGAACCGGTAAAGAAGAAAAAGAAAAAAGAACCGCTTTTCAAAGCAGGCCAATACGAATTTGACATTAACGCAAGCTTCGAAATTCAAGCGGGCAAAGTTCTTTGGACAAGCGAAGATGACGAAAACAGCGATAACCTCGAAGAATGGTGGGGACGCGCAAACCTCGGTCTTGAAACGCATTCCAATGACTTTAACGGCAAGATTTTAATTTGGATGTATCCGGGTGATTTGCAAGATAATCAATATCATACGCATCACACCGCAAACGGCGACACCGCTGATACTTACGAATACCGCGATCTCTTTGAAATTCACGAAGCTTGGGCAGAACAACATACGCGTTATGCCGCAATCAAGCTCGGTCGTTGGGAATTCACTCAAAAGAACGGTGACTACTTCGGTAACTACGTCGATGGTTACTACAACGGCTTTAAGAGCGGTGCAAATAGCGAAAACGCTCTCCAATTTACGCTCACGCCGACCGAAACGATGACGATGGATGTTGCATTCATCAGCACCACGCCGAATTTGAACACAGGCGATCTCCGCTTAATGTTCCACTTCCACGATCTTTCGGGAATTGAATTCTTGAACTTGGATTTGGGCTACCGCACAAACGTCTTCGACCTCGTTCACGATGACGATACCGATGTGAAGCACACGATTTCTCTCCAAGGCAAGACTCCGATTGTTAGCGATCTCGCTTACTTCTTCCTCGAAGGCGCTCTTATGGGCATCGACGCCGAAGAAACTTATATCGATCGCTTCGGCAAGGAACGCACCCGCACGAAAGATCTCGTCGCTCCGATTACCGGCGGTATCCTTTTCACCCCGCGTGATTACCGCATCATTCTCGAAGCCGAATACATTCACGATCGTCAAAATACCGATTACGCAGACACCGATAAGAAGCATGTGAAAGACGTCCTCGGCGCCTTCTACATCGAAAAGCCGCTCACCAAGCGCTTCACCCTTTCTTTCGGCGCTCACAGCTACGGCACTTCTCGCGATTACGGTTTCACCGGCAACTTAGTTGGAAAAATCAACTAACCCAAAAATTTGAAAGAAAGCCCCGCATCGCGGGGCTTTTTTAATGATGTTTGAAAAGAAAAATTGAGATGATGAAATTTCTCATAAGATAGTAGATCCAATTTTTTGCAATAACATTTGACTTCGTTACCGAAAAACCTCTACAATAATCATAACAAGATGCTATAGAAAAAATCTTTATATTCGCGATTATAATTTGGATTCCGCAAAAATTCAAAAGCTCATTTTTGAAAATCGTGATTCAATTCGCATTCAAAAAATTCATTCCAAATATTCGAGCCATTGGATTTATCTACAATATGCGACCAAAGCACCATTAGAATGTCTAATCGGAGTTCTTTTGATGTAATTTCTATTTTTTCCTTATCGTTATGGATTCTCTCGTTTTACTTTATCTGCTTTTGCCTGTAGCATTTAGCCTTCACGATTTCGAAGAAATTTTATTTCAGCATTCGTGGGTTTTGAAAAATCAGAATCGCATTGTGAAAAAATTTCCTTTCGCAAAAAATATCTTGGAACATTTAGCAAAACTCGATACAAAAAAATTTGCAGTTATTGCCTTTGAAGAATTTTGCATAATTCTATTCGGAACCATTTTAATGCTTGCTAAAATTTCTTTTTGGCAATACATTGAAACTGCTTTGCTTTTCGCCTTTGGGATTCATTTAATCATTCATTTATTGCAAGCAATTCTTGTCAAAGGTTATGTGCCTGGACTTGTATCAAGTCTTTTGCTTTTGCCATACGGCTATTTTTCAACGCAACTCATCGTGAAAGAATTTCAATTGAAAACGTTTTTCATCGCCACAATTGGAACGGCTTTGATGATTTTGAATTTGAAAATAATGCATCGAGCAACAATGAAAAATTAAGATAGTGCGCACCGTTCTGCGCAAAATGCGATTTTACATTTTTATGGATATGACTCGGTAATAAAAATAAGCTGGCTTGTTTTTGCAACGCTCGTCTTGCACATAATTGTTAATTATAAATTAGCGGCGATGCAGAAATGAAATCAAATAAATTTGTTTTCGCTTTATTTGTCTTGCCCATCATTCCTAATTTTCTAAATTTTTTTACACACGTCTATGAGGTAATTCTATGCTTTTCAACCTGGACATGATCAAGGATCGTTACTCTAAAATTCCTGCTCGCGTGGACGCAGCCCGAAAGCTTCTCGGTCGCCCGCTCACTCTTGCAGAAAAAATTCTCTACTCGCATTTAATCGATGGAGCCGAGAAGCAAGTTTACGAGCGCGGAAATTCGTTTGCCGAATTTCATCCCGATCGCGTTGCCATGCAAGATGCAACCGCACAAATGGCTCTGCTCCAGTTTACAACAGCAGGAAAATCCAAAGTAGCACTTCCCTCTTCGGTGCACTGCGATCATTTGATTACAGCGCGCAACGGCAAAGAAGAAGATTTGCCGAAAGCTCTTGAAGAAAATAAAGAAGTTTACGGTTTCCTCTCTTCGGTCGCAGCCAAATATGGCATTGACTTTTGGAAACCGGGCGCAGGAATTATTCACCAAGTCGTGCTCGAAAATTACGCATTCCCCGGCGGCATGATGATTGGAACGGACTCGCACACGGTCAACGCGGGCGGTCTCGGCATGCTCGCTATCGGCGTGGGCGGCGCAGACGCTGTCGATGCGATGGTCGGACTTCCTTGGGAACTCAAATACCCGAAGCTTATCGGCATTCATTTGAAGGGAAAGCTCACCGGATTTGCAAGCCCGAAAGATGTCATCTTAAAAGTCGCGCGTTTGCTCACGGTCAAAGGTGGCACGAATGCGATTATCGAATACTTTGGCGAAGGCGCACGCGCTCTTTCGGCAACGGGTAAAGCGAGCATCGCAAATATGGGCGCAGAAGTCGGTGCAACTTGCAGCACATTCAGCTACGACGACTCGATGGAACGTTATCTGCGCGCAACCGGCCGCGAAGCGGTCGCTGACGAAGCCAATAAAATTCGGAATTATCTCGCTGCCGATCCCGAAGTCGAAGCAAATCCCGAAAAATTCTTTGACAAAGTCATCGAACTCGACCTTTCAACTTTGAAGCCGTATTATAACGGTCCGTTCAGCCCTGACCGCGGATATCCTATTTCCGAAATGCAGGAATCGCTCAAGGAATTTGGTTCGACGGATAAAGTGAGCGCAGCGCTTATCGGCAGCTGCACCAACTCAAGCTACGAAGATCTTTCGCAAGTGGCTTCTTTGATTCAACAAGCCCTCGAAAAAGGTCTCCGTCCGAAAGCTCCGCTCATCATCAATCCGGGTTCGGAACAAGTCCGCTATACCGCAGAACGCGACGGCTTCATCGACCTCTTCAAAAAATTCGGTGCGACGATTATGACAAATGCTTGCGGTCCTTGCATTGGAATGTGGGCTCGTCTCGGCGCCGAAAAGAAAGAAAAGAATTCTATCGTGCACAGCTTTAACCGCAACTTTGCAAAGCGCGCAGACGGCAATCCGAATACGCACGCATTCGTTGCAAGCCCGCTCATGGCAGTGGTTGCAGCCCTTTCGGGTTCTCTTCTTTTCGATCCCGAAAAAGATTTCTTGACAAACGAAAATGGCGAACAAGTAAAACTCACGCCGCCTTTGAAAGATGAACTTCCGAAGAAAGGTTTTGTCGTTGAAGATGCTGGCTATGTTGCGCCTGCAGCCGACGGTAGCAAAATTCAAATTTCCATCGATCCGAATTCGAAACGTTTGCAGCTCCTTGCGCCATTCAAAGCGTGGGACGGCAAAAATATTTCGGGCGCTCCGCTTTTGATCAAAGCCAAAGGCAAATGCACCACGGACCATATTTCGATGGCGGGACCTTGGCTCAAATTCCGCGGGCACTTGGAAAATATTTCCAACAATATGCTCATCGGAGCGGTCAACGCCTTTAACGGCCAAACGAATCAAGTCAAAGGCAATGACGGTGGCTATTACGAAGTCCCGGCGCTCGCCCGCAAATACCGCGACGCAGGAATTGGCTCAATCGTCATCGGCGATGAAAACTACGGCGAAGGTTCAAGCCGTGAACACGCCGCAATGGAACCGAGATTCCTCGGCGTGAAAGCGGTCATCGTAAAAAGCTTCGCGCGTATTCATGAAACCAATTTGAAGAAGCAAGGAATGCTTGCGCTCACCTTTACAAATCCCGCGGATTACGATAAGGTTCGCGAAGGCGATTACTTCGACATTAACGGTCTCACGAATTTCGCACCGGGCTCTCATTTCACTTTGGTGATTCATCACGCAGATGGTTCCGAAGAATCAGCCGATTTGAGTCAAACCTATAATCATCAACAATGGGAATGGTTCAAAGCCGGAAGCGCTCTCAATAAAATTCGCGCCGGAGAATAACGCCGCAACCATAAAATTCAAAGCACTGCAAACGCGGTGCTTTTTTATTTTCCATTTTTCTAAAAAAATTTTCTCCGCATTCTGCATCCATTTTTTTGCAGATTTTCATTTTCGTTTTCAAAAATTTATCCGCTGATTATTCTATTTTTGGGGCGATTTTTGTTATCAACCTAGAGGTACATTATGTCCGACAATCTGTCTGTTCTCGGCAAAGCTCGCAAGGCTTACCAGCCGAAACTTCCAGTCGCTCTCCGCGAAGGTGCGCTCAATGTGAAGCTCAACAAGGGCAAGCCCACCGAATCCGTTCGCGACCAGAAGAAAATCAAAGCTCTTTTCCCGAACACTTACGGTGCTCCGTATGTATCGTTCAAGGCTGGAAAAGCAGCTGGCGCAGCAAAGCCTATCAATGTGGGCGTTGTTCTTTCCGGCGGTCAGGCTCCGGGTGGTCACAATGTGATCGCTGGTATCTTCGACGGTATCAAGAGCATTCACAAGAACAGCAAACTCCTCGGATTCCTCGGCGGTCCTTCGGGTCTTGAAAATGGTAAGTTCATCGTGATCGATGCAAAGAAAATGGACGCTTACCGCAACGCTGGCGGATTTGACATTATTCAATCCGGCAGAACCAAGCTCGAAACCGAAGAACAATGGCAGAAGTGCTTGAAGGTTGCCAACGACCAGAAACTCGACGCCATCGTGATTATCGGCGGTGACGACTCGAACACGAACGCAGCCGTTCTCGGCGAATACTTCCAATCGCAAAAGGCCAAGTGCGTTGTCTGCGGTTGCCCGAAGACAATCGATGGCGACTTGAAGAACGAATACATCGAAACTTCTTTCGGTTTTGATACCGCTGTCAAGACTTACTCCGAACTCATCGGCAACATTATGCGCGATGCCAACTCGGCTCAGAAGTATTGGCACTTCATCAAGCTCATGGGTCGTTCTGCTTCGCACATCGCCCTCGAAGCTTCTCTCCAAACTCATCCGAACATCACCCTCATTTCCGAAGAAGTGAAGGCGAAGAAGATGAAGCTCAAACAAGTCATCAAGTACGTTGCAGACATCGTCGCTGCTCGTGCTGCTGCCGGCAAGAACTTCGGCGTTTGCCTCATTCCGGAAGGACTTCTCGAATTCATCCCGGATGTGGGCGTTCTTATTTCGGAACTTTCCGAAGCTCTCGCTCATCACGAAGCCGAAGTGGAAGGTCTTGACACCGCTGCGAAAGTCGAAAAGCTCAGCCAGTGGGTTTCGAAGTCTTCTGCAGAAGTGCTCGTGAGCCTCCCGGCATTCGTCCAAGCTCAGTTGATGCTCGAACGCGACAGCCACGGAAACGTGCAGGTTTCTCTCATCGAAACCGAAAAGCTCATCATCGAAATGGTGAAGAAAGATCTCAAGAGCCGCAAGAATTTCAAGGGCAAGTTCAGCGCCCTCAACCACTTCTTCGGTTACGAAGGCCGTTGCGCTGCTCCGTCGAACTTCGACGCTGACTACTGCTACAGCCTCGGTTACACCGCAGCAGTTCTCGCAAACAACAAGATGAACGGCTACATGAGCTCTGTCCGCGACTTGACAAAGGGTGCAGACAAGTGGGTTGCTGGTGGCATTCCTATCACGATGATGATGAACATGGAACGTCGTCACGGCGAAGACAAGCCGGTGATTCAAAAGGCTCTCGTCGAACTCGACGCAGCTCCATTCAAGTATCTCGCGAAGAATCGCGAAGAATGGGCGAAGACCGAATCCTACTCTTATCCGGGTCCGATTCAGTACTGGGGTCCGAGCGAAGTGGCAGACCAGATGACTTATACAATCCGTCTGGAACGCGGCGCAAAGATCAAGTAATCGGATTTTTCGCTTGAAATTTTCCGGAAACGGCTCCCCCGTTTCCGGATTTTTTTTGCACCCATTTCCGGCAACAAAAAAGAGAAGCCTTTTCGACTTCTCTTTTTTATTTGACCATTTCGTTTTGCGTTAGCGGAGCGCTTCCGAAGAAAGCAACCATTGCGAGTTGTTCACGCGGAGAATCGTCCGACCAGCACTGCGAGTTGCTGCATTCCGCACTGCGGATTCCGAAGCTGGAAGGCGTCCTTGCCAAAGCAAATTGCCGTTCACATCAAAGAGTTTTGCGACGCCGCGATTTGCAGAAATCGCTTGTTGCCAAGTGAGTTTCGGCATCGCTTTTTGCGGAACAATTCCGTCGTAACCGCCGATGTTCAAAGTTGCATAACCCTTGACTGCAGTCGTATCGCCGTTCGTTTCCCAAGCCTTTAACTGAATCAGATAATTTCCCGGATGGAATGCTATCGTATCGGATTCCGGCACAATCGTGAGAATGTGACCGCTAATTTCACCTTGTAAAAGCACGCTGCCGAGAGAGACGATTTCATAAGAAAGCAAATCACCTTCCGGATCGAAGAAAATCGAATCCAAATCAATTTCTGCGACAAAATTGATTGTATCCTTCACAAAAATCGTATTGCGTTTTGTGCGCGGTCTATCGTTCACCGGTTCCAATTCGAAATGAATTTTCATTTCGGCAATTCCCGATTTTTTATCCGTTGCCGAGACGGTTACATAAGCGTCACCGCAAGAATCTTGCACAGCGCGAATGACGAGATTTCCATTTTCATAGAACGACGGATTCAATTTTCCATCATCGCTCTTCACGCTATAAGTCAGCGGATTCTTGGAATCAAACCAAGTTTTCACCGTTGCCTTCGTAAAGATGAACGACTTCGTAAAGTCTTCTGTTGCGGTCGTATCAATTTGTGCGACGAGAGTTTTCGGCGCATTTTGGTTCAAGTAAACCGTTGCGACTTCCGAAGTATCGCCTTCCGCATTTGTGATGTAATAAGTAAATGCATCAGCGACCCAGCCCGCTTTCGGCGTGTAAATGAACGAACCATCTTCTTTCAATTTCACCGAGCCAAATTCCGCGTCGGTTTTGAGAATCGCCGAAAGAGTCGTCTTGCCATCGGGATTGTAATCGTTTTTAAGAACGCCGTTCTTTGCAGAAACGACCAATGTCGTATCGCTAAATCCTTCAATCGTATCGTTCACCGCAACCGGAGCTTCGGCAACCGGATTGATTTTCACCGGAATTAAAACTTTTGCCGAATCCGTTTTATCCTTGGCAAAGAACGTGACGACAGCGTTGCCGTTTGCATCTTTCACCGATTGCAATGTAATGTAGAAGGTTGAGCCACCGATAACCGTGACCGAAGCCTTGATCAAAGAATCGCCGTATGCGCCATAAGTTAGCGCATCGCCGTCTTCATCTTCAAAAAGAATTTGCGTACTCTTAATCGTAATGTCTTTCGAGCCAAAGTCTTCATCGAGTTCAATATTTTGAATCACCGAAGAATCCGAAACGGTAACCGTCGGAGGATCGTTGACGCAAGCGATTTGAATCGTGACTTTCGCCGGTGCGCTTTCCAACTTGCGCGAATCCGTTAATGTATAAGTCCACGAATCCGTGCCGCAATACTTCGCGTTCGGCGTGTAAGTAAAGCCGCCCGTCGTCGCATCAAGATCGAGAATACCGTGAGCGGTTGAATCCTTGAGCGCCATGTCAAAGGTGGCTCCATCGATGCTAAAGTCGTTTAACAAGACGCCGTTTTTGCCCGAGACTTCGAGCTTTTTACCTTCGGTCGTATTGTAAGAATCATTCACTGCGGTCGGCGGATTATCCCGATCGACAATTTTCACATATAATTGATATTCCACCGAAGACTTTTCATCGCTTGCGGTGAGAACAATAATCGCTTCGCCATCGGTATTGACCTTCGGCAAAAGTTTCATCACATCGTTCGATGTAAAAGTCTTGCCGATGATTGCAATCGGAGCGTCCGACGGCAAAATTTTCGCGGTGACATTCAATTCATCACCATCTTCGTCGGTGAAAATATCACCCAAAGTGAGCTTCAGCGTATCGCCTTCGTAAACGACTGCCGAATCCGGACTCGGATGCTTTGCATATTCTTCGGAAAGGGTCGGCGCATGCGTTTCGCACGAATCCGACAAAATGAATTCAAATAATTCTACTGTGTTTTCTTCGACTTTTGCTGCGTTAGCGTGAGATTCTTTGAATGCAAATTGCACGCCGGTTTGCACTTTGACATTCCAATCCGCGCTGCTCGACTTCCAACCTTTTTGAAGATCCGCAAAAGCGATGAATGTTTTCTTCGAATTCAATGCTGCGGGAATTTCTGCGCCCAAATAATTGTAATCGCTGATTGTCGATTGCTTAAAATCCACGCGGAAAGGAGCCGTCGCCTTATAAGTCATGCAGGCGCCTTTATATGCGGCAAGCGATGTCACCGCTTCGTTTTCTTGCCAGTTAAAGCCAAAGCCTGCGCTGTTGGATTTTGACCCCTTCGTCACCGTCAAAATCGCAGACTTTACTTTGCCATCGGTATCTTTCACGACGGAACTCAATGAACGATCACCGGGATTTGTATAATCATACCAAATATTCGGCGCCATTTTGGGACCATCGCCTTCGGCATTCCACACGATATCCGTTGCTGCCGAAGCCGCCGAAGCGAGCATCGCGAAAGCGAAACCAAAAATCATTTTTTTCATTTTCATAATCATCTCCATTCAATACCTTTGCATAAAGATAAAAAACAGTAAATTTTTTGCAAGTTTAATTAGGAAAAAGTTTTCATTTTTCTGCGAAACTTACGAAATTTCCCCTTTTGAAGCATTTTCCGCTGCATTTTCCCCAATTTATCGGAAAATTTTACCAAATATCGGCGGGAAGTCGCGAAATATCACGAAAATCGAGTTTCTGCGAACCGTTTGACGAAACCGGAGAAAGCTTGGCCAGCGGCTTTCCGGCGCGTTCGATGACGATATCTTCGCCTTTTAAAGCCACTTGGTTGAGCAAATCCCCGAAGCCTTTGCGAGCTTCCATCGCCGACACAATTTTCGCCATTATTCGAGAACCTTGTCTTTGATGACGAGATCGACGCGGCGATTTTTTTGACGTCCTTCTTTCGTTGCATTATCAGCGACAGGCATCGTCATGCCGTAGCCCTTTGCCGTGAGGCGCGACGCATCAATTCCTTGTGCGACTAAAAATTCGAGGACATTCTTTGCCCGCTGTTCCGAAAGTTTGCGATTGTGTTCTGCAGAACCGGTATTATCGGTGTGCCCTTCGACAGAAACATTTAATTCTTGATAAACGCTTAAAATGCCGGCGACGCGGGCGAGGCTTGTTTTTAAGTCCGCTTTGAGAGTCGCTTTGTCCACATCAAAAAGAATGTCCGACATCGAAAGGATAATGCCGCGAGCATCTTCCGTCACCTGAATCAAGCGAGACTGCAATTCGTTCAATTTATTCTTCGCTTCGTTTTGACGCGCTTCGGCTTTCGCCCGTTCTTCTTGGAGAAGTTTATTGAGCGAATCTTCTCGGGCACGAGCTTCTTCGGCGCGGAGCGCTTCGCGGGCAGCAGCCGCATCGACGACGGAATCCATTGCCGAATTTGTCTTTGCTAACTTGGCGCGTTCTGCTTGCAAATCTTCTTCTAATGTCGAAGCGCGACCGCTGCGAGCTTCGGCGATTTTTTCTTGCACTCGGCGAATGCTGTCGCGGACTTGTAATTGCTTTTTCCGCTTTTCTAACGCAGCGTTACGAGAATTTTGCGCAGCGATTTGCGACGAAATCATCTGCACATACAATGCGCAACTTTCTTCTTTTGTTTGAATGCGTGCGTTCTGCGGATCATTCTTTTTCATCGTTTCCAAAGACTGCGCAAACGCTTTCGCTTCGGCAATCGAAAGGCGAATTTGCGCAGAGCCCGCAGGCAATGATTTTTCTAAAGAATCTAACTGCAACGCACAAGAATTGGAGTCGGCAAAAACTTCAGCCGAAAGTGCTAGGACACAAGCGGATAAAATTTTGAAAATTTTCATTTTGCTTCCTCCGTTTGATTTTCGGCGTTTGCACTTTCTGCGGTTTCACTCAATTTCGCTGCCGATTCTTTTCCCTTCGTTTCGTTTTCGAGAATGCTTTGGTAAAGTTTCTGCTGTTCTTCGTCGCCGAGTAATTCACGCGCTGCGGTTTCATCGGCTAATGCAGCATCTTTCGCTTCTTTTTCGGCAAAGGCAACGCGGTATTGCAACCGACTTTTTTCTGCGGCGTCCATCGCCACATCGATTTTTCCTTCTTCGGCAAATTGCTTCGCCTGCAAAAGAGATTTTTCACCTTGCACCGTTGCGGGCGATTTAATTTTTTCAACAGCCGCTGCGTTCTGCATACCTTCGGCTTCGGCAATGGATGTGTTTAACATTTCTTTGTTGCTTGCGCAACCGACAGCGAGCAAGAAAAGTCCACCGAGTAAAATCTTCGTTCTCATAAATCCTCCGAGATACCCAAAATTTAGAAATGAAAATTTTTTCAAACTGTCCGCGTCACATTTCGAATCCATTTTTTCTGCTGAATTCGCCAAATGATAATCGGAAATTTTGCAAGTTCATCGGTTCGAAGCATTAAGAAAATAATCGGATAAGACGCTTCCCAAACAAATCCCGCCAAATAGCCAAGCGGAATGGAAAATACCCACAAACTTCCGATGTCGATAATCGATGTAAAAGTCGTATCGCCGCCTGCGCGCAAAATGCCCACAATCGAAGGCGTTGAATACGATTGTAAAACAACCATAATGCATTGAATGCCGATGAAAGTTTTCGCCAGTTGAATTGTTTCCGCGGGAATTGCATACAAAGTAAGAATCGCATCTTTGAAAATAAATAGACACGACGCGGTTAAAATTCCCACCAAAACGCCCGAAGCTAAAAGCGTATTGGCATACTTTTTCACCTTCGAAAAATCTTTGCCACCGCCCAAAATATTTCCGATAATCGGAGCCGAAGCGCCTGCCACTCCGAAAATAAAAATGAGCGCCATTTGCTGTAAAGTGCCGACAATACTTGCCGCTGCGATAATCGTCGAATTTAAATGGCCAAGAATCACCGACTGCGCCGAAACTCCCACTGCCCAACCCGATTCATTGATTACAACAGGAATGCTATAATGCAAAAAATCCGCAAATAAAACGCGATCAAAATGGAATAATTTTTTGAATCTAAAATTCAAATGACGCTCGTAAAAACGCACGTATATCAGCATGATAATGCATTCGACTGCGCGAGCAATTACAGTTCCGAGGGCCGCTCCTTTTACGCCCATCGCAGGGAAACCTAAATGCCCAAAAATCAAGACCCAGTTTAAAAATACATTTAAGAAAAACGCAATCACATTGATGATTAATCCCGCTTTTACTTCGCGCGTACTGCGCATAAGCATAATCATCGTGTTGCTGAATCCGTAAAAATAATACGTGATTCCTTGAATACGCAAATAATCCACGCCAATGCTTATGAGTTCTGCGTCATTCGTAAAAATTTTCATCACCTGTTCAGGAAAAACAGTCGTGATAAATCCCACCAAAAAAGAAAATAAAATTCCAATCGATAATGTAATTGAGACGATTTTTTGTATCGCTTTTGCATCGTGTTTTCCGTAATACTGCGCGACTAAAACGCCGCCACCGCTTGCGATTCCAAACGAAAGCATCGAAAAAATAAAGAAAGGCTGAGACGCTAAAGTTACTGCTCCCAATGCTGCTTCTGAAATTTGCCCGACCATAATATTATCGGCAAGCGAAAGCGAAAATTTGACCAAATCCTGCAACGCAATCGGAAGCGCAAGCCCAACAAGCACTAAAAAGAAATGGCGTTCAAGAATAAATTTGGAAAGGATTTTCGTCATTCAAAAAGCATTTTTAGAAAGGTGTGCGCGCCGAAGGCGCGCAAGTTTTCACCTCGCGGCTAAGCCGCCATTATTTCGTCAGAATTTACTTGCCCGCAGCGACAATTTCACCGCCCACATAATTCATGATTTTGTAAGCGTAGCCTTGCTCGGTTAAAAAGAGTTGACGATTCATCGAAAATTCTTGTTCCTTCGAATCCTTCGTCACTAACGAAAAGAAATGCGCCGGGCGTCCGTCTTCTTTCGGGCGAAGAACGCGTCCAAGACGCTGCGCTTCTTCTTGGCGGCTGCCAAATGTTCCCGAAATCTGAATGAGAATGCTCGCATCCGGCAAGTCGATGGCGAAGTTTCCCACTTTCGAAACCATGAGATTGCGCAAGCTGCCGTTGCGGAAAGCGGCGTAAAGTTTATCGCGTTCTTTGTTCGGCGTTTTTCCGGTGATGAGAGGAATGCCGAGTTTTTCCGAAAGCGTATTCAGCTGTTCAATGTATTGCCCGATGATGAGAATGCGATCTTCGGGTTCATTGTATTTGGCGATGAGACTTTCTACCACATCGTCTTTCTGCGGATTCATACTTGCGATGTTAATTTTTTCGCGGGTCGGCGCTAACGCATATTTCATTTTCAATTCGGGATTCATCGCCACGCGAATTTCTGCGCAGTCAGCGGTTGCAATCCAACCTTGCGATTCCAAAACCTTCCAAGGCAAGTCAAATTTTTTCGGACCGATGAGCGAGAAAACTTCGGTTTCTTTGCCGTCTTCGCGGACGAGAGTTGCTGTAAGGCCGAGACGACGAGTCGCTTGCATTTCGGCGCTAAAGCGGAACACGGGCGCAGGGAGCAAATGCACTTCGTCGTAAATCATTAAGCCCCATTTGTGCTCGCTGAAAAGCGGGAAGTTGACGAGCGCTTTATCTTCGGATTTCTTTTCTTCGGTTTCTTCCGAAGTTTCCGATTCTTCTTCGGATTTTTTGGTGCGTTTCCGCTGCGTTAAAATTTGATAAGTCGCAACGGTCACCGGACCGATTTCTTTGACATCGCCCGAATATTCGCGGACTTGGTCTGCTGTCAAAGTCGTCTTGTCGAGGATTTCACGAATCCATTGACGCGCAGACGAAATGTTCGGCGTTAAAATGAGAGTGCGCGTTTTCATGAGCGCCATCGTCGCCATTCCAATCACCGTTTTTCCCGAACCGCAAGGCAAAACGATAACGCCCGAGCCGCCTTTTTCCGAGCCCGATGCGTAGAAAATTTCCGCCGCTTCCCGCTGATAATCGCGGAGCTTGAGTTCTTTTCCGCTGAGCGTTTCTTTGCGCAATTCAATTTGCAGCGGATCGCCAGAAACATAGCCCGCAATATCTTCGACGGGGAAACCGTTCAACGTGAGCGACATTTTCAAAATGCCACGTTTATTCGGATCGACGTAAACTTTATCTTCGCCTTCGAATTCGATTAAGCAATCGCCGACATTCGGCAGTTTGCAAACTTCTTTGAAAAGTGCAACATCCGTCGCTTCTAAGCAAAGTCCTTTTTCTCTTTTCACGAGCCGAAGCATTCCGTAGCGGCTCATGTATTCTTGAATTTCGGTCACGACCGATTCGGGCAACGGATACTTGCTTTGATTTTCTAAGCGCTGAATAACATCATCGGCCGAAAGCCCTGTAGAAGCAGCATTCCAAAGCGACAAATGCGAAATGCGATATGTGTGTAAATGTTCTGGACTTTTGACAAGTTCTGTGAACGGAGCGATTGCATCGCGCGCTTCAATGTAATGAGGATTGTGAACTTCAACAAGGATTTCCAAGTTGCTTTGAACAATAATTGCGCCTTCAGGATTCATAGGCGCCATATTTAGAAATTTTTTCACCACTTGTGAGGCTTTTAATAAAAAATTAAGCGCGACTTGCACGCCGATAGCGGGCTTGTATTTTTCTTCTTCAAACAAAATGCTTTATAAAATTCTATTTTCTTTTTTATGGAATCACCGCGTCAGATAATCAATCTATTCCTCTCCAAGAAGCATTCGCCCGAAGAACTCAAAGGCGGACTTTTCCGCGCTGCCGAGGCGGCCGAAAAAATTGGAATGACTTACATGGAAGCGACCTTCCAACTCGGCGATCACGCCAAAGAAGAAGGCTTATCCGAAGACGAATCCGATGCGATTATTCGCCGCGCTTACGCAGCCGATAAACGGACACGCGAACGGGAAACCGCCGCAATCGCCGAAGAAGCACCCGCAGCACAGCAACCCGCAACGCAGGCCATGCCCGCAATTCCTGCGATGCCCGCACAAAGTATCGCCGGGCAACCGATTATCACGGGAGCACTCGCCTTAGAACAAGTTCTCGCGATGGGACTTGACGCAAAAGCGCTTGAACTTTTACAAAATCACCGCATCGATCCCGAAGCGCTCAACATTCCGTGGCCCACTCCCGATTGGCGTTCGGACTTTTTGAAACTGCTCAAAGCGTTGTTCAAGCCCGAAGAATTTATCGAATACAAAATGTCGAATACGCCGGATGCGACGACGGAACAAGTCGCGGGCATTTTAGCGCGAGCCGATAGCATCAAAAAAACGATGAAGTCTTTGGACGGTCCCGACGGCGCACTTGTTTCCATCAATGCGGTAAATGGTCCCGAAGGCGAAAATGAATCTTATCGTTTCCGTTATGCTGTCGTCGATAATCCGAAAATCAGCTTAGCGAAACAACTCGCTTATTACAAAGCGTTAAATCTTCCTTGCGCAGCTCTCGTAAGCACAGGCGCAAACTCGGTGCAAGCGTGGATTAAAATCAACGCGCAAACCCGCGAAGAATACGACGAACGCGTCGAATATCTTTTCAAAACTCTCGCCGATCAAGGATTTGATGTTGAATCTAACGGACCCAATCCTTCGCAGATGGTTCGGCTTCCGGGCGTTCTCCGCAACGGAAAACAGCAATATCTTATCGGCTTAGAACAAGGCGCAAAATCTTTTGAAGATTGGAAAACTTGGGTAGAATTCTGCCTTGACGGAAAGCCTCTTATCGAACTTGCAAGCGATAACGATGACGCTCCGAAAAAAGACCGCTTATTCATCGACAATGTGCTGCAAGCGGGTGAACTGATGCTTTTCACGGCGCCCGCAAAAACCGGCAAATCTTTTGCGTTAATGGATTTAGCGCTTTCACTTTCGCATGGCGAAGATTGGCTCGGGCAAACAACGCATAAAACCGATGTGCTTTTTGTGAACTTTGACAGTTCGCGTTCCGCCCTTTTAAATCGCTTATTCGCCGTCGCCAATTCCCGCGGACTTTCCGCAGCCGTTCCCGAAATCGGCGTTTTGAATTTGCGCGGACTCGCGCTTTCGCCACTTGAAATGGCGCAGTATATCGCAAAGCGTATCAAAGGAGCAAAGCAACTCGAAGATCACGATTACGGAGTCATTATCATCGATTCGATTTCTGCAATTTTGCACAACCCGAAAGCGATTCGAAATAATATTCCGTCCGAGCAATCGCTTTTGCTTTTGACCGATACGTTAATTGCGCTCACCGGTTCTGCGGTCGTCGTTTCAGCGAACTCCAAAGAATTTCCGGAATTCGAAAGTCACGCCGATTCGGTCATTTCCCTTTTGCCGATTGACAGTCGCCCGAATATGTTCCACCTCCGCGGCTCATTCCGCAATTTCCCAGCGCTTCCCGCTGCCGATTGCAACTGGCGTTATCCGCGATTTATTTTTTAATTCTTCACCTTTCAAAAATCGATTCCTTCACGCGATATGATGCAAAGAAAAAAATTGGAAAACCGCGGCACTTGGGGCCGC
Organism: Hallerella porci; assembly: GCF_003148885.1. NCBI lineage: Bacteria > Pseudomonadati > Fibrobacterota > Fibrobacteria > Fibrobacterales > Fibrobacteraceae > Hallerella > Hallerella porci. The sequence continues at coordinate 29,459 of NZ_QGHD01000001.1, read as the reverse complement.
AAACCCACGACCAAAAAAGAAGAACCCGAAAAGAAAATTCTCGGACCCGTGCCTTCGGATTTAGCGGGGAAAAAAGCCTACTTAGAAAATTGGGCAAAAGAAAATAAAATCCCCGGAAAAATTCAAAGTTGGTTTTCCATTCCGACGAAATTTGAAAATTGCGATTGGCGCATCCGTTCGCAGCCTCTCAATAAAACGAGCCGCATTCTTTCGATAGAAGGCCCGTTCAAAGGCGCAAAGCCGCCGAAAATCGTCCTCGATATCGATGCCCAAATTCGGAAGCCGCACCTCGCCAAATTCCGCAAATCCATTTTGCAAATTTGGTTCCGCGCAACCGGCGACGGACGCTACGGTCTTGCCATTCAAAACATTTTGCATTCTTCCGAAGCGACCCGCGAATTCAAAACGTTTTTGAATTACTTGGAGCACGAACACGCTGACGAAATTCTTTCGTGTTATCAAATTCAAATTCGCCCGGTGCAAGCTTTTGATCCCGCTCATCCGACGGAAGCGCAAATCGATTTGCGTAAAGGTATGGGCAGCGAATTTCTCCCGATTGCGGATACCGGAAAATTTTACAACATCGTCGATTGGACGCCACCGGCAAAAGAACCGTGGATTGCTCTGCCAAAGCGCATTTGCGACGCAATTCACCCGACAAAAAACGACAAATTTTTGGAATGTTATGCAGGCACAGGATACATCGCCGAATCGCTTTCGTCATCCTTTGCCGAAGCCTATGCTGTGGACAAGCGCAACATTTCCCGCAAAACGCCGAATGTCAAATTCATCCGCGCAGAAATTGACAAAGACTTTTTCCCGAAATTTTTTAACGGCAAAGGCAAAGACGGCAAATGGACAATCTACTTGGATCCGCCCGACGGCAAAGCGCTTCCCGCAAATGTCATCTCGGAAATCGTCGCCAGTTGTCCAGAACGCATTCTTTTAAATTCTTCCAACTTAAGCGTCGCCACGATGGAAATTAAACGTTTCCGCCGCGAAGGATTTATGCTCCGGAAAATTATCCCGCTCGATTTGGAACCGGGAAATGCGACCTTCCAAACTCTTTTCCTCTTTGTCCCCGATCGCGCAGGTCTTCTCGGCCGACACGAAACGCACACCGGTAAAGTCATTAAGCACCGCGAAAATTCGCCTTTCCGCGAATCTAGCGCCAAAGAAACGGTGCATTTTACCCAAAAGCGTCGTCCGTAAAAATCTCGTCTTCTCAAAAAAGGTTAAATTGATAAATATGAGGCACTTAAAAAGCATTACGATGGCTCTTGGTCTTGCAGCTCTTGCTGCGAGCGCTTACTTTGTCAAAGAAGGCGATACCCTTTGGGATATTTCCGACGAATATTTGAACAATCCGTTCGCGTGGCCAGATCTTTGGGAAAATAACCAACACATTAAAGACCCGCATTGGATTTACCCGGGCGATTCCATTTATCTCGGCGAAGCTACCGCTGATTCGGCAAAGCCCGAACCGAAAAAGCCCACGGCACCGTGCGCAACCGCAAGCCCCGATTCCACTCTTCCGAAAGGAGTTTCGGTTCCCAGCGGATGTGCGGGCAACGAAAACAGCAATTTCGACAAAATGCTCGGCGCACTCGCAAACGATACCGCCCACGCGAAGAAAAAGACGCCTCCGAAAACAGGAACTTCGTTCTACTATTCGCAGCGTCCGGCGCCCAAAACCTTTAATGGTTACTACCAAGTTCTTGCGCCCATCGTTACTTCGCCCAAGGAATTAAAAGCCGATTCTTCTTGGTTCGAAATTAAATCCGGCGAAAAGCACGAACCGCTTGTCCATACGACCGAAAAAGAAATCGTCCTCGGCATCGGCATGAACACGCCGCAGAAAGCGCACGTCGGCGACATGGTTGAAATTTGGGACGCACGCCGCGTCAATTTGCCGCAGACAAAAATCCGCAAAGAAGAACAAGGCGCAATTCTCCGCTACACAGGACTCGCCCGCATTACCGATGTCGGCGATACTCTTTCGCGCGCAGTTATTCTGCAGACGATGAGCGAAATCAGAATGGATCATGCGAAAGCGCGTTTGCAAAAACCGTTTACGCCGATCAATGTCAGCGGTTATGAAAATGTCAAATCGACTGCGATTAAAGAAATGGCGATTGTCCGCTATTCGTTAGAAAAGAATTTAGTCGTCGGTCCTTACGGTTATGTGATGATCGACCAAGGCACGGATCACGGTTATGCCGTCGGCGATGGCGTTGCCATTTGGGAACGCGACCGTTCGGATTCTCTCATTCCGCCGCGCCTTCTCGCCCGCGGGCTCGTGACAAGCGTCAATCCCGATATAGCGATTATTCTTATCCGCGAATCCTACTACGGCGACCGCCGCATCGATTTTGGAAATCTCGCATCGATTACGCACAAAGCGAACGTCGTAAAATGAAATTTCGCTTAGCGATTTATGCGGTTTGGGCATTCGTGATTCTCATCGCGCTTTTGCTTTCGCTCACGGTTCTTTTTACCGTGAGCCCTTCGACCGCCGACTCCGTCGCCAATATTCTCGGTCCCACAAAACTTTCGCAAATGGTTCGCATCCTTTACTGACTTTAGGTAAGAATTGAAACTTCCAAAGAACAATCGCATTTTCATTGCGCTCTTTTTCTGCGGAATCATCATTCCGACAGCGATTCTTGCCATTCTCAGTTTTCGCAATGTGCAAAATGAACTTTTGCTCACGGAAAAAAATTTTGAAGATTCGCAAACCGCTTTTTTAAAACAAACGGTGCAAACGATTCAAAATGAACAGCGCGAAGTTTTAAAAGAATCGAAAAACGCATCGCAATTTTTATACGAACAGCCGCAGAAATTATTGGAATTTGGCAACGCAGCTTCTTTCAAAAAAGTCCCCGGCGTTAGCGCCATTTTTCTTTTTAACGAGAACCATCTCGTTTTTCCGAGCGTTTCCATTACCGATGACGCGACGCAATCGAGTGCGCCGATTACCGTTCCCGGTCGCATCGAAAAAGAATTGCTCCGCGGAGAAATTTCGGGACGCGGACCCGAGAAAATTGAATACGCTCGCTCTGCTGTTTTGATGCGTTCGCCCTTTATTTCCAAGCAAGATAATATTTTGAATGTGCTCGGCCTTTTGCGTTTGCATTACAAGAAAAAAGCCTACAACGAAGTGCTGCAAATCATCGACTTTTTAGAACAGCATCCCGAATTTCACGGTTACTTGCAAAACGATTTAATCGAATCGCTGCATTTTTTGAAATTTGAAATTTTCGTCGAAGAGAAGAAACACGAAAAAGCCGAAAATTATTGCTTAGCACTTTTTTCTGATTTTTTAGAAGGCCGCTCGTTACAAGATATCGGCAAAGCCAAATTTTTCTTTGACAATGCGCTCAGCCAAATACTTTCCTTCGAAGATCTTTCGCAAGAAAAACGCGACGCCTTTTGGAATCTCCGCGAGAATTTAAATCGTCAGCTAGAACACGCCGAAATTTTTACGCAGCACCGCGAATTTTTAGAACGCTTTGCGCAAGATCAATATTCTTCGAAAGACGGCATTTTTTACAAGCGCGATGCGCAGACTTTATTTTTCCGCATGGCGTATCCGTGGCTTTCGGGCGACCAAGTCGTCATCGGCATGATCGACGCCGACGCTTACCGCGACCGCATTTGCAAACGCCTCGCCGAAGTTTCCCGCGAATGGAAACATTTAATTTTTACCATTACCGACAATCGCGATTCCACGATTTCTGGAAAAGTCCCAAAGAGCGATGCCGAAATTTCTCGTCAAATCGATCTCGGCGAAGGGCTCGGTTGGTCGCTCACCCTTTACAAACGCAACTCGCAAGAAATTTACAGCGAAGCGCGTCACAAAATGTTCTTGCTTTCGGGGCTTGTCGCGTTCTCCCTTTTGACCGTTCTTCTCGGATCATTCTTTATTCTCAAATCGATTTCGCAAGAGCGTAAATTGATTATGATGAAAACGAATTTTTTGTCATCGGTTTCGCACGAATTAAAGACGCCGCTCACTTCCATCAAAATGTTTGCCGAAATGATTTCCAATGGACGCGTACAAAAAATTGAAAAATGTCAAGAATACACAAAGCTCATCGTGAAAGAATCTTCGCGCTTAGAAAATTTAATCGCAGCGATTCTCAACTACACGCGAATGGAATCGGGGAAGCAAGTTTTCCATTGGGAAAAAATGGATCTTTCGGAATGCGTCGCTAAAGTTTACGAATCCATTTTGGATCAAGCGGACAATCGCGGCATCACGATGACAAAAGAATTGAATGCCGGCGCATTTATTATGGGAGACTTCACCGCTCTCTACAGTTTAGTGCAAAGTTTGATTGAAAATGCAATCAAATACACAAATCCTCCGGGAAAAGTGCATGTGAAAGTTGCCGAAGAAAACGGAAAAATCGTATTTTCTGTAGCAGATACCGGAATCGGCATCGCTTCTTCGGAGCAAAAAAATATCTTTAATGACTTCTATCGCGTCGGCGATGAAATGACCCGCAGCACCAAAGGTTCGGGGCTCGGACTCGCCATCGTCAAACGCGTCGCAGAAGCACACAAAGCGAGCATCTCGGTGCAAAGTCATCCTGGCAAAGGTTCGACTTTTATCGTGCGGCTCAAAAAGGCGGAATAAAAATGGAAAGCAATCGAATTCTCATTGTCGAAGACGAAGAACTCATTCGTCTCGGACTCAAGGACAATTTTGAGCTTGAAAATTACATCGTCGAAACTGCAGGCGATGGCGACGAAGCGATTGAAAAAGCCGATTCGTTTTCGCCGGATTTAGTTTTGCTCGATTTGATGATTCCGAAGAAAAGTGGATTTGAAGTTTGCCGCTACATTCGAAAAAAGCATCCCGATACTTTCATCATTATGCTCACGGCAAAAATCGAAGAAGCGTCCAAAGTGATGGGCCTCGAAATGGGCGCCGACGATTACGTCACCAAACCGTTTTCCTTGTTAGAACTTCTCGCCCGCGTCAAAGCATTTTTGCGCCGCGGTCCGCGCACCGGTTCTGCTCCCGCAGCCCAGCCCGAAACGCCGACTCAAGATGCGGTGGACTTTAACGGAATCCATTTGGATTTTAAAAAATACGAAGCGAGCAAAAACGGAATTCCTCTCGAAATGTCTGCGCGCGAATTTCAAATTCTCAAATATTTTTGGGGAAAGCGCAAAGAAGTCATTCTCCGCGAAGATTTGCTGCAAGACATTTGGGGATACACTCCCGAGAATATGCCGTCCACGCGGACGATCGACAATCACATTGTGAATTTGCGGAAAAAAATCGAAGACGATCCGACAAATCCAAAAATCATTTTATCCATCCGCGGAGCCGGTTACAAATTCGACGTTTAAGCCCGAAACGAGAAGGCAAATTTTGAAATTCAAAAATTTCAATCATTCGATTTTCAAAACGCGTTTGCTATTCTGCACAACGCTTTGGCTTCTCGTTTTTTCGCAGACAATTTTTGCTTCTCGGATGGCGCGCGAAATTTACGAAGCAATTTATCAATTCGAATTAAAAGGAAACTTCGCCGATGCGCAAGATCAGCTTTCTCGCGTTTCTCTTGAAGGCGATGACGAAGATAAAAGCAAAGCATTTTTCTTACTCGGGAAAATGCAAGAAGTTTCCGAGAATCCCCAAACGGCTGCATTTTATTATCGTCAAGCGCTCATCAATCCGAAGACAAACGAAGAAGCGTATTTTCTCGCCGAAAGAATTGCCGTTCTCGATTCGACTCCCGAACGCATCGTTTTAAATCGGATGCGTTTTAATATTCCCATCCGCAAAACTTTCCCCGGAAACACTCCCGCCATTCTTTTATCGAACAATCAAATTTACAGTCTCCTCGGCGAAAAATTTGTTTCGATTCCGAATCTCATTCCCGAAGACGCCAAAATTTTTGCCGTTCTTCCGCAAGGAATTTGGTTCTCTCCCGCTCAAGAAAATACGCTGCAATTTCAACCGAAAGATGCCAAACAAGCGATTCATTCTTACCGATTTGATTCCCGCATTTTAGAGGTCATCCCCATTCCAGGCCAAGGTGCTATGGTCATGACGGAACGCAATTTTTCTTTTGCGGTCAACGAAGGATTTCGCTTTACAATTGAAAATCGTTATCGGGGTTGCACCCCTGTCGGGATGTACACGCCGCGGAATGAACTCGTTTTAAATTGCCAAGATAATGCGCTCCATTTGCTCGACGCCGAAACCGGAACCGAGACGCAGACTCTTTCGTTAATCGATCCGATTCAGCATACGATTCTCGCCGACGATGGAATTTTCATCGCTTCGACAAATGCGATTCGCTTATACCGTCCGCAGTCTAGTCCCGCTTACCAATGGGAAAGCAAAACGAGCCCGATTGAAAGCGCTATCTTTTTCGGCAATCGCTTAGCGATTTTAGAAAGCGGCGGAAAGCTTAAACTTTTAGATCCGAATACCGGGCACGAATTGCAGAGCACAACGGTTGACGGCGAAATTTTATTTGAAATGGCGAAAGGTGCCCTCGGCATTTTTTCGCAAGAAGGAGCTCTCACCGTCGTCGATGAAAAATTGCATCCGCTTTGGTATTACCATTTTGGAAAACCGCTTTCCACAAAACCGCTCAAAAGTCAAGGCCGCATTTATTTGCCATTTGAAAACAGCGAAATCATGACAATTTCTGCGCTGCATTATGGCAAAAAGCCGATTCTTTCGCAGAAATTTGCTTCCCAAGCTTTCGCTGAAATGTCCAATCGAAATTGGGAAATGGCAAAGCCGCTCATCGATTCGGCAATTGCCCTTGAACCCGGAAATCCGACGGCAAATTATTTGCAAGCGGTGCATCTCGAACAGACCGAAGCCGATGAAACGAAACGCGCGAATGCGTGGGCAAATACCGTCCGCTATTCCTTCGGAAACGCAAAAGCATCCGCAGCGATTCTTTCGCATTTTGCAAAAATTATCGGTGCCCATTATGTGCATTTTCTTCCGCTTTCTCCGCGGACTCTCTACCCCAATCTCTTTAGCGCGGGACATAATTTATATACAGTCGATCCTGCAGCGCAGCAACTCTTCGCACTGGATCCCGCCTCCGGAGAAATTCGCTGGCAGAAAAATTTGGGAAATTTAGAAACGAGCCCCGTCCTTGCAAACGATGCCTCGCATTTAGCCATCGCAAACGGATTCCGCTTACAAATTCAAGATCTTTCGCCCAACGGAAAAACGCGCTACAGCGATCTTCCGGGGAAACCTTTCCAAATCAAATTTTCGGGCAATGCCATTTACGTTTCCACTTGGAATGGTTACTTTGTAAAATTACTTGCACCCACTTACAGCATCGCGTGGGCAAGAAAATTATTCAACATGCCATTCCTCTTTGATTTATCCAATTCGACAATTGCCGTTTCTAGCTTAGAAGGTTCCATCGGTTTTGTAAATTCTGCCACCGGACAAAACGCCGAAGCTCTGCGCGAAATTGGAGCAAATGTTTCCGTCTTAACCCTTTCGGACACTCTCTCCGCAGCCGCCACCGATAAAAATGAAATTTTCGTCTACAGCGCAAACAATACCAATCCAATGCGCACGATTCAAACGAACGCCGCAATCCTTTCTTTACATTGGGTAACGATTGGTACCATCAAATATCTGCTCGTGAGCACTGCGGATCAAAAAATTCAATTATTCGGACTCACCGCCGATTCTCCGCTTTGGACATTTACCGGACAAGGTTCCGTTTATTCAAATCCCGTTGTCAACGGCAACAGCCTTTACATCGACCAAAAATCGTATATCGCAAAAATTTCCCTTTCCCGCGGAATTCTCGAAAAACGCTTCGCGACTCCCGGCGGCGCAGGCACGCCTTTCATCTTGGACAATATCCTTTTCTGCACTTCGCCGAAACGCTTACTTTACGCATTTCCCCTTTAAAAATCAGCATTCTCTTCCGAAGTTGTAACTTTTTTTTACAAAAATTTTCGATTCAATCATCAAAACATTCTATAAATTTAAAAGAGATTGTATTGTACATACAAAGGTGGATTCGTGTTACAAAAAAGTCGGCAGAGATATCGTTTCGCAAGCCTGCTCGTTTTAGGGGTTGTTGCGTGTACAGTTTTCAGCGCTTGTCAAGAAGATGCCAAAAACGCATCCAAATCCGCAGAAGAATCTCTCTATCCGCGGAATAAAACTCTTTATATCGGCGGTTTTGACTGGGCGCCTCCTACAACATTTAACCCGCTAGACGGCGATCCGAACTTTCCCATCGACGGCAATATCCGTTTGATGTACGAATCGCTTTTGACTTATAATAATTTAGACGGTTCAACAGAACCGATGCTCGCCAAAAGTTTCACTCAAACCGATTCTTCAATTACGGTGGAATTAGACGATCGGGCGCGTTGGAGCAACGGCGACAAAGTCACCGCCGACGATGTTTTATATACATTCCATTTGGATTCCATTTTCCCCACTCCGCGTCACGGCGGATGGCAATACATCAACCGCATTTCGGCAAACGGAAACCGCATCGAATTTGTGATGAACAAAGCCGAAAAGAATCCGCTGGTTCTTTTAAGTTTAATTTCCGAAACTTCCATTCTCCCGAAGAGTGTTTTTGAACCTTTAGCCGAAGCGGCAAAAAAAGGCAACTCTTACGACTATGCGAAAGTTTTGACCTTTAAAAATGATTCGCTTCCGGTCGTTTCGGGTCCGTATAATTTGGATTCATTCTACCCCGATAAAATCGTCCTCAAACGCGTTGAAAATTACTGGGGAAATGTAAAACACGAAGGACGCGCTCCCGCTCCGCTTTATGTGATTCATTCGCTTTATACGAGCAACAATCTCTTTAACAATGCGATGACAAAAGGCAATTTGGATGTTTCGTCCATCTTTATGCCGCGCATTTGGGAAAAGAAACGCGACGATATTCGTGCGTGGAGTTTGAAAGAACCGTATCATTATCCGGGCTCCATTCCGACTCTGTTCATTGCGACGACAACTGCCCCCTTTAACGATGTCGCTTTCCGACGCGCTCTCGCTCACGCAATTAACTTTGAAAAGATTAAATCCATCGCCGTTTCCAATTACACGGATGCGGTTCGCCCCGGATTCATTTTACCGTTTAACCAAGAAGCGCGCTACTTTAACGAAGAAGATGCGGAAAAATTTGGCTATTCTTATGACATTGAAAAAGCCCGCAAAATTTTAAGCTACGCCGGCTATTCGTGGGATAAAGACGGAAAACTCCAAAGCCCCGACGGCAAGCTTTTGCGCACTCTCGACTTGGAATGTCCGCAAGGTTGGACCGACTGGGAAGATGTCATTAAAATCGTTGCAGAATCTTTCAAAGAACTCGGCATCGAGACAAATCAACGCTTCGTCGATTACGGCGAATGGGACAAAGATTTGCGATTCGGGAAATTTGACTTGTTGATGAAAACGCAGACCGCCGACCTTTCTGCCGCGACTCCGTGGACACGTTTCAACCAAGTGATGAGCGGAAAAGATGCAAAGCCAGTCGGCGAAGAAGCTTATTCAAACCAAGGACGCTTTAGCGATCCGAGCGCCGATAGCCTTCTCAATTTGATTCCTTCGCTTACCGATACCGCAGCCCTACAAACCGCCTATCGGGCATTAAACCGCATCTTTATGGAAAAGATTCCTGTGCTTCCGCTGATGTACCGTCCTTCGCAGTTCTATCAGTTCTCAACAAAGCATTGGACGAATTTCCCCACCGAAGAAAATCCGTACGCGCCACCGCAGGCACTCGTCATCGGTGCAAGCATTAAAGCGCTCTGGGAAATCAAGCCGATTCAATAAACTTGAAAATTAACTGAAAAAGCCCGTTCGTTTGCGGGCTTTTTTTATTAGATTGTATCCACGTTTTTGGAGACTTTACCATGACAAAAGCTCGTTTTATTCTGCCGAACGCTTTCACCAGCATGAACTTTTTGCTCGGTGTTTTTTCCATTTGTTGGTCGGCGGGAATGTTCTCCGGGTATTCGACTTTAGATCCTTTCCGCATGGCGGCTTACTTTGTTTTGCTTTCGGTTCTCTGCGATAAGCTCGACGGTTTTGCTGCGCGTTTAGTGAATGCGAGTTCCGAATTTGGTGCGCAATTTGATAGTTTAGGCGATCTCGTCGGCTTCGGTCTTGCGCCCGCGTTCTGCCTCTTTTTCAGCTACAAAGCAAACGCTTCGGAATGGCTTGGTGAAAACTTGGTTCTCGTGATTATAGTCTTCGCAATTTATGTGCTCTGCGCAGCAATGCGCCTTGCAAAATACAATGCGATGGACTGCGACTCGTACAAGAATTATTTCTCGGGACTTCCGAGCACATTTGCGGGTGCGATTAACGTCATCTTGCTCAGCTACATGACTCTTCACGGTCTGTTTGATCCCGCTAACAAGAGCCTTCTGATTATTCCGGTCGTCGTGATGCTCGTCTCGGGCTTGATGATGGTGAGCCCGTGCTTTTTGCCGAAGTTGCATCCGCACAAGAATAAAATTCTCGCGGGAATTCAAATCATCCTCGTCGTCATCACTTATCTCTGCGGATTCTTCTTTATCACTTCGGATACATCGATTCAGAATTTGATTCTTTCGTATTTGATGCTTCTTTGCAGCGGTTACATTGTCATCGGATTTGCTATCGGATTCATTAACCGCACAAAAATTTTAGAAGCCGCCGGAAAATAATTTTAACCCCATTTCAATTCTACGAAATTTCAAGAAGCGTGCAACGAGCACGCTTTTTTGATTTTAAAACCGGCGTAAAAAATCCGCGAATTTTTCTGCATACTGCGTAATCAAAATTTCCGAAGCTTCGCGCGGCAGTTCTACCGTTACGCAATCGATTTGATTTTCTCGCGCAAATGTTCCAAAGCTCCCGGGAGTCGGATAGCCCACTCCCGCTTGCCACGGAAGCGAAAAGACGCGTTCCATTTCACAAGCAAGTTCCGTTTTCGAATCCGAATCGATTAGCCCAAACGGCGCATGAAGAGCGACCGCTTTTTTCACGTGAAGTTTCTGAATCAACTGCACAAGCGCCTGCGTTTCGGACTCGCTTTCTGCAAATTCTCCCGTCGAAAGTTCCGTAATCCGAGGAGCTTCTAAAACCAAGCGCGAAAGCGTTTTTTCTTTTTTCCAATTTGCCGTCGGAAAATTTCGGTTCAAATCCACGCCGCGGGAATTTGCCCGCGTCCCGCGCAACATGCCATCGGGATTTGCGCACAAAATACAAGCGACATGAGGCGGAGGCGAAGAAAGCATGCGAAGCGCCCGCGAAAGCAAAAAAGTCGTTTCGGATTCTTCGCCGTGAATCGTCGCAAAAATCAAAAGTTGCGTTTCTTTTTCGGCGGGCAGATAACGCAGCGGAATTCCTTCGACAGAACGCCCGTATTCCAAAAGTTCAAACGGGAAAATGCCTTGTTCGGCGGGACTTCGAAAAGGAATCATCATTTTTCAAAATACGGGTAAACATAATCCCGCATGAGTTCATCAAAGTTATCGAGAATTGCGCTTTTGAGGCAAATGTCCGCTTTTTCATAAACCGCCCGCAACGCTTTTTCGTCAAAGCATTTTTCTAATTCTCTCGCTGACGGTCGATGCGAAATATGCCAACGCTCCGGCTGAATTTTTCCGCAGCCGGGGACAAAAACGCGGGTAAATCCAAAAGATTTTTTTTCGTCAATTTGCGAAGAAAGCCAGCGATGAAATGGCGCAAACATGCCGTCGCATTCTTCTTCGGTCAGTTCTACTTCGTAGCCCGCGGGGACGCTATTACCATCGACGACATCCAAATCCGTTCCGAAGTGATGCCGCGATGTTCCGGGAAGCGCTGACCAAAAAAGAATCGCACGCATTAAAATTTCTTCGTCTTGCGGAAGTTCGGGAAATGGCACTCCTTGCGCATCGCGGAGGGTGAGCTTCCCCGTCGCTTTGCGATTCCAAATGGAAAGTTGCCTTTCGAAAGAACGGTAAGCGCTTTCAATGCGCAACGAAAATCCCGCCGACTTTGCCACAGCCGTTAACTTTTCAAGCGGTTCGAGCACACTTTGGCAAACGCGATATTCGGTTTCGGGAATGGAGACGAGGCCGTTTTCATCTAAGCCAAATGCAGAAAGTGTCGTCATTCGGGCAGTTTTCCTCCCATTTTCAAAATGAGTTCGCGCAGTTGTTGACTCTTTTTCGTCCGCGTTTTGCTTGTGGATTTTTTACAAATAAATTCACTTTGTGGAAAGAGATGTGCGCACGCAACCGCAAGAGCATCGGTCGCATCGAGCTTTACATCGGTGCGGGAAATGCCGAGACGCGACGTTACCAAGAGCGCTACTTTTTCTTTGGAAGCAGCGCCGTCACCCGTTACACTTTGCTTCACCGAACGCGGACTATATTCAAAAAATTCCATTCCCCGGCGACGACACATGACGAGAATTGCGCCGCGGACATGTCCGAGAATCATTGCGCTGTGCACATTTTTTGCAAAGAATGCACTTTCCATGCTGAAGACTGTCGGCTTGTAAGCGTCGACTAATTTTTCTAAATCCGTGACGATTTTTACCAAGCGATCTTCAAAAGAATCCCGCGCTTTTGCAGAAATCGTTCCATATTCCAAAACGCGAATTTCTCCGCTGTCTTTTTTTTCGAGGAACGCATAACCGGATGTATATGAGCCCGGATCCACACCGAGAATAATCATGCGAAAAATGTAACATTTCACGCGTTTCCTAAAAATTTTCCGCGAAAAAACGCAGCGATTTCCCGCCCGCAAAAAGTGCCGCATTCCGGAAATTTCTAAGTTGAGTTTTGAGGTGGTCTATGCTTATCGAAGAAGACAAAATCGGACTTTCCCGCGTGAAAACGCACCCACGTCGTCTCGGCGTTTCGCTCAGCCGTTGGGGACGCAATCTGCTTTCGCAGTGTCCTTTCCACGCTCCCGAAGAATCGACATTATTCTTTTACGATTCCCTGGGCTATTGGCGTTATCATTGCATGAGCTGTGGAGCAAGCGGCGACCTCGTCGAATTCATTATGCGCAGCCGCTTTAACGGTTTAGACGAAAACGCAGCCCGCAAAGAAGCTTTGGATTTTTGGGGCGCATCCGAAGACGAAATCAAATCTCAAGACGATGAAAATTTTCCGCATGCCAAAGAAATCGGCGGCACGAAATCCCGCGTTTTAGAAAGCTTCGTGCGTTACTGCAACTGGGCCGCGACCAAAAGCGAATCCACCGCAGAATTTTTAAAAGCCCGCGGTTGGACTTTGGAACAATCTCGCCTCTACGGAATCGGTTATTATAGCGGCGACCCCGAACCCTTTTATAGTTACGGACTTCTCTGCGGTTTAAAGCGCCACGAAATCAGTTTTTATTTGGACAATCTCGATCTTTCACACGAACCGCGTTTAACGATTCCCGCGCGCAATTCCAAAGGCGTTTTGCATTCCGTTTACGGGCGCCTTTTAGATGTGACAACGCCAGCGAATTCCCTTGAAGACGTTTACATTTCGTATGCGTCAGGACCTCTCGACATTCCGTTCAACATTCAACAAGATATTGAGTCTCCGATTGTCGTCGAAGGCGTCTTCGATGTTTTGACCGCAGACTTAGCGGGAATTCCGGGCGTCGTTTCGACGATGTATCAACCGTTTAACCGCAGCCATCTTTACAAACTCAAATCCTGCGGCGCAGAAAGCATCGCACTCGTTTTGCGCAAAGAACCGAATCGTCGCAACCAAGAATTGCACATTCGCAAATGCTTGGAACTTGCCGAATCCGAAGGCATTAAATTCAAATCGATTATCCTTCCCGCGGGCGAAACCGCTGACACGTTAATCCAATCCGATGGCGCCGAGGCTTTCTTAGAACGCATCCGCGATACCGAAGAAGATACGATGCGCACGCACCGCAAAACGGTTTTGCTCCAAGACATTCAAGAAAATTTCAACACGGCGATCAGCCGCGATCCCGATTCCGATGTCGGTTATCGTTTACAAAATTTCCCCGCGTTAACTCACGCATTAGACGGCATTCAACCGGGCTATTACTTCCTTTCGGCAGAACCTTACGGCTACAAAAGTCATGCGCTTTCGTCTTTTGCACTCGATTTAATCGAAGGAAATCCCGATGTCAAAGTCATTTATGCGGCATTAGATAGTCCGCGGCGCGAAGCGCTCAACCGCTTTATTTCAATGCTTTCGGGCGTTTCGGAAACCGATGTGCACAAGTTAAATAAAGACGACGATGTGAATCATCAAATTCTCACCGCCACACAAAAAATTATCAGCTACGTCAAAAACGATCGCTTAGAAATTTGGGAAGATACTGAATCATTCCAATACGAAGCTTTCCTCAAAGAATTGCAAACCGAACTTTCGGAAAAGCAAAATTTGATTTTAATCGTCGATGGCGTGGACCATTTGCGCATTTCGGATCGGAGCGATATTCCCGATTTGAATGAGCGTCGCTCTTCTGCGATTCTCGACTTTTACAAAGAGCTCGACATTCCGGTTTTTGTCAGCGGTTCCGTTTTCAAAGAAGACGATAAACTCGTTGGACCGCGGCCATTTTTGCGCGACGCCGATGCGACATTCTGGCTCGAACGCAAAGAAGATGGCGCGCTTTGGCTCACCGTCAATCTCAAAAATTCCGGTTCCATTCTCTACGAAGCGAATTTACTTTTCTCCGATAAATCGTATCGTATGAAAGAGAAAGAATCATGAGCCGTTTAGTCATCGTAGACTACAATAATTTTTGGAGTCCTTCGGGCGGCGGCGTTCGCCGTTATCATCTCGAACGCATGAAATTTTACAAAGATAAAGCCGATGCGCTTCTCGTCTTTGTGCAAAATGACGGGAAAACTTTTACCGAAAAAATTTCGGATTCTCTCATTATTGAACACACCAAAGCGTTTCGTTTCCCCGGAAATTGGGAATATCGCTTCTTGTGGAAAAATGCCGATTTAAAAGTCGCACTCGCCAAATACAATCCCGATATCGTCGAAGTCGGTTCGCCGTATATTCTTCCGAGGGCCGTTTCCAAAGCGTGCAAAGGCATGCCGAAGCCGCCGATTCTCACCGGATTTTGGCACGCCGATTTTCCGGTGACGTATGTGCGCCGCTTCTTTGAAAAATGGAAAATGCCGCGAATCGCAAAAATCACCGAATCCGTAGCCTTTGCCTATGCGCGTTTCGAATACAAAAATTACGCGAAAATCGAAGCGAGTTGCGACGAAGTTTTAGAGCGCATGAATCGTTTCGGATTTTCCAAAGAACGCTTGGATTGGATTCCGCTCGGCGTCGATTTAGAAACGTTTACGCCAACTGCCCGCGATGAAAATTTGGTAGATGAATTAAAAGACGGCGATCCGAATCGCCTCACCATTTTCTTTCCGCATCGTTTTTGTGACGAAAAAGGTCTGCGTTTATTCTTAGAGGCGTATCCCATTCTCGTCGAAAAATTGGGAAGCGAGCCCGCAGTTCTTTTCGCAGGAACGGGTCCCGATTTACCGCGCGTTCAAGAAGCTGCACAAAAATTTAAGCACATCCGCTACGAAGGATTTATCCACGGCGAAGCAGAAATGGCGCGCCATTATGCGAGCGTCGATTTGGGTCTTGCGCTTTCGGGCTGGGAAACTTTTGGACTTTCTATTCTCGAAAGTTTAGCGTGCGGAAACGCTCTCGTCGCAGCCAACACAGGAGCTGCCGCAGAACATTTGACGAAATCGGGCGCGGGCGTTCTTTTGCAAACGCGCACTCCCGAAGCTCTCGCCGATGCTATTCTTCAAATTTCCAAAATGAATTTAGCCGAGCTCAAGCAAAACGCTGAAGCGTACGCCACAAAATTCAGTTGGAAAAATTGCTTTGAAAAACAATTTTCACTTTACCAAAAACTCGTTCAAGGATAACTTATGATCAAGCACATCGTTCTCTGGAAATTAAAAGAAAACGCCGAAGGAAAAAGCGCATCGGAAAATGCCGCTCTCATCGTCGAAAAATTTAAAACCCTCAAAGGAAATGTTCCCGGACTCGTCGATATCGAATCGGGAGTTGACTTTAATCGCAGCGCCGCCGCTTGGGACGTCGGCCTTGTCACCGCATTTAACAGCAAAGCGGATTTAGATTTTTACCAAACTTTCCCCGCTCACGTCGAAATCAAAAATTTCATCGGAAAAGTTTCGCTAGACCGTTGCGTCCTCGATTACGAAATCTAAAATGGAAATCGCCGGCGTTCTTTTTGACCTTTACGGAACACTTTTTACCTACGGCAACATGTCGAAGGCTTTCGGGCTATGGCACGAAGATTTATCGCACGCGATGAATCATCTCGGCATTTCCGTTCCGGTTTCGCAAGTGGCAAAGCAATGTCGGCATTTCTTCTCCGAAGAAATTTCCGAACAAGAAGGATTTACCATTTACGAATTGCGGTTAAAAATTTTAGCGGAAAGTTTCGGTGCAAATCCCGATTACAACTGGATCAAACATACCGCAGCCAACTCGATGAATCGTTGGCAAAAAATGGTTCCCATTCATCCGCAGACAATTCCGCTTCTTCAAAAATTACACGACGAAAAAATCAAACTCGGTATTATTTCCAATTTTGAGCACGCGCCACATGTCCGCAAAGTTTTGCGTCAACACGGCCTTTTGAAATTACTCGACGCCGTCATTATTTCGGGCGAAGTGCACACGAAAAAACCCGCCCCCGAAATTTTCCAAATCGCATTAGACCGTTTGGGCACACAAGCAAACGAAACCCTTTTCGTCGGCGATGATCCCGAACGCGATATTCGCGGCGCTGCTTCCGTCGGCATGCAAACTCACCTTTTCAAAAACGGTTCCCCGCTCTTTGAAATTTTTCAAAGCACATTTTTAAAATGAAAAATCCTTTTCAGCTCATCGGAAAAAGCGAAGCCGAAGCCCTCGAAAAATTTCGTTCTCATTTTCAAAAACTTTTTTTCGGTGACGCCGAAAAAGAATGCGTTTGCTTTTCTACAAATTCTCTCCGCTACATTGTTGACATCGGGCATCAAGATATCCGCAGCGAAGGAATGAGTTACGGCATGTATATTGCCGCAAAACTCGGCGAAGAAAATCTCTTCGAATCGCTTTGGCAATTTTCAAAAAATTATCTGCAAAATTCTTCAGGGAATTATGCGCCGTATTTTGCGTGGCAAGTGGGACTTCCCAATTCTAAACATTCCGACTTTTACAAAATGGATCCGGGAGCCGCTCCCGATGGCGAAGAATATTTTGCCGCAGCACTTCTTCTCGCCGCGAAAAAATTTCAAAAGCCCGCTTATAAAAAAGAAGCGTGTGAATTATTGCAAGCGATGGCGCATAAAATTCCCGCCGGAAATGTCCGTGCGATGTTCGATGAATCCCGCGCCGCTGTTCGTTTTTCGCCGATGACCGGAAACGATTTTACCGATCCGAGTTATCACACCCTTTTCTTTTATCGTCTTTTCGCCGAAGAAACCGGTGACAAATTCTGGGAAGCCGTTTACGCCGAAAGCATCCATTTTTTAAAACACGCGATGCATCCCGAAACAGGACTTGCCGCTGATTACACCGAATTTAATGGCGAACCGAAAGCGACAAATTTTAATCCGATGAGTCATTACTTTAGCGGCGACTCTTGGCGCGTCGTTCTCAATTTAGCGTTAGATTTTTCGTCGGAAATTTCAAAGCCCGCAGAAAATATCTGCCAAAACGCCAAAGATTTTGAACAAAAAATTTGTCGAAAATATCTGCAATTTTTCCGTTCGCAAAAAACGGTTTTCGCCGATTATCAAATCGACGGAACGCCTGCGCCCAATGCCCGCGAACTCACGACCGGTTTAATGGCGATGAACGCCGCAGCCACTTGCGCGCTCGACATTAACAATTCCGACGATGCAGAACTCGCCCGCTATTTTTTACAGAAACTTTGGGAAACGCCAACGCCGACAGGAACGTGGCGCTATTACGACGGCATGCTTCTTTTACTTGCCTA
Organism: Hallerella porci; assembly: GCF_003148885.1. Lineage (NCBI taxonomy): Bacteria > Pseudomonadati > Fibrobacterota > Fibrobacteria > Fibrobacterales > Fibrobacteraceae > Hallerella > Hallerella porci. The sequence continues at coordinate 11,473 of NZ_QGHD01000001.1, read as the reverse complement.
CTGTCTTCTCACTTCAAAATTTTAATGATTTTCAATCGTCTTCGGATCACGCGAAAGCGCTTTTCCTAAACGCTCCGCAAACGGTTTTGCCCAACCGCGCTCGGGCGGAATTCGGCTTGTCGTTTCCGCAATAAATTCTTGATAATTCAAAAAGACAAGTTCGCCTAAACGAACATCCCAAAGAGTCCAAAGCGATTTCCAAACGAAGCCGCCTTTTTTTCCGAGCTTCGGGCGAATGCTCACTTGCACATAAACGGGAATGCTCACATAACGCACGCGATATTTTTTGAAAATTTCCTGCAGTTTTTTTTTGAGTTGCGGTGAAACTTCGCGATTAAAAGCAGAATAGACGATAGGAAAATCGGCGCGTTCTTCCCACGGCGATAAATCTTTCAAACTTTTTCCATCGGCAAAATGAGCGTCTAAAATTGCCGCCATTCTTTTTCGCATTTCGAGCGAATCCGCATCCGGAATTCGTAAACCTTCTAACATTTCTTCATGTTGCATTTTTGAAAAACGCGTTTCGATTAACGAATCTTCAAAATGCGCCAAATCAAAATCTACAGCATCATCGCTAAAGCTGTGGCAAATTTTATTTTCCTCCGGACATTCTGCGACAATTTTCTGCGACGGGAAACTCCCGAGCACCGCCGAAGCATTCCACATTTTCATCGCGTCCGGATTGATTTCTACATAACCTTTTTCATCGTGAATTTCAAGTTCCAATTCTCCTTGTTCCCCACAATCATCGCAGCCCGAATCCCCCGAAGGCGAAGACTCCGCCCGATTCCCCGCACAACCTAAAACCGCAAACAAGAAAAATGCCAAGAAAATTTTTTCCATGGAATAAATGTAAAAAATGAGGAATGAGAAGTGACCTAATTTTTCTTTTTCACTGCAATCATAATCACGGATGATAAAATCAAAATAATTCCCACGCAAAGGCGCCAAGTAAAAGATTCGTGGAAAATGAAAACGCCGACACATACCGCAGTTAAAGGCTCTAAGGCTCCGAGAATTGCAGTTTTGGTGGAGCCGATAATTTTGATTGCTTTCACCATAAAAATCAGCGATAAAAGAGTCGGGACAAAGCCAAGTTCCATCGTCCATAAGGCAGCCGTGAAACTCGGCAATTTTTGAAGTTCATGTCCGGGAGCAAATGAAGTGAAAAGGAACATGCCTAAAGTTCCAAATAGAAGCACATAAAAATTGAGTTTTAAAGATCCCACAGGCTTCGATAAACGCGCCGCAATAATCATATAAAACGAATAAGTTAACGATGAAAGTATAACGAGAATAATTCCTGTGACGCTTAAAAATCCATTTTCACTTTTGGTTAAGAATGCAACTCCCACGAGGGCGACAAGAATTGAAATCACAATTTGTTTTGTGAGTTTTTCTTTATACAAAATCAGCATTAAAAGGGCGACGAAAACGGGATACAAGAAAAGCATCGTCGATGCAATTCCCGCTTCCATATAAATGAAAGATTCATAAAGCAAGCACGCCGAAGCGGCAAATAAAATGCCGAGCGAAATCGTTTTGGGTAAATTTTCTTTCGGAAATTTAAGAGACTTTTTAGAAACCAAAAGAGCGATTAAAACAAATAAAGTCGCAAACATCATGCGGTAAAAAATGATGCTTATCGGAATCAATTTTGCTTCGATTAAATTTAATGCGCCGAGCGGATTTGTGCCGTAAAAAATTGCGGCGAGAGCACCAAAAAGAATGCCTTTATGTTCATCTTTCATAGCGACGATAAAATAGAAAATTTCCCCGAGAACATTCTCTTTTCCCGTTTATTTTCAAATATTGCTGTCCGGTAAAAGTTCCAACATAAACACAATATGCTGAATACGCGCCGATTTCGACAGAAAGCGGTGCCTTTGCGTTTTGCGGGTCCCCTAGACAAGATTTAGCTGGAGTTGGCCGGGTGGTGAACGGCCCCCGACAAAAGAGCTTGCAGCAACCCGTTCTGGATTTTCGAGGAACGGAACAAGGTCGTAGTAGTATCCAAGCGCATGACGGAGTAGCGAGACTAGATTCGAAAAGCTCCACATGCGATTTACTTGCGCCTTGACCAGTTTTACCAACAAGTTTGCAATCATCACGACCCAGATTTGCATCTCGATCGTGTTCTCGCTTTCGCCGTAAAAGAAGTGCAGGGATTAAAAAGTTTTACCGGACACTAATAATTTTCAAATTGCTATTTCTCAGCTGCTAATTTTTATATAATTTACTTAAAACCAATCAAATGAGGATTTTTATGAGCTCTATTGCCATTTTGGGTTTTATCGTAGCAGCAATCGTCGCCCTTATCTTTTTGGCTTTTATCGCCAAATTCTTTAGCCTCTGGCTTCAAGCTTTATTTTCTCGGGCAAATGTCAGCATGTTCCAACTTATCGGAATGCGACTCCGGAAAGTGCCTCCCAAAATCATTGTGGATGCGCGCATTCTGAGCTGCAAAGCGGGAATGCCTGTCGATACAAATTTACTTGAAGCGCATTACATGTCGGGCGGTAGCGTTTTGCGCGTCGTGCAAGCGTTAATCGCTGCGAACAAAGCCAACATCAAACTCGATTTTAAGCAAGCCGCAGCCATTGATCTCGCGGGACGAAACGTTCTCGAAGCAGTGCAAATGTCGGTGAATCCGAAAGTTATCGAAACGCCGCGCGTTAGCGCTGTCGCTTTGGACGGAATTCAGCTGCACGCCGTGACCCGCATTACCGTGCGCGCAAGTATTCAAAAACTCGTTGGCGGTGCTGGCGAAGAAACCGTCGTTGCGCGCGTTGGCGAAGGCATCGTTTCTTCTATCGGTGGTGCGAAGAGCCACAAAGATGTTCTCGAAAATCCGAATATGATTTCGCAGAAAGTTCTCGCTTCGGGTTTGGATGCGGGCACTGCATTTGAAATTCTTTCGATTGATATCGCTGACGTGGATGTGGGTCAAAACATCGGCGCTCGCTTGGAAACGGATCGCGCTGAAGCCGACAAAAAAATCGCCCAAGCAAAAGCCGAAGAACGCCGCGCCATGGCAGCCGCTGCCGAACAAGAAATGAAAGCCAAAGTGATGGACATGCGCGCAAAACTCGTCGAAAGCGAAGCGCAAGTGCCGATGGCAATGGCAGACGCACTCCGTTCGGGTCGTCTCGGCGTGATGGATTATTACAACATGAAAAATATCCAAGCCGATACGCAAATGCGTACGCAGCTCGGACTCGGCGATGGACAACAACCGTCTCAACCGAACGTCTAAGGATTTTCCATGGAAAGCCTTCTCATCTTAGTCGGAATCATCGCTTTGCAAATCGGTGCTGCTTGGTTAAAGCAGCGCGGTAAACGCAATTCGACGCCGCATCGTGAAAACGAAAACGAGCGCGATTTGCCGCCGGATTTCGAAGCCGAAAAATATTCCGATGACGACGATGATGAAAATTCCGATGTGGAAATTAACACACCGGAATCGCTCCAAGAATTGATTCGGCGTTTTCGCGCAGAGCAAGCGAAGTTAGACGGCGAAGGAAATGATATCGATATTCAAGTTTCTTCGACGACAACGACCACTTCAAACGGCGAAACGAAAACGGAATCTTACACCAAAACGTATTCGACAAAAGCCGACAAGCCCGAGACAAAAGCAGAAACAAATTCTGCTCCGGAAAATTCTTCCGCAGAAGTTTTCACCGCCAAAGCGCCCGAGCCCGAGACTTTCACTAAGCAGAATTTCGATTATTCTACGGATTTCGAAAGCGAATCGGACTTTGAAATTCAAGACGAAACGACTGCCGCCGAAATTTCGGATTCCGATTTGCAATCGGCGCACGTTTCTCATTCTAAAATAGCGTTCAATCCCAAAGAAGCCCGCAAAGGCTTCATTTGGGCGAGCATTTTAGAAAATCCGCGTTTTCGCAGACCGATTTCTGCTTATCGCATGCGTTAATTATTCTTCACACGAAGCATTTTCGTGTAACGAAATTTCCCCTTTGCACCAAGCGCTTCCTGCGGAGCGCTTTTTGTAATTCTTCAGCGGAAGCTGCAAACTCTGCTTCGAATTGGATGTAATCGCAAACGGATCGTAAGCGCCATACTGTTCCGGATCCAAATCTTGCGTTTTGCTGCTGACATAGTAAAAAGAATCCACCGCCACCCCTTCGCAGCGGAAAACGATAGAACCCTTCGTCCCCGGCATATTCAAAGTCGCCAAGACATCGCGACCTTCCAAGGAATCCGTTCCAAAAACCAAATAAGAATTCGGCAAAATTTTTACGGATTCTAACGGTTCTGTGACAGCTTTAACGGAAGAACTGCTCGTCGCATACAGAGAACATCCCGAAAGATCCAACGTATCGATTGTCGCATTATAATATTCGACAAATTCCGCTTTGGTTTCGGTCTGAAATTCCGTGATGAGAAGATCACCGCTTTGCACTTTCCGAAGTTTCGAAGGAATAAACGCCGTCGCCGTTAACGTTTTCAGCGAGTCGCTTACAATCGAAAGAGAAACTTCGACTTGCAATGTTTTGAGCGACCAACTCTGCGCAAAATTTTCGCCGTCGATCATGACTTGCGAATCCATCTCATACAAGACGCTTCCCGCTTTCGATTTCAATTTGATTTGCACCCGATATGTTTCGCCCAAGGCGAGCATTTCGGTCGTCGCCGTTGCAAAACCGTCCGCGATGACGAAATCATAATCGGTAGATTTTTCGCCCGCAGAAATCGTCAAAATGCCGCTCGCCACGCCGGGCTGATTTTCAAATCCGAGCGGAATTTGCACAAAGAGAAATCCTGCGACAGCGTGCATCGCAATCGGAATCACGACTTCCCCGCCCGAAGAAAGTTCCGTCGCCGTTTCCCCTTGCTGCACCAACATGCCGTTGGCATAAAGCTTCGCGGCAAAGGTCCACTCGCCCGCATTCAGCAATTTATCGTAAGCGGATTCGTCTTTTCCGAGGACGACATGAAATGTGTCCGGCCCCAACAAATCCAAAACCAAACTATCGGTCAGCGGAACCGTTTTGCACGCCACATCCAAATGAACAGAAGTTTTGAGTGTGGATGCGCCTTCGGGGCCTTCGCCTTGGGAACAGCCCATCAGGCAAGCCGCCACCGTCAAAGAAGTAAACAACATCTTCTTGAAATTGAGTTCTCTCATTTTTTACCTCCTTCTAATTATGGTTAAAATGAGAGACCCATCTATATAGACGCTTTAATCAGCAAAAAATCAACCAAAATTTGCGTAAAATTTCATTTACTTCAAATTTGTCGCATTTTTAGTCGTTTTCAAACATTTTTGTTTGTCTTTAGCCATCTTTTCAAAATTTTCCCGAAGGCGGTAATATCAATCGGTTTGGCGATGTGATCGTTCATGCCCGCGGCAAGGGCATTCTTTTTGTCTTCTTCGAAAGCGTTTGCAGTCATCGCGATAATCGGAACCGTTTTACAATACGCCGAATTCAATGCGCGAATTTTTCGCGTGGCCGTGTAACCATCCATCACGGGCATTTGAATGTCCATCAAAATCAAATCGTAACGGCAATTTTCCTGCGTAACTTTTTCGACGGCGATTTTTCCATTTTCGGCGGTTTCAATTTCGAAGCCAACGCCTTCTAAAATGGTCGAAGCAATTTCCAAATTGAGTTCGTTATCTTCGACGAGTAAAATTTTTAAACCCGAAAAATTCAAATGGTCATTCATGAGATTTTTGTTTTTGATAATGTTAAGCAAATATATAAAATGAGTGAAAATAATTCGCATTTTCTCTCGTGCACTTTTGCAAGGTGCCGTTTTACTCACCAAATGTGTCCATGCACTTTTGAAAGGAGCTGTTTTTACTACCAAATCTGGCAATTCACTTTTGAAAGGGGCCGTTTTACCCGCCAAATGCGTCATTGCACTTTTGAATGGTGACATTTTACCCGCCAAATGCGTCATTGCACTTTTGAAAGGTGGCATTTTACCCGCCAAATATATCCTTGCAATTCTGCGGTTAAATTCCCTAACCACTAATCACTGACCACTGACCACTAACCACTAACTTCTCATTCCTCCTTTTTTATCTATTTTTGTCTGCGCAAAAAATAAGGAGTTCATCATGAGTTTGAAATGCGGTATCGTCGGTCTTCCCAATGTCGGCAAAAGCACAATTTTTAATGCCATTACAAATGCTGGCGCCGAAGCGGCGAACTATCCGTTTTGCACTATCGAACCGAATGTCGGCATGGTCAGCGTGCCCGACGAACGCTTAAACGAACTCGTCAAAGTTTATAACCCGAAGTCAATTGTCCCAGCGGTTACCGAATTCGTCGATATCGCAGGTCTTGTCAAAGGCGCAAGCAATGGCGAAGGACTCGGCAACAAATTCCTCACGCACATCCGCGAATGCAATGCGATTATGGAAGTCGTCCGCTGCTTTGACGACGCAGACATTACCCACGTTCTCGGAAACGTGGACCCCGTCCGCGATGTGGATATCATCGAAACCGAACTCATCCTCAAGGATTTGGAATCGATTGACAAGCGTTTCAGCACCGAAAATAAAATGGCTCGCACCGGCAACGCCAAAGCCAAAGAAAACGCCGACGCTTGCGAACTCTTGAAGAAAGGTTTGGAAAGCGGTCACAGCGCCCGCGAATACATTGGAACAAGCGACGCTGTCGATTTGATTATTCAAGATTTAGCACTTCTCACCGCCAAGCCGATTTTCTACTGCGCAAACATCCGCGAAGAAGATTTGGAAAATAAAGGCAACGCTTACGTCGATAAACTCAAAGAATTTGCGAAAAAGCAAAATGCTTCGGTCGTCGTCATCAGCGGTAAAATCGAAGAAGAACTTTCGAAGTTAGAACCCGCCGACAAGGCAGAACTTTTGAAAGATTACGGCATGGACGAATCCGGTTTGGATACCGTTGTCCGCGAAGGCTACCGCATTCTCGGGCTTCAAACCTTCTTCACCGCCGGCGAAAAAGAATGCCGCGCTTGGACATTTGAAAAAGGTTCCAAAGCGCCGCAATGCGCAGGCGTCATCCACTCCGATTTCGAAAAAGGCTTCATCCGCGCCGAAACCTTGAGCTTTGCCGACTTCCAAAAATACGGTTCTTGGAACGCAGCCAAAGAAGCGGGAGTCGTCCGCACCGAAGGCAAGGATTATGTCGTCCAAGACGGCGATATTATGTATTATCTGTTTAACGTTTAACGAAAATTTTAGAAGTTAGAAAGCAGAAGAAAGGCGCAGCAAAGCTGCGCTTTTTTTTGTTTTAGAAATTATTTTAAAGTCACACTTTTTAGGAGAAAAAGATGAAATTGTGGTCTAAAACTCTCTTAGCAGCTGCCCTCGTAGGTTCCGCTGCTTACGCCGCCCCCGGTCTTACCGTTTCCGGTACAGACTTAATGTATAACGGCAAAAAAATCTTCTTTAGCGGGACAAACCTCGCTTGGTCCGATTATAATTCCGACGTCGGCGAATCGCCTCTCAACGAAAACGCTTGGCGTAAAGCCGTCGAAGGCACACGCGCAGCGGGCGGAAACTCCATTCGCTGGTGGCTTTTTAACAATATGAGCCAAAGCCCGACAATCGACGAAACGACGCACTTGGTCACAGGCCCGAAGGCAAGTACAATCGCCAATATGAAAAAGGCATTGGACATTGCCGAAGAATATGGCGTGATGGTTTCGATGTGCTTATTCAGCCACAACTTGATGGAACCTGAGCAGTGGGGTTTATACACCGGCGACAAAGTCGATTTCGAAGCGAATAAGCTTCTTTTTGAAGAAGCGGGCACCAAAGCTTTCATCGATAACGTTTTGATTCCTGTGGTCAAAGCCATCGGAAACCATAAAGCGCTTATGACTTGGGAAGTCTTTAATGAACCCGAAGGCATGACATCGGAATGCGAAGGCTGGACGGCTCAAAAAATGGCTTTAGCGAAGATTCAGAAATTTACGAACGAAGTCGCCTCGGCCATTCACACGGTTGACCCCACGCTTTTGGTTTCTACGGGTAGCGTCAATATTAAGTTCCAAAAGAATTGGAACGATGCCGCCCTCATTGCCGCAGGCGGAAAAGCAAACGGCACCTTGGACTTTTTCCAAACGCATTATTACCCGTATTACCAGGCCGATGCAATTTCTCCGTTTGTAAATACCGCAGCCCAAATGGCGACCACTTACGGTTACGATTCGAAACCGATGATTATCGGCGAATTCCCGGCAAGCGGTTGGGCCGGCGATACATACAATGCGGCAATGGCAGCCAAAACGGAAATCACGACCGAAGAATGCTACCGCAAGGCTTTTGACGGCGGCTACGCAGGCGCACTCGCTTGGCAGTACATCGGCGACAAAACCGAAGATAAATTTGGCGGTTACAGCTACACGATTGACCCGGCTTTAGCGGCCATGAAAACTTTAGCTGCCACAGAAGAAGCTTCGATTAAAATCAAGGATGTCGTTATCGAAGAAGCTGGCGGCGACGGCAAAATGGCAGTGACCTTTGGCGGTGGCAATCCGCAAATCGAATACCAAAATAAAGCCGGTTTGGATTTGTCAAAGGCTAACACCCTCACGATGAAGGTCAAAAATAATGGCAAAACCGAAGCGGATATTTATTTAATCTTTAAGCTTACCGATGCCTGGACTTGGACCGAAACCGACGGCAGTTGCAAAGTGGCCGCAGGCGAATCGAAACTTTGCAGCTACGATATTTCGACCTTGACGAACCGCAATAAAACGGTATCCATCGTCCTCGCCAATTACGCAAAGGATTACAAGGGAACCGTTTTGTTCGACGATATCGTTGCCGGAACCGATACGCTCTTCAACTTTAACGAAGACAAATACGATGCCTTTAGCCGTGGCTTTGGCATGACCGAAGTCGAAATTCCTGAAATCAAAATTGTCTACGACGAAAATTATACAAACGGAATTTCCAAACGCTCTGCAGTGAATGCAAAAGCTTTGCACCTCAACGGAAACGCTTTAAGTTTGTCTTTCACCCGTTCGACAAATGTCAAAGCAATTCTCTTTGATGCAACCGGCCACAAGGTTTCTACCCTTCACAACGGCCCGATTTCTGCAGGCACTCACGAATTCAAAATTCAAGCCGCCAAGGGCGTTTACTTCGTCAAAGTGAAAGGCCAAGGAATTGACTTCTCACAAAAAATCATGCTGAAGTAAAAAACTGAATTTGCAAAAACAAAAGACTCGGGCTCTGCTCGGGTCTTTTTTAATCCGCAGAAACCGCACGAACCGAATACCCGTTTATGCAAAGGTAACTTGCTGCGGCTGAATGTTTTGACGTGGACAAAAAAAGCGCATACACAAGTCGCAGGCCATCGTTGTAAATAGCATCTGATCCCCAAAAATATGCAAGTTCACCTACGCTTTTTGTTAAAGAAGATTCTTTATAACCTGCAAGCGGTAAAAACAGCGTATTATCTGTTTTGCATTTTACATTATAGCCTTGGACACTTTTTCCTTGACTATTCACCCTTGTTGACGCTGTAAAGGAGCAATTGTTAGCAAGTTCTTTTAATTCAGCGCCTGTCGGCATACGATATTTGGCGCCCCAGTTTGCGGTAGCCGCATCTCTTGCGCCTGAAATTTTCAAAGCGCCATTTCCATTATTCATCTCGCTATTGTCTGCGGTATATTTTGCCTTAGGTGCAGATTCTCCCCACGAGTAATAGTTGCCATAATCTGCAGGGAGAGCGGCGCCAATATTGACGCTAGCCCATTTTACACTCAGCCCCAAATCTACCAAGGTATCTAACGCGAGCGTCCATTGGCCGGCAGTGCAAATATATTTTACCGATTGATTCTCAACATAAACACTATCACCCGTTCTCAAAGAATTGCATGAAGGCAAATCTTCCACAGTCGATACTGTATCCGGCTTCGGTTCTAGAATTAAAACAGTCCAGTTTCCATTTTGACACAGATAATATGCCTGATTCATTTCGTTAAAGACAAGTTCATTTTCATTTGAAGCAGTGCAGGAGCCAAGTTTTTCTAAATCATCAATTGTGCGAGAAATTCCATAAGCGATAATCGTATCCCGAACATTCACTATAATTGTATCTTGGATTTTTAGTGTATCTGTTTTCGTTAAAGTCAACGTATCTCGGACTGTCAGCGTATCTGTTTTGGAAAGAGTTAACGTATCTCGAATTTTCAACGTATCTGTTTTGGAAAGAGTTAACGTATCTCGAATTTTCAGCGTATCCATCTTTGTTAAAATCAATGTATCTAGAATTTTCAAGGTATCCGAATGAAGAGAATCGTCTTGAATTAAAACCCATTTTTTATTGAAGCAGACATAGTCCGCCGAATCTTTTTCAACAAAAACAATATTCCCTGCATTATTCTCATCACAGGTTCCAAGATGATAAATTGAAAGCACCGAGCTATTGTAGTTATTCGTAATGTGATTTGATTCCGAATCGGAACATGCCGCAAAAATAATAGCGACACAAACCCAAAGAAAATTCCATTTTAATTTTTGCATAATTAAAATTTAGATATAAAAGAAAAGAGGATGATTTGCTCATCCTCGAATAAGAGCAAAGCGGAAACGAAATAGGTTATCCGATTTTTCGCAATGATAGTGTTACTATTTTTCTAAACTTCAATCATGATAATTTTTCCCCATATAACTTAGATGATCCCTATATGCAGTTAACAGCATTACATGAAGCAAGACATATTTGGTAACGCAGGAATAATCCAGAATGGGTTCCATATGTTCAAAATAAAGATATTCGCCAGGAGGTCGATGCATTCGAAGAGGCATTACTTTTATGGGCTTATTTCAACAAAATAAATGGAAACTCGTCGTGGTGCACGGATTCAATAAATAAACTTATGACACAGTATAGCAATATTAACTTGAACAAAAATTCAGACTGTGTATTTCGTTATGAGCGCAGAGCGAATTCATTGCTGAAAACAAATTATAAAGACAAGGGCTACAGCAACGATTATCTTGAAACCATAAAACAAGACTCGACCAAATGCATCGAAAATAGGCCAAATGATGATAAATAAATTGATTTCAAGTGCAATTTTGATTTGCATTTTATGCCTTGTTCCCAATGCATATTCGCTTCAGTGTGAAGGTGATTGTGATGTAGATAAATATTTTTTTATATTAGTGTCCGGAGAAAATTTTCAGAACGTCTAGACCCCAGAATTTACGCGGTCTAGACTTTGATTTTGCCGTTGAAAGCCCCCTCCCTAGAAATTTGGACGCTACGATGGGCAAGGTGGATGCTGCAGCATGCGTTCCCAGTCCCTTGTTGGATGTTCAAAAAAGTCAAACATGTCAATGTAGAGCATCAGGATTATTCGCATCATTGTCGCAAGTCCGGAAAAGCTCCAGTGCCGTTCAAGGCTGCGCTGCACAAGGGTCAGGAGAAGGTTCGCGATGAGGGTTACCCAGATCTGGGTCTTGATGGCGTTCTCGCTCACCCCATAG